>DATHKV010000127.1:0-40435 GCA_035488895.1 Steroidobacteraceae bacterium
CCGCCGTCGGCAACCAGCCGACCAGTGTCGGATTCAGATTGAAAAGTTGCCCGCCGTTTTCGACGGTGCGCGTGACGAGGAAGAACACGACGCCCAGCAGTGCTCCGACAACCGTGCGGGTTCCGGCTCCGCTGGTGCGCAAGGGCCCAAAGACAAACGGCAGCGCCAGCAAAGTGACGATGATCACCGCAAAGAGTCTTGCGATGCGCGACCAATACCCGATTTCGTACCGGGCGGTTTCGAGGCTGTTGCGCCGCAGATGATCGATATAGGAAGCCAGTCCATGCAGGGTGAGCATCTGCGGATCGGTCGCCGCGAGCCCCAGAAAATCCGGATTTACCGTCGAGCGCAAGGTCAGCTCGTTGACGGTGTTGCCTTCGATCCTGTCCTTCTCGAAACGCGACGTCGCCACATTGTGCAAGCTCCAACGCCCGGGGTCCGCCACCTCGATGCGCGCGGCGCGTTGAATCGAGCGTAGGCGATTCGGTCCATCCAGCTCGAACACCGAAACGCCGCCAAAAGCCCGGTCCACTTCGCCCGTTTGCACTCGCAAAATTCGATTGCCGTCCTTGACCCAGGCGCTGCTGGTACCCGCGAAACTGACATCGGCCAGCTTGGCGGTGGTCTTCTCGCGCTTGGCGAATTGCGACATGGACGGCGCTGCATACTCGCCGATGCCAAACATGATGACTGCGAGCGTCATCCCGGCAAGACCCACGGGCCACGCGACGCGCCAAACCGAAACGCCCGATGCCCGCGTGACCACCAGCTCGCTGCCGGCGGCCAAATTGCCGAGCCCCATCAATGCGCCGATCATCGCGCCGATCGGCAACAGCTCGAATGCCGTTTGCGGCAGATTCAAGAACGTAAATAAGAACGCATCGGCTGCACTGTAGCTGCCGACGCCGATATCGCCTTGCTGGCTGATGAACAGGACCAGCGCACCCAAGGCCAACAGCACGGCCATGGTCATGAGCGTGTAGAGCAACACGGTGCGATAGAGATAGCGGTCGAGCGTATTCACGCTTTCCTCGCGTCGCGCATCAACAAGTACACACCCAATCCCAAGGCCGCGATATGCACCCACCACACGCCAATTGCGGGGGACAACTCGCTCTTCTCCAGCCAAATCTTCGAGCCGGACAGCAACATCGAATAAACGAAGTACAACACGATGGCAAAGCCGACTCTTGCATAGCGGCCCTGCCTGGGCCGCAATTTGCTCAAAGGCACGGCGATGAGGGTGAGCACAAGCGCCATAATTGGCGTAGATGCCCTGAATTGCAGTTGCGCGATGTCGGACGGATCGCTCGAGCCCAACAGCTCCCCCGTCGGCTTGGTATCGGGGTCCATGGGCCCGCGCAAGTCCTCCGGCGTGGCGATCGGGATGCCGTGTTCGCGGAACTCGATGACCCGGAAATCGTCCTGTCCGGGCACGCCCTCGTAGCGCCGCCCGTTGAACAGCGTCACCAAGTGCATACCGCTCGCGTTCCCCTTCGAGTAGGTCGCCGTGTCGGCCAGCGCCACCTCGATTCGTCCCTGCTGCACCTCGCGTTGCACGAATACGTTGTGCAGCACCCCGTCCTGATCGACGCGTTCGGCATAGAAAACGGCATCGCCGCCGCTGAAGGCGCGGAACCTGCCGGCGTCGAGCTGGCCGAACTGCGCCTCTTTGATGGCTGACTGACGCAGCAACTGCACCAGGCCGTCGGCGCGCGGCACCTGGACGAAGACCAGCCATCCCAAGCCCGCCGCAATCAGCGCAGAAAAGCAGAACAGAGGCGCCAGCAGCCGGGACGGACCGAAGCCGCAGGCCTGCAGCGCCGCCATTTCGCTGTCGTGGTACATGCGGCCCAAGGTCAAAACCATCGCCAACAACAATCCGACCGGCACGATAACCGATAGATTCATGAGCGCACCCAATGCGATCAGGTCGAAAACCACGCCCCGGCCGTATTGGTTCTCCGCCGCTTGGCCCAGCACGCGGGACAGCTGATTCGATACCAGAATCGCGACCAAAACACCGGTCACGGCAAGCCATGTCTGCACCACTTCGCGCAAAACATATCTTTGCACTGTCCATTTCATGCCGGCAGCTTAGAGCCTTCTCAATAATCTAGTAAACTATTTGCGCAAACCTTTGGGTGCAACGACGAACAAAACGGAGCTGTAGGATATGGAATTCATGGCAATAGTTGATGCGAAGGCGCGAGCGCAGACGGGCTGCGCCGCGGTGGGCATCTATGAGAATGGCGATCTTGGTATTGCCGGCCGTCACCTCGACAAGCAGCTGGCGGGCCTGATCGTGGGCCTGACGCGCAGTGGTGATTTCGCGGCCAAGCTTGGCGACACGCTGATGCTGCCGCTGCCCGCGGGGTCGAGCGCCGCTCGACTGTTGCTCGTGGGCTTCGGCACCCGCGCCTCCTTCGGCAGGAAGCAATATCGCAAAGCGCTGCTGTCGAGCGCACAGGCGCTCGCGAAGACCGGAGCCGACGACGCAGTCGTCTACTTTGCGATGGAGCCCGTGCCTGAACTCGACGTGCAATATCGCGCGCGCATCGTCGCGGAAGTATTCTCATCGCAGGCCTACAGAATTCCGGACCTGAAGACCTCGCCCAAACCAAAAGCGCGCCGCCTGGCCAACATCAGCGTGGCGACGGCGGATGCACGTGCTGCGAAAGCGGCCGCCGAGGGCTTGAGCATGGGTGCGGCCATTGGCAGCGGTGTGGCTTTCGCGCGCGATCTGGCCAATCTGCCGCCGAATGTCTGCACGCCGACTTACATGGGCGCGCGTGCGATGCAACTGGCGAAGGAATTTCCCAGCATCAAGACGAAGGTCTTGGACGAAAGCGGCATCAAAGCACTCAAAATGGGCGCCTTTCTGGCGGTGACCCAGGGCTCGGTGGAACCTCCTCGCCTCATCGTGTGCGAGTATCGGGGCACGCGCAAGAATACGGCGCCGATCTGCCTGATCGGCAAGGGAATCACCTTTGATTCCGGCGGCATCTCGCTGAAAGATCCGCCCGCCATGGATGAGATGAAGTTCGACATGAGCGGCGGTGCGGCGGTGCTCGGTACCCTGCGTGCGATCGCTGCCATGAAGCTGCAAATCCATGTGGTGGCCATCGTCGCGGCCGCCGAAAACATGCCGAGCGGTGCCGCCGTAAAACCCGCCGATATCGTAACGACCATGTCGGGACAGACGGTGGAAATTCTCAACACCGATGCCGAGGGCCGATTGGTACTGTGCGACGCCATTACTTACAGCCGACGCTACAAGCCGGCGGCCGTGGTCGATGTCGCGACGCTGACGGGGGCCTGCATCGTGGCGCTCGGCAATCACCTCAGCGGTTTGATGAGCAATACGCCGGCCTTGGCGCACGAACTCGAGTCGGCCGGGCTGCGTGCGGACGATCGCGCCTGGCGCCTGCCGATCGGCGAGGAATATGTCGATCAGCTGAAAAGCAATTTCGCGGACATTGCCAACGTCGGTGGCCGGGAAGGCGGCGCCTGCACCGCGGCCTCATTCCTGGGCAAGTTCGCCAAGGATTTGCAGTGGGCCCACCTGGACGTGGCGGGAACCGCGTGGCTGAGCGGCGCGCAGAAAGGCAGCACCGGCCGGCCCGTGCCTTTGTTGGTCGATTTTCTCATTCATCGCGCCAAGGAGCCTGTCTGAATATTCAACGTGGCCGCGACCGTGGCAGATTTCGCTTCAGGCGAGGCGGAGCCGACGAAGTTGGGTCTACTCCCAATGAGGAGGCGACAACAAAGCATGAAGCGAAATCTGCAAGGGTACGAAGGGTTGGCAGCGGGAGGGGCGTCTGCGGTGTTGCGCGGCTTGGCCGTGGAGCCCACCACGCCCTGCGCCGCGCGCCTTGCATCCGCTCCCTCGCGCTGCCAACGCGGCTCACGTTGAATACTCAGACAGGCTCCTGGGCATCATGACGGAGCGCGTCGATTTCTACGTTCTCAAAAGCGCCGCCGCCAAACAGCGCTTAGCCTTTGCCTGCCGTCTGACCGAGAAGGCCTACCTCAAAGATCTGAAGATCGTCATCGTCAGCGACACGCTGGCCGATGCACAGGCCTTGGATGAACTGCTGTGGACCTTCAATGAGCGCTCCTTCATACCGCACAAGGTCTGCCTGGATGAGCGCTCGGTGGACCCCGCGACGCCGGTTCATCTGACCCTGGAGCCGATCGCGGTCGCCTCCGCGGACTTGCTGGTCAACCTGACCCAGCGTCTGCCCACCCAGCTCGAGCGCTTCACGCGAATCGCCGAAGTGATCGATGCCGACGAGGAGCGTCGACGCATGGGCAGAGAACGCTTCAAGTCCTACCGCGATCTCAAGCTCGCCTTGGAGACGCACCAGATCGATGAACCGGCGGATGCTTAAGAGCCCGGACCGTCATGGATAAGGCCTACTCACCGGCGGATATCGAGGCGCGCATCTATGCGTGGTGGGAAACCTCTGGCTTCTTTGCGCCGAGCGGCAAAGGGCCGGCCTTTTCCATAGTGATCCCGCCGCCCAATGTCACCGGCACGCTGCACATGGGGCATGCGTTCCAGGACACCATCATGGACGCGCTCACCCGCTATCACCGCATGCGCGGATTCGATGCTTTGTGGCAGCCGGGCACCGATCATGCGGGAATCGCCACGCAGATGGTGGTCGAGCGTCAGTTGAATGCCGCGGGGCAAAGCCGCATCGAATTGGGCCGCGAGGCCTTCGTCGAGCGGGTCTGGCAGTGGAAGGAAACTTCCGGCGGCATGATCGCCAAACAAATGCGGCGCCTGGGCGCCTCGGTCGACTGGCAGCGCGATGTGTTCACCCTGGATCCCGCCATGTCGCTCAAAGTGACCGAAGTGTTCGTGCGTCTGCACGAAGATGGCCTGATCTACCGGGGCAAGCGATTGGTGAATTGGGATCCGGTCTTGAAGACCGCCCTTTCCGACTTGGAAGTCGTGGCGGACGAAGAACAGGGAAGCCTTTGGCATTTGCGCTATCCCTTGGTCGAGACCTCAGGCTACCTGGTGGTTGCCACCACGCGGCCGGAAACCATGCTGGGCGATGCGGCCGTTGCGGTTCATCCGGATGATGAGCGTTACCGGCATTTGATCGGACGGAAGGTGCGTCTGCCCTTGGCGGATCGCGAACTGCCCATCATTGCCGACGCCTACGTCGACCCGACCTTCGGCAGCGGCTGCGTGAAAATCACACCCGCCCACGACTTCAATGACTATGAGTTGGGCCAGCGGCACAACCTGCCCATGATCAACATCATGACCCTGGATGCCGCGCTCAATGACAGCGTACCGCGCGCCTATCAAGGTCTGGATCGATTTGCCGCGAGAGAAAAAATTCTCGCCGACTTGGATGGCATGGGACTCATCGAACGCATCGAACCGCACAAGCTAACGGTGCCGCGCGGCGATCGCAGCAATGCCATCCTCGAGCCGCTGCTGACCGATCAGTGGTTCGTGGACATCAAGCCGCTGGCGGCGCCCGCCATTCGCGCGGTCGAAGAAGGCCGGGTGCGTTTCGTACCCGAGACCTGGACCGGCGTCTACTACGATTGGATGCACAAAATCAGGGACTGGTGCATCAGCCGCCAGCTCTGGTGGGGTCATCGCATTCCGGCCTGGTACGACAGCGAGGGACGCTGCTACGTGGCACGCAGCGAAGCCGATGCGCGCGAGGTACATGGCATTGACCCGTCGATACCGCTGCGCCAAGACGATGATGTGCTGGACACCTGGTTCTCATCGGCGCTGTGGCCGTTCTCGACCCTGAGCTGGCCGGAAAAAACCCCGGCACTGCAAACCTACTATCCCACCTCAGTCTTGGTGACCGGATTCGACATCATTTTCTTCTGGGTCGCCCGCATGATGATGATGGGCCTCAAATTCATGGGGGACGTGCCCTTTCACAGGGTGTACATCCACGGGCTGATTCGCGACCAGGATGGTCAGAAGATGTCCAAGTCCAAGGGCAACGTGATCGACCCGCTCGACATTGTCGACGGAATCTCCCTGGAGGCGCTGCTCGAGAAGCGCACCACCGGCCTCATGCAGCCGCAAATGAAGACGGCCATCGAAAAGGCGACGCGCAAGCAATTTCCGCAAGGCATCGCCGCGTACGGCACGGATGCGCTGCGCCTGTGCTTTGCGCGGCTTGCAACGCAGAGCCGCGATCTGCGCTTCGACATGGCCAAGGTGGAGGAATATCGAAACTTCTGCAACAAGCTGTGGAATGCTGCGCGGTTCGTGCTGATGAACGTCGAGGGTCAGGATTTAAGCGCGGCGGGAGCGGATTTCAGTTTGGCGGACCGTTGGATTCGCTCGCGTCTGGCGAGCATGCTGGGACGCATTGAAGCCGGATTCGCCGAGTATCGGCTCGACCTGGTCGCCAACGCCGTGTACGAATTTACCTGGCATGAGTTCTGCGACTGGTACTTGGAGCTCTGCAAGGCTGTGCTGCAATCGGATTCCGCCACGCCTGCGGCGAAGCGCGGCACGCGCTTCACGCTCATCAATACGCTGGAAATATTGTTGCGCGCCATGCATCCGCTCGCCCCGTTCATCTCCGAAGAGATCTGGCAACGCGTGCGCGTGAGCGCGGGAGCTGCCGGCGAGACCATCATGCGTGCGGAATTTCCAAGCGCCTCCTCGGTGCCGACGGATGCACAAGCGGAGCCCGAGATGCGTTGGGTCATGGACTTCATCCTCGGTGTGCGCCAGATTCGCGGCGAAATGGACATCGCACCGAGCCGCAAGCTTGAGGTGTTGCTGCAAAACGCCGGCGCTCGGGACATGGAGTATCTCGGGCGCAATCTGCACTACCTGATGCGCCTGGCAGGGATCGAACCGCCGCGCGCGCTCAGCGAAGCCGAGACTGCGCCGATTTCCGCCGTCGCCCTGCTGGGCAATCTAGAGATCCTGGTTCCCATGAAGGGATTGATCGACCCCACCGCCGAGCTTGACCGCCTGGCAAAAAAGCTGCGAAAAGCCGAGGTGGACCTGAGCAAATTGGAGGCGAAGCTGGGCAATAGCCAGTTTGCCAAGAATGCCCCGGCCGACATCGTGGCCAAGGACCAGCAGCGGCTTGAGGAATTGCGCACGGAAATAGGCCAGTTATCAGCCCAGACTGCCCGGGTGAACAAGCTTAAAAACCCATGAACGCGCTGCATTCGCAGATCGAAGCGGTGCTCGCTCAGCTGAATCGCGTGATCCTGGGCAAGGATGCGCAGATCCGGCTTTGCGTGGCCTGCCTGTTGGCGCGCGGCCATTTGCTCATCGAGGACATTCCCGGCGTGGGAAAAACCACGCTGGCCCATGGCATCGCCCAAACCTTGGGACTGTCATTCCAGCGCATTCAATTCACAAGCGATCTGTTGCCGGCCGATGTCCTCGGCGTCTCCATTTTCGATCGCGAGACCGGCAAGTTCCGCTTTCAGCGCGGGCCGATTTTCGCGCAGCTGGTGCTGGCCGATGAAATCAATCGTGCCTCGCCGAAGGCGCAGAGCGCACTGCTGGAAGCGATGGAGGAGCACCAGGTGACGCTCGACGGTCAATCGATGGCCCTGCCTGAGCCCTTCTTCGTGATCGCCACGCAAAACCCCCAGGATCAGGTGGGAACATTTCCGCTGCCCGAGTCGCAGCTGGATCGATTCTTGATGCGCGTGCATTTGGGCTACCCGGCGGCGGCCGCGGAGCGTGAATTATTGAGCGGCGTCGACCGCCGCGACCTGGTCAAGACGCTGCAGACCATTACCACGCCGGACAGTCTGCGTCAGCTGCAGCAAAGCGTGCTCGAGGTGCATGTCTCCCCCGCACTGCTCGACTACGTGCAGGCGCTGGTGGCGCACACACGCCGAGCACCCGGTTTGAATGCCGGGCTGTCGCCGCGAGCAGCCATCGGACTGCTGCGCGCCGCGCGCGCCTGGGCCTTGCTCCACGGCCGCAATGCCGTCATTCCGGAGCATGTGCAGGCGATATTTCCCGCGGTCGTCGAACATCGCGTACGCCAGCGCAGTAGCGATGCCATCGCGGTCACCCGCCTGCTCGAGGCCGTGCCGGTTCCTTAAACGCTTAAGGATCGAAAACCTTGGTCACTTTGCGCCAAGCGGCGGTCGATCAACTCCGGGCCCGGGTCATTCGACGCCATGGCCGCGACACGCTGCCGATCAGCATCAATCGGCGCCGTATTTATATCCTTCCCACCCGCTTCGGCTTCATGCTGGGTGTGATTCTCGCGGCGATGCTGGTCGCAGGCCTCAACTACAACAGCAATCTTGCCATCGCCTTTGCGTTTCTGATGTCGAGCATGGCCTTGGTGACCATGCATCATTGCAACCGCAACATGCTGCGGCTGTCCGTTGATGCGACCACCGAGGTCGATGCCTTTGCCGGGCGCGAAGCGATGCTCGAATTCGAGCTGCGCAATGGCTCCCGTGTCGATCGGCGCGACATCGAGGTGCGCTGCTTGGGCGGCATCGGCATGAACAGCGTCGCGGCCGGGGAAGGCGCGACGATCGAAGTGATCGCGCCGGTCGCGCAGCGCGGCGTGACGCGAATCAGCCAGTTCGAACTGCGCACCCGCTATCCGTTCGGGTGGTTCTACTCCTGGACCTATGTGCAGGGCTCGATCGCGGTCTACGTCGCCCCGGCACCGGCCGGCAATAAAGCCCTGCCATCGGGGTCCGCACAGGGGACGGGTTCGCACTCCGATGCGCGGGGCGATGAAGATTTCTCGGGGCTGCGCGCCTACCAACCGGGCGTACCGTTAAAGCACATGGCGTGGAAGGTGCTGGCGCGCGGGGGTGAACCCGTAGTGCGCAGCTACTCGAGCCTGGCGGCACAACCTGAATGGTTGGACTGGTCCATGCTGGAAGGATTGAACACCGAGGCGCGGCTCTCGCAGCTGTGTCTCTGGGTGCTGGAGAGCGATGCCGCGCAACGTCCCTATGGGCTGAGAATTCCCGGCAAGGAGCTGGCGCCCTCCGGCGGCGCCGCGCATCGATTCGCCTGCTTGCGGGCGCTCGCCGCCTTCGATGTCGGTGAATCATGATCACCGACCGCGTCACTTACGAACAACTGTTGGGAATTTCGGGCTGCCTGGCGTTGGCACTGCTCGCGCACATCACCACGCTGCCGCTGTGGGTGCCGGCTATCGTGGTGGTCTGCGGACTCATTCGCCTGGGGTTGGCGCGCGGCGGACGCGGCACGCCTCCCGGCAGCGCGCTCGTTACCGTCGCCGTGCTGGCCGTACCGCTGCTGTTGGTGCGCTTCCATTCGTTCAACGGCCTGGTGGGTGGGACTGCGCTGCTCGCCGTGGCCGCCGGATTGAAATTGCTGGAAACCAAAACTCGGCGCGACATCTACATCATCACTTTGATCATCTATTTCGTGAGTTTGGCGGCGCTTCTGGAAGGCAACTCCTTCTGGCTGCTGGCTTATTTGATCGGAGTTTGTTGGCTCACCACCGCGACGCTGTTGCGCCTAACCAGCAGCGGACCCGCTCCCGGCTGGCGCCCCAGTGTGCGCTACGGCGGCCGCATTCTGGCGCAAGCGTTGCCGCTGGCGTTGGTGTTCTGGCTGCTGTTCCCGCGCTTCGCAGGCCCACTGTGGCAAATACCCAATGATTCACAGGCCGCCACATCGGGTTTAAGCGACACCATGAGCCCCGGCGACATCAACCAATTGGCGCTGTCGGATGAAGTGGCGTTCCGCGTGCGCTTTGAAGCGGCGGCGCCGCCGAACCGCGAACGTTACTGGCGCGGGCCTGTGCTCGATCTCTTCGACGGCCATACCTGGTCTCGATCGGCGTCGTCCGAGGTCGCGCACAGCTTAAAGCCGCTCGGACCGGCCTATAAATATACGGTCATGATGGAGCCGCATCGGCATCGCTGGATATTCATGCTCGACTGGCCGAGCAGTTGGAATCTTCCCCGCGCGGAACTCGACAGCGACTACACCTTGACGCAGAGCGATGCACTATCGCGCCCCGTCGATGTGTTGGGCACCTCGTATACTCAAGTTCAAGCCACCGAGCCGTTGAGTGCCAGACGGCGAAGTCGCGACCTTAGGCTGCCCGCCAATCGCAACCCGCGCACTCTGCAATTGGCGCGAGAGCTGCGCAGCACGCACGCCGACGACATGGAGTTCGTCAACGCGGTGCTGACGATATTCAGGCAACAACCTTTTTTCTACACGCTGACTCCACCGAAATTGTCCGACGATTCGGTCGATGAATTCCTATTCAACACGAAGCGCGGATTTTGCGGCCACTATGCTTCGGCCTTCGCTGCCCTGGCGAGAGCCGCCGGCATACCGGCACGGGTGGTCACCGGATATCAAGGCGGAACGCTGAACCCGTATGGCGACTATTGGATATTGCGGCAAAGCGATGCGCACGCCTGGAACGAGGTGTGGATCGAAGGACGCGGCTGGGTGCGCATCGATCCGACCGCCGCGATTGCGCCGGAAAGGGTCGAGCGGGGTCTGGCGGACGTCGCCAGCACCGACGAATCCCTGGCCAGCGCCTGGCAGCTCAAGGCCCGCTGGTTCTCCGGCATGCGGCTGCGTTTCGACACGGTCAAGCAGATATGGCGCGAGCGCATTTTGGACTTCGATCAGGACTCGCAGCGCAAGCTGCTCGAGTTCCTGAAGATTCCCGAGCCCGACGGCCAGAAACTCGTCATGGTGCTGGCCGCCGCCATGGCACTGGTATTCGCGTGGCTCACCTGGCAAGTGCGTCGCGAACTCGCGCCGCGTTCGAAAGACGAGACAGCTCGCTCCTATGCGCGGCTCTGCGCGAAGCTCGCCGCGGCAGGCATTCCGCGCATACCGCACGAAGGAGCAGAGGCCTACGCGCTGCGCGTGGCGCGTCTACGCCCGGATCTTGCCAACGCGGTTACCGCGCTTTGCCGGCAGTACTCGTTCCTGCGTTATGCAGCACCGTCAACTAGAGTTACGGTAGGCCAGTTCCAGGCCGCGGTGCGCGCCTTCCGGCCGAAAGCCACGGCTTGAGCACCGTGCCTCCGCAACGGCCTACGCGGCGAGATTTTCGCGCGTCTTCAAGAACTTGATGTCCGGCCAGCGCTCTGTTGTCAATCCGAGATTCACGCGCGTCGGCGCCAGGTACACCAGCTCGCCGGCGTGATCGATGGCCAGGTTGTCGTAGCCCTTGGTTCGAAACTCCGCCAGGCGCTTTTCATCCTGCGTGCTCACCCAGCGCGCCACGGCCACGTTGATGGGTTCAAACACACATTGCACGTTGTATTCATCTTGCAGTCGAAATGCCACGACCTCGAACTGCAGCGCACCGATCGCGCCCAGAATCAGGTCGTTGTTGCGCAGCGGCTTGAACAACTGCGTCGCGCCCTCCTCGCACAGCTGCGATAAGCCCTTTTGCAGCGCCTTCATGCGCAGCGGATCCTTGAGCACGGCGCGCCTGAAGATCTCGGGTGCAAAGTTCGGCACTCCCGTGAAGGTCAGATTCTCGCCTTCGCTGAAGGTATCGCCAATGTTGATGGTGCCGTGGTTGTGCAGGCCGATGATGTCGCCCGCGTAGGCCTCCTCGGCCTGGCTGCGGTCGGCGGCAAGAAAAGTCAGTGCATCCGCAATGCGTACGTCCTTGTCGAGCCTCACGTGATGCAGGCGCATGCCGCGCGCGTAGCGGCCCGAACAGAGGCGCATGAACGCAATTCGGTCGCGATGCCCCGGATCCATATTGGCCTGGATCTTGAACACGAAGCCGGTGAGCTTGGGCTCATCGGCGCTGACCGGGCGCTGCAAGGTCGGGCGCGGCAGCGGCCCCGGGGAGTGCGCGACGAATGAGGAGAGCAATTCCCGGACGCCGAAATTATTGACCGCCGAGCCGAAGAACACCGGGGACTGCTTTGCCGCCAGGTAGCGCTGCAAGTCGAACTGCGGACTTGCGCCGCGAACCAGCTCGACTTCCTCGAGGAAGCGCGCATAGCGGTCGCCGAGAAACTCGCGCGCCTCGGCGCTCTCGATTCCGTCGATGGTCTCGTGAGTACCGACGCGGCCTTTCTCCACCGGCACATACACGTAGATCTTGTCTTCGATAAGGTGATAGACGCCGAGCAGATCGCGGCCCATGCCGATCGGCCAGGTGATCGGCGCACACTGAATCTTCAAGACGCTTTCAATCTCATCCAGCAGTTCGATCGGCGCCCTGCCGTCCCGGTCCAGCTTGTTGACGAAAGTCATGATGGGCGTATCGCGCAGGCGGCATACGTCCATGAGCTTGATGGTGCGCTCCTCCACGCCCTTGGCGCAGTCGATGACCATCAAGGCAGAGTCGACGGCCGTCAGCGTGCGATACGTGTCCTCCGAGAAATCCTCGTGACCCGGCGTGTCCAGCAGATTCACGATGCAGTCGTTGAAGGGGAATTGCATCACCGAAGAGGTGACGGAGATACCGCGCTGCTGCTCCAGGCGCATCCAATCGGAAGTGGCGTGCCGGGTCGCCTTGCGTCCCTTGACGGTGCCCGCCATCTGGATGGCGCCGCCGAACAGCAGCAACTTTTCAGTGAGCGTGGTCTTGCCCGCGTCGGGGTGGGAGATGATGGCAAACGTCCTGCGACGCTTGATCTCATTGGATATTTCTGCTTCGGTCACCAACTAAATCCTCGAGCGTGTACTTGGGTCGTGTACACAAATTGCAAGTACGCGCTGCCGATGGGGCTCGGTAGCAGCCCCGGAGCGCGAGAAGCGATGGGCGACAGCGGAAGTTTCCGCACGCATTATAGTTCATCCGAGCCTGGCGTTGTCGCCGTTGACCTGGGTGCATCCATGCATTATATTGCCCATTGGTTATATAGCCAGTAGGCATTATAGTGTCCTCAGACAGTTTGAACCGGGCGTTTGCTGCCCTCGCTGACCCGACTCGCCGCGCGATCATCGCTCGATTGGTTTCCGGCGAGGCTACGGTCAACGAGCTTGCCGCACCTTTTGAATTGACCCAGCCCTCGATCTCGAAGCATCTGAAAGTGCTTGAGCGCGCCGGTCTGATTTCTCGCGGTCGCGCCGCGCAGACGAGGCCATGCCGTTTGGAGGCCGCGTCGCTGAAGGAAGTCTCGAACTGGATAGAGGCCTATCGCAAAGTCTGGGAACAGAGTCTCGACCGCCTCGATGCGTTTTTGCAATCAACCAAGTCAACCTCAAAGAGAGGACAGAAGCATGGCCGCAAGAGATGACAAGACATCCAGGAACGCGGCGTTCGAAATTGCACGCACGTTCAAAGTTCCGCAGGGACGACTGTGGAAGGCATGGAGTCAGGCAGATCAACTCAAGCATTGGTGGGGACCGAAGGGCTGTTCCATCGATATCGCTCGATTCGAATTCAGGCCCGGCGGCTTCTTTCACTACGCGATGAAGTTCGCGGACGCGCCCACCATGTGGGGTCGGTTTATGTATCGTGAAATAGTCGCGCCCGAGCGCATCGTGTGGCTCAACTCATTCTCAAACGCGCAGTGCGGAATCGCCCGGGCACCATTCAGCAACTACTGCCCTCTCGAGATTGAGAATTCAGTGGTGTTCACGGAGCGCAATGAGACAACAACAGTAGCGTTGCGTGCGGAGCCTTTCGGCGAAGTCGCGGAAGAACGTAACTTCTTCGAGGAGTTGTGTTCGTCGGGCTCGCTCGAGCAAGGCTACGGCGGCACGTTTGACCAGCTGGCCGACTGTTTGGGTAAGACGTGATTTTAGATTAAAAAATAACCGTATCTTACTGATTAATCACCATTAAAAATACCGCGCGGCACGCTTTGCGGCGCTACCGCGCGACACTTGTGTTCACTTTACGGTGCGGTTAATTGCCTGTGTTCGGCCATTCGGGTTCCCAGGATTTCGCTGCCGCCGGCTGATTGAGCACCTGGCCGGCCTTATGGACATCGCTGCACTGCTGAGTTGATTCCGGCAATGAAACTATGACCGGCACGGCGAGATCGGTGGCGGCGTCGGCGTGAGCGGCTGCCGCCGCGATGATTCCAACCGCGCCCAGCAGCGCAGCCCTTAAGCGGGTGGAAAATTGAAAACTGTGTACTCGCATCGAAAAATCTCCTGTGGTGTGGCAGCCGCTCAAATAGTGATTGGCTATGCGGTTATAGACTGCCGAGGAGAAGTCTTTATTCCACTGCGCGCTGCACGCAGCCGCGTGCGAGTGCGTGCTTATTTGGCGTCCGAGTTGAGCAAGCGGCGCAGCACCGCCGCGTCTTCACGGCCAACCGCGGCCTGGTAGTAGCCGCGCCGAATGCCAACCTGCTCGAACCCCAAGGAATGATACAAACGCGCGGCGGCGACATTGGACGGCCGGACCTCGAGAAACGCCTCGCTCATTCCGGCGCTGCGCGCGCGCTCCAGAAGATACAGCATCATCTTGCGGGCGAAGCCCCGCGATCGATATTCATCGCGCACGCACACATTCAAGATGTGCGCCTCACCGGCCCCGACGGACATGATGCCGTAGCCGCCCACCTCGCCCGCGACATCGATGATGCGGCAGACATAGCCGACGCGCAGGCAGTCGCGGAAAATTCCCTCGCTCCAGGGAAATTGGTACGCCGCCTTTTCGATTGCCGCGACCACCGGAATGTCGAGCTCATGCATGGAGCGCACATCGACGCGCGCGAATGCCTCTTCGATTTTTACGCTAGACACGGGAGCACACGTCGCGTGCGAACTTCAGGTCTTCCCAGGCCTTGCGCTTGTCCGCCGGCGTACGCAACAAGTAGGCCGGATGGTAGGTCACGACCAGCGGCACTTGAGCGAAGCCGAAGCGATGCACCTGCTGGCGCAGGGTGCCCAGGGTCTTGTCGGTGCGCAGCAGATTTTGCGCGGCAATGCGTCCGACAGCGAGCATGATTTTGGGCTTCAACAATGCAATCTGCCGTTCCAGATAAGGCAAACACTCGGCGGCTTCGATCGGGCCGGGGTCACGATTGCCGGGAGGCCGGCATTTCAAAACATTCGCAATGTATACCTGTTCACGGGGCAATCCTATCGCCAGCAGCATGGAATTGAGCAGCTGCCCTGCGCGTCCCACGAAAGGCTCGCCCCGCCGATCCTCCTCCGCTCCGGGA
Source organism: Steroidobacteraceae bacterium (assembly GCA_035488895.1). Classification (GTDB taxonomy): domain Bacteria; phylum Pseudomonadota; class Gammaproteobacteria; order Steroidobacterales; family Steroidobacteraceae; genus Bog-1198. Next base: position 15,109 of record DATHKV010000127.1, read on the forward strand.
GCCTCGCCGACAATGAGCCAATCAGCATGCAGATTGCCGACGCCGAATACCGTTTGCGTCCGGGTTGCACTCAAGGGGCAGCGCGTGCAGGCGGCCACCCGCGCCTTGAGCTCGCCCCAATCCGCGCCGGCTTCGCGCAGCGCCGCGGTGTCACTCGATGGGGGTGTGACGCCCGACGCGGGTGTATCGCCCAACGCGGGTGTATCGCCCGACACGGGTATATCGATCGACGCGAGCGTGTCGTCCAATGGGCCCACGGGAATTGCGCGCCGCGTCCAAACCTCCACCCCTAAGGCGGCGAGATATTCTTGGCGCAGCTCGCTATTCATGCGTGGGAGCGACCGGCCGGCTGCGCCGCCGCAGCTTGCGATAAACCCAAACGGAAGGGGCGGATAGCGCATAGAGGCCGAAAATCACCAACAGGCTGGTCGGCAAATGCAAAAAGATGAGGATAAACGCCAGGGGGACCAGCACGATGTAGGTAAAGCGCACTTTCGCGCCGGCGTTGACATACTTGAAACTGTTAAACGCGAATCGGCTGATCATCAGCGCACCGGCACTCGCAGTGACAAGAAATGCCAAGATCAATCCCGGCAGTCCAATATTGGTCTGATCGCTGGCAAGCCATACCAAGGCTGCCACGATCGCGGCGGCCGACGGACTCGGCAGTCCCTCGAAATAGTGTTTGTCCTGGACGGCCGCACGCGAATTGAACCGCGCCAACCGCAGGGCCGCCGCCGCGGCGTAGAAAAAACAGACCAGCCAGCCGACTCGGCGCCACAACGGGCCGTACTCGGCGATGCGCGCAACACCCCACTGGTAGGTGACGATGGCCGGCGCCACGCCGAAGGACACCATGTCCGAGAGGCTGTCGTATTCCTTGCCGAAAGAGCTCGCGGTTTGAGTCCATCGAGCCACGCGTCCATCGAGCCCGTCGAATATCATCGCGACAAACACCGCAATGCCCGCGTATTCGAAGCGTAGGTCGATGGCGGCCACGATGGCATAGAACCCCGCGAACATCGCGCCAGTGGTGAGCAGGTTCGGGAGCCAGTAAACTCCGCGCGGTCTTGCGGGTGAGTCGTCGTCGCTCATTGGCCGCCATAATACCAGGGGGGCTCATGTAAGATATGCGTCGATGCGTTGGTCCCAATATCCCATTTCCAGCCTCAAAGAGGTGCCCGGCGACGCCGAAGTCGTCAGCCATCAGCTGATGCTGCGCGCGGGCCTGATCCGCCGCCTGGCCGCCGGCCTGTATGTCTGGCTGCCGATGGGGCTGCGTACCTTGAAGAAGGTGGAGCAGATCGTGCGCGAGGAAATGAACCGCGCCGGCGCTCTGGAAGTGAGCATGCCCACCGTTCAACCCGCCGAGCTCTGGATCGAGTCGGGCCGCTGGGCCAAGTATGGTCCGGAGCTGCTGCGTTTCAAGGACCGTCACGATCGCGAGTTCCTCTACGGCCCCACTCACGAGGAAGTCATCACCGACATCGCTCGCCGGGAACTGCGCAGCTACAAGCAGCTGCCCGTCAACTTCTATCAGATTCAGAGCAAATTCCGCGACGAGATCCGGCCTCGCTTCGGCGTCATGCGCGCACGCGAATTCTTGATGAAGGATGCCTATTCCTTTCACACCGATGCGGCGGGCCTGGCCGAGGGCTATCGGCTGATGTACGACGCCTACACACGCATCTTTACCAGGCTGGGGCTGAAGTTTCGGGCCGTGCAGGCCGACGGCGGCAGCATCGGCGGCGACACGTCGCAGGAGTTTCACGTGCTGGCCGAGTCGGGCGAGGACGCCATCGTCTTCTCCGACGGCGACGATTATGCCGCGAATCTTGAAACCGCCATGGCGCTGGCGCCGGCCGGCCCCCGCGGATCCGCCGCGCAGCCCCTCGCCAAGGTCCCGACGCCGAACGCGCGCACCATTGCGGAAGTCAGCGCCCTGCTCGGCGTGACGCCGGCGCAATGCGTGAAAATGCTGCTGGTGGATGGCAGCGACGGCGGCGTGGTCGCGTTGGTGCTGCGCGGCGATCATGAACTGAACGCGGTGAAGTCCCAAAAGCTGCCGGGCGTGGCCAAACCCCTGAAGATGGCGGGCGCGGAGCGCGTACGCGCCGCCGGGGTCGAACTGGGCTTTATGGGGCCGGTGGGATTTAAGGGCGCGATTTACGTGGATCACGCCGCGGCGCATCTGGCTGACTTCGTCTGCGGCGCCAATGAAAAGGATATGCACTATCGCGGCGTCAACTGGGGGCGGGACCTGGCTGAGCCGCAATCCGTCGATATCCGCAACGTCCAGCCGGGCGATCCGAGCCCCACGGGCCGCGGCACGCTGCACATCGCCCGCGGCATCGAAGTCGGCCACATATTTCAGCTCGGACAGCTCTACAGCGCCGCCATGAACGCCAGTGTGCTCGACGAGCAGGGCAAGGCGTTGACCATGTTCATGGGTTGCTATGGCATCGGCGTGACGCGCGTTGTCGCTGCAGCAATCGAGCAAAATCACGATGCCAATGGAATCATCTGGCCGGAACCCATCGCCCCCTTTCAAGTGGTGCTGGTGCCCATGAACTATCAAAAGTCAGCGAAGGTTCAAGAAACCGCCGACGCGCTGTATCGGGACTTCAATGCCGCGGGCATCGACGTGCTGCTCGACGATCGCGACGCCCGCCCCGGCGTCAAATTTGCCGATGCCGAGCTGTTGGGCATTCCACACCGCATCGTGATCGGGGAACGCAGCTTGAGCGCGGGAAATCTCGAATATCGTCATCGCCGCGACACCGAATCGACGGAAATCTCCGCCGCCGATCCGGTAGGCTATATTCGAAATAAGTTAATTTGCTGAGGTTGCCCATGCGCCGTGCCCTGGCGGTACTGCTGGCGCTCACCGTGTCTCTAGCTCTGCCGAGTGCCTGCCGTGCCGATCAGCAGCGCGATCCGGAGCTTAAGGATCTGTTGCAAAAAATAATCGGCACCGCCGATTGCTTCACGGATAAGTACGACTCCGAAGTCTGGTACAAGGTCATGGAGCCGCGTCTCGCCAAGTTCGTGCCGACGCATCAAGAGCGGATCGAGATCTTGGATCACGTGTATTGCGAGGCGAAACGCGATCCAAATTTGCAAATCCCGCCGGACTTGGTGCTGGCGCTCATGGAAGTGGAGAGCCGGTTCGACCGCTGGGCTGTCTCGCCGGCGGGCGCTGTCGGGCTCATGCAGGTGATGCCCTTCTGGCCGCGGCAGCTAGGAGTGCAGAATCAGCTGGTCAAGGTTGCCCCCAACATCCGCATCGGCTGCGAGATTCTTCGTTACTACCTGCGCATGGAGCATCGCAATTGGGCGCCGGCCCTGGCCCGTTACAACGGCAGCGTCGGCCACAACAAGTATCCGGCGCTCGTGATGCAGCGTTGGCAGCACGCCTGGCGTTTCTAACGCGCCTGACCTTTCTAAAATACCGCGAAGCCTTCGGGAATTGCGCCCTTAAGGTCGGTCACGTCGGTTTCGCGGACCTCCTCGACCCGCGCTTGCGCTGGACCGCGCCTCAACCATTGGTGCAATGCCTCGACCGCGGCGGCGCTGCCCTGGGCCACGACTTCAACAGAGCCGTCCGGCAAGTTGCGCGCCAGTCCCTTGAGTTTTAATCGGTTGGCCTCGAGCCGCGCGCTCTGGCGAAAAAAGACGCCCTGAACCTTGCCCATCACCAGAAAACGCCGGGTGATCTCGTCCATCGGCAGGTACAGGCGCTAGTGGGGAATTGGAGCGGGGGATTCCGCGTGCTGGGCGTTGGCCAGCGCGACAGCCGCGTGGTGCTTGGCCTGCAGGGCTGCCAGGCGTGCTCGTGCATACTCTTGCGCCTGCAAGTGCGCCTCGGCTCTGGCAATGGCCGCTTGCGCGGCATCATATTCAGGCGACGTGCCGCGGGTTGCGCCGGCGGCGGCGGCGGCGACAATCGCCTGCCGGGCGTCGCTCATTTCTTGTACGGGAGGCCCCATCCTGCAACCCAGCAGACAGGCAACACCGACCAGGACAACAAGGAGACGCGACATAGGGTTGCGCGACACTAGCAATAGCTACCAAAGCCGTCAAACAAGCACCGTTATACAATATCTGTTCAGCGTGACTTAATGCGTTGCGCCGGCGCAGCACACTGCAGCGTTTTCCGCATGATTTCCACGGAACAGCATCGATGAATGAAGTACTGGTTTTGTATTATTCGCGCCAAGGAAGCACCGCTGCCCTGGCGCGACAAATCTGCCGCGGCGTCGAGGCAGTTGCCGGGATGCAGGCCCGATTGCGCACGGTTGCGCCCATTACCGCCACCACGCAGAAGCTCGATCCGCCGGTGCCGGACGAGGGTCCACCGTACGCCACCCACGATGATCTGCTGCAATGCTGTGCCCTGATCCTCGGCAGTCCGACCCGATTCGGGAACATGGCGGCGCCCGTCAAATTTTTTCTGGACGGGACGAGCGCACTGTGGTTATCCGGGGCGTTGGCCGGCAAGCCCGCCGGGGTTTTTACCTCCACGCAGACCCTGCATGGCGGACAGGAGTCGACGCTGCTGTCCATGATGGTGCCCCTGCTCCATCACGGCATGTACCTCGTCGGCTTGCCCTTCACAGAGGCCGGGCTGTCGGAGACCCGCAGCGGCGGGACACCCTATGGCGCCAGCCATGTCGCGTCGCTGACGCCTCACGGAGAGCTTTCCGAGCACGAGAGCGCCCTGGCTCGGGCCTTGGGTACGCGGGTGGCTGCACTCGCCGCGCGGCTCGTGCCGCGCACATGAGCGTTCAGTCGGCAGCGCGCGCGCTGACAATTTGGCTGTGGCTCGCCGTCGCCGCGAGCTTGCTGGCCTGGATTCTCGTCGGCTATCCCTGGCCGATCTGCGTCATCGCGGTGCTGCCCTTGCTCGCGCCGTTGAATGGACTGATTCGCGGCAAACGCTACACCTATGCCTGGGCGACCCTGTTCGCCATACCCTATCTGGCATTTGCGCTCACTGAGCTGCTGGCGAACCCGCAGGCCCGCTGGGTCGCTTCTTTGAGCTTGCTGCTGGTTTTCGCCTGGTTCTGCACTATGATTTTGTTTTTGCGTGCTTCTCGAGCGCATCGCGAATAAACGGAATCGTGAGCCGGCGCTGCTCGACCATGGAGGCCTCGTCGAGCGCATCGAGAATCTCGAATAGCGACGGCAGGTCGCGCGGCATTCGCTTCAGCAGGTACTCGGCGGTCTCATGAGGCAATTGCAGGCCGCGCTGCGCGGCGCGCAGCCGCAGCGCCTCGATGCGCCCGGCGTCGTCCAATTCGCGCAATTGGTACACGACGCATGCGGCGGCTCTGGAGCGCCAGTCCTCCAAGACCCACTCCGCCTGACGCGGGGCCACCGACGCGGCGAAAATAAGGCGAGTTCGCAGCTCCGCCGCCTCATTGAAGAGGCGAAACAGGGCGCGCTCCCATGCGGCGTCGCCCGCGACTCTATCGACATCATCAATGCACAGCAGCCGATTGCGCTCGAACCCCGACATGGCTTCCGGCGGCAACGCAACTGACCGGTCCAGCGGAAAATATGCGGCTCCATTGCCTGCTGCCGAACAAGCGGCTTGCAGTAAATGGGTCTTGCCGGTTCCATGAGCGCCCCACAGCCAGAGCGGCACGGCGGCGTCGGTGCGCAGCGCCGTGATGAGTTCCGAATTTTGGCCCGGCGCAAAACTCTCGAACACAGCGCCTGCGCGCAACCGCACGCCCAGGGCCAGTTGTTTCATGCGGGCGCGGTTCGAGCCGTTGCGGCTCGACGGCCGTAGACCAGGACGTAGTCGATGCCGCTGATTGCGACGGTCGCGAACACGAGCGCGCCAAGCCAGGTGATCGCCCAATCGGCCGGCATCAGGAATTTCGCGTGACCCACGACCGCCAAAATGTAGGCGGCCTGACACAGCGTGTTGATTTTGCTGATGAAGGACGGATGCGCCGTCAAGGGTCCGATGAGCAGGCGGTAGGCAGCGGCGCCGGACACGATAATGACGTCGCGCGCAACCGCGGCGACCATCAACCAGAGCGGAACCAGTTTCATGAAACTCAAGATGATGAAAACGGTGGCGAGCAGCAGCTTGTCCGCGATCGGATCGAGCACCGCACCGAGTTCGCTTTGCCAGCCGAATCTCTTGGCGAGAAATCCATCAGCCAGGTCCGAAATGGCGGCAAACGCGAACAGCATGATGGCAAGGGCCAGCAGCTGGTGCCCAAGCGCGAGCGCGATGGGCAATACCAACAGGATGCGGATCACACTGATGATGTTCGGTATGTGTCGCACGGACCGAACTTAGGAGCCCAGAATGTTCACACAGCTTCCGACTAGCGACGCAGCTGGAAGCGCTGAATTCCGTTCTCGCCGGCGGCAGCCGGCGTCAAGCGCCCGTTCAACGACAGCGCACGCTGCAATGAATCGACCCCGCCGCGCGTCGATAATCGGAATCTGACCGTGTCCCCCGACAGGGACTCAACGCTCACGTGCGAGATGAACGTGAGCGATTCGAGATAGCTCTCGAGACCCGCAAAGTCGCGCAGATCGTTTACGCCGCTGACTTCGATATTGACGGGAACCAGTCCGCCGCTCGCGGCAAACAGGCCTGCATACATATCGGCGGCGCGATTCACTCCCTCCAAAGTGCCGGAGTATTCGCTGCTGCGATCCTGAAACTGATGCGTCCAGCGCACGTTGGCATTCGCGGTTGCACCGCTCGCGCGTCCGACCAGTACCCCGTCGCTGCCCATGCGCCGTGCAATGTCCGTGAACGTCGACGGCGAGCCGCCGTTGACCGTGGCGAAATCAATACGGAATTTCTGCAGCTCGGCGGCACTCGGCCACACCAGGGGCAAACCGCGGGTCGCGGCCGCCCCGTCAATGGCCGCCTTGAGTTCGGAGTTGTCATCGGTGGTGATCACGCTGCCGCCTTGCACCGCCAGCAGCACCAGCGTGGTCGGCCGCTCGTGGCCCCACAAGGGCTGACTGTTCTGCGTCAGCCACCGCTCGATGGCTGCGCCGTCGAAAGTCACCCACAGCTGGCTATCCGGGGCCGCCCGATATTGCTGCACGTAGCGCCGCGCATTGCTGACAAGCGGGCCCAAGGCCGGGTCCTCATCCGCATTACGGCGACCCGTGACGCGAATCAGCACGATCTTCATCGCATTTTGGAAAGCCGCGGTCTGCGCCGCTTCGGAGCGGTCCGTGACGGGTGTTATCGCCTGGTACATCTCCGCGCGCGTCAGCGCCAGGGCCGCGCCACTGCCGCAAAGGCAGGCAACGCAGACCCAAACAATGGCGGCGGGCCGAAAATTTCGCTTCAAAAAGCGCCGTAAGTACTGAGCCATGGTGTTGTAAAATACCACAGCTGAAGCGCCAACCGCGTTGGCCCACGTCCTACACGAAGGATCCTTTAATGACTGAGCGAGCGCCCGTGACCTATCGCGACGCCGGGGTCGATATTGACGCCGGCGACGAACTTGTGGAGCGCATCAAGCCGCGGGTGAAGCGCTCGATGCGGCCAGAGGTGCTGGGGGGCATCGGCGGCTTTGGGGCCCTGGTCGAGGTGCCTTTGGACCGCTATCGCAAGCCCGTGCTGGTATCCGGAACCGACGGCGTCGGCACCAAGCTGCGCCTCGCCATCGACACGCAGCGGCACGACGGCGTGGGCATCGATTTGGTCGCCATGTGCGTCAACGATGTCATCGTTCAAGGGGCTGAGCCGTTGTTCTTCCTGGACTATTACGCCAGCGGAAAACTCGACGTCGATGTCGGCGAGCGGGTCATTGCCGGGATTGTCGAGGGCTGCGTCCAAGCCGGGTGCGCGCTGGTGGGCGGGGAGACGGCGGAAATGCCGGGCATGTATCACGGCGCGGACTACGACCTCGCCGGCTTCTGCGTCGGCGTCGTCGAAAAGGACGCCATTATTGACGGCTCGAAGACGCGCGCCGGCGATGTCGTGCTGGGACTGCCCTCCTCCGGTCCGCATTCCAACGGCTTTTCATTGATCCGGAAGATCCTGCAGATCTCCGATGCGGATCTGAATGCCGACATGCAAGGCATCAGCCTCATCGATCGGCTCATGGCACCGACGCGCATCTACGTGAAACCGCTGCTCAAATTGATGAGCGAGATTTCGCCCCATGGCTTATCGCACATCACCGGCGGAGGCCTGGTCGACAACATTCCGCGGGTGTTGCCCGATGGGCTGGAAGTTGTGCTGGAACGCAGTGCTTGGCGACGCGAGGCCGTATTCGACTGGCTGCAGCGCCAGGGCAAGATTGCGGATGCGGAAATGTATCGGGTGTTCAACTGCGGTATCGGCATGACCGTGCATGTACAAGCAAACGATGCCCAACGTGCGATCCACATCTTGCGCGAGGCCGGTCAAGAGGCGCTTGTCATCGGCGAGGTTCGGACGGGAACGCGCGGCGTCGTCATCGCTTGAGCAGCACGCCGCCGCGACTGCCCATCGCCATCCTGATCTCCGGGCGCGGCAGCAATATGCGCGCGCTCATCGAGCGCAGCCACACCGGCCGCTCTGCTTATTCGGTGGCCGCGGTAATCGCCGATCGATCCGATGCCGGAGGGCTGGAAGTCGCCCGGCACCTGAATGTCGCGGCACGAGCGCTGCCTCCGCCCAAGGACATGAACCGTTCCGCCTATGAGGGTGTCCTGGCGTCGGCGATCGAGGAGTACGCGCCGTCGCTGATCGTCCTGGCGGGATTCATGCGCATCCTGTCCGCGCCCTTCGTCGAGCGCTTTGCGGGAAAGATTTTGAACATTCACCCCTCCTTGCTGCCCAAGTACACAGGCCTGCATACGCATCGGCGCGCGCTCGAAGCACGCGAGCCTGAACACGGCGTCACGGTGCACTTTGTCACGGAGCAGCTCGACGGCGGCCCGCGGGTGCTGCAGGCGCGAGTGCCCATCATGCCGGGCGACACGGAGGCGACATTGAGCCAACGCGTTCTGATCCAGGAACATGTGATTTATCCGCTGGCGGTCAATTGGTTCTGCCAGGGACGACTGCGATGCGCAGCCGGAAAGGCGTGGCTCGACGGCCGCCCGCTGGATGAACCCGTGCAAATTGCGGAAGTGGAAACGGAGAGATCCACATGAGGGCGCTCGCGGCCGCGCTCCTTCTGACCTGCGCTGCCTCCGCCCATGCCGCCGCGGATGCGCCGGCCGATACCGGGATCGCGCCGTTCGTCGCTCACTATCAGGCCGATTGGAAGGGAATCAGCGTGGGAACCAGCGACATACAGCTGGCCCAAGGCCCCGAGCCGGGACATTATCTGTACACCTGGACCATCACGGCGCGTGGAATATTTCGCGTTGCCTATCGCGACGACCTGGTGCAAAAGAGCTGGTTGACCGTAACCGGCGACCACGTCCGTCCGGAGAAATATTTCGGCAAGGAAGGCGGATCGACCGTGGAGCTGAATTTCGACTGGCAGAACAAGCGAGCCACGGGCGTATCGGAAACCAAGCCCGTGGACCTCGAGCTCAAAGAGGGAACACAGGACGTCATGTCCATTCAAGTCGAGGTCATGCTCGATCTGAAGAACGGCAATTTGCCCAAGACCTTCCACATCATCGACAAGGATCAGCTGAAGGAATTCAACTACACCCAGGAAGGCTCGGCGAAGATCAGGACGGCCATCGGTGAACTCGACACCGTTATCGTGACGAGCCAGCGCGTCGGCAACAACCGGATTCTCCGCATGTGGTTCGCGCCGTCATTGGGATTCGTACCCGTTCAGGCGGAGCGCAGCCGCGACGGCAAAGTTGAGATCGCAATGCGCATCAAGAGTCTCGATCACCTGGTGCCGGTCGAGCCGCGCCTGGCGCCCAAGCCACCGGCCCCTTAGGTCTTCGGCAACGTAACGCCGCGCTGGCCCTGATACTTGCCGCCGCGATCCTTGTACGAGGTTTCGCAGACTTCATCGGATTCGAAGAACAGCATTTGCGCCACGCCCTCGTTGGCGTAGATCTTCGCGGGCAGCGGTGTGGTATTGGAGAATTCCAGCGTCACGTGGCCTTCCCACTCGGGCTCTAAAGGCGTTACGTTGACGATGATTCCGCAGTTTTTCACGAAGACGCCCGCCTCCAGCGCAAAATTGCCCGCTTCGGGAACCGTCAGGCAATACACATCGTGGTCGCCGGCAAGCTCACGAATTGCCGTGACTTTGTGGTTGCGATATTGACGCGCGCCTCGGAAATCGGAGAGCGCGTCGGAGAAACGCCGGAACACCGATCGATCGCAATTAAGCGCCTCAGCGGCACCGCGAATCGAGCCTGTCACGAGTAGCGCACGACGAACTCTTTCCTCGGTGATCTCCGGCCTCAACTTGATACGTCGTGCAATTTCAGCCTGCGTGCTGCGGCGAGCGCCGGTATCTTTCGCCCAGGCCTTCATCATGAGCTGAGAATGGCGAGCCCGTTCCGCCGGGTCAGCATATCGCCGAATCATAGCGCGCCGATGCGCTTCGCGAGTTGCGTCAGACGGGTTTCTGCGCTGCTCAAGGATGCGTTCGCGAATTTGCTGATAGCGATCCGAATTCCAGAATTGGTTTGCCCTGGCGGATTGAGCGCGGCTGAATTCTTCACGCCAGATTGGATCGATGGCACGTCTCTTCAGGGACGCGCCAATGGCCATGCCATGTTCCACACGATCGAAATTCTCACCATAACTCGCTTCATTGTGCAGGCGAATGTGCGTTGACGCCTCCATGCGGGTGATGTTGGTGGGTTTGTTGTTGCGCCGGTCGAAATCCAAATGGTGGCGATGCGTCCTCGGAATTTCTTCATAAATTCCGTTTCTGATATTCCATTCGTCTGCCAGTCGATGCGTTGCGTAGAGATAGCCGTCGATCGGCTGATAAACACCCTCATAACCGCGAAATAAGTCTCGGTACAACGGCATCAACGCTTCTTGCGGCCTCAATTCATGCGCCTGCGCCATGCGTCCGTCGCGACGCATGAATAGGTGATCGGGCGTCGCGCGAATGCATTCACCGTTATCCAATTCGATTTCAAGCAACGAATCACGGCCGACGAAGCGCGGAGCATCAAGCAGACTAACTATCAGCCGTCCGTTCTCTCCGATGCTGTAACCCCAAAAAATCTCGCCGGCTTCGTGCCGTATTGCCATTTCTTCGAGCGTCGGCGACGTGCCATCAACCAACGCGACGCGAGTGTCCGCTGCAAAGCAGCGTGCATAAGTCGATTTTCCCAGGCAAACAGTCAAAACGCTGCGCGGAATTCGAAAGTATTCCACCGTGCTCGCGAGCGCGAAGGAGTTCGGCGGAATGATGCACACTGGTCCCTTGAAATCCACGAATGACTTTTCGTCGAATTTCTTCGGATCGACGATGGTTGAATTGATGTTGGTGAATATTTTGAAGTCTTCGGCACAACGCACGTCGTAGCCGTAGCTCGACGTACCGTAGGAGACGATTTTGTGACCGTCCGAGACACGCACTTGCTGCGCCGAAAAGGGCTCGATCATGCCGTGTTCCGCCGCCATGCGTCTGATCCAACGATCGCTCTTTATGCTCATTAAGTTGCTTCAACCGTGATTTTTGGGAATGACCGACTGTAATCTTTGTTCAACGTCGCGAGTCGCGCGGCCGTGCGGCGCGCCATCAAAAAATAGGCCCGCGCACGTTCGCTATCCGGTTCCGCCACCACGGTAGGCGATCCCCCGTCCGCGTCTTCGCGAATCCGGATGTCCAGCGGCAGCTCGCCGAGCAGCTGCACGCCGTACTGGGCGGCCATGCGGGCGCCGCCGCCGCTGCCGAACAGATGCTCCACGTGCCCGCACTGCGTGCAAATGTGCACGCTCATGTTCTCCACGATGCCGAGCACGCGCACCTCGACCTTCTCGAACATTTTGAGCCCCTTGCGGGCGTCCAACAGCGCAATGTCCTGCGGCGTGGTCACGATGACGGCGCCGCTCACCGGGACGCGCTGCGCCAGGGTCAGCTGGATGTCGCCGGTTCCCGGCGGCATATCCACCACCAGGTAGTCCAAATCGCCCCAGGTGGTGTCGCCCAGCAGCTGGTTCAGCGCCGAGGTCACCATCGGCCCGCGCCAGGCCATGGGCTGCTCCGGGTCGATCATGAAGCCGATGGACATCACTTCCACGCCGTGCGCCCGGAGCGGTGCCATGTGCTTGCCATCGGTGCTGACGGGCTTGGCGCCCGCCAATCCCATCATGAGCGGCTGGCTCGGACCGTAGATATCCGCATCCAGCAGCCCAACTTTGGCGCCCTGCGCCGCCCAGGCGAGGGCCAAATTTGCCGCGGTCGTTGACTTTCCCACGCCGCCCTTGCCTGAGGCGACCGCCACCACATTCTTGACGTTTGTCAGCGGTTTTAGTGTCCGCTGAACGGCGTGAGCGGTGATTTGGGCACTGAGTTTCAGCTCAAAACGAGCCTGCCCGAGCGCAGTTCCCAGGTGTGCCTGCAGCGCGGCCTGCAGCTCAGGCACATAATCGGCGCACGGGAACCCCAGTACGAGTTCGACTTCGACCCGGCCGTCGCGGGAGGAGACCGACTTGACCGCCTTGGCTTCGCCCAGGGTTTGGCCCAGGTAGGGATCGGTGTACTGCTCAAGTTTCTCGCGGATGGCACTGTCCGCGGCAGGAGGTTGATTCATAAGGGACCGGGATTGTACCGCAGGCAGCTAAAACCGTGACGTGTGGCATAATTCTGAATTGAGAATCAAGACCACGGAGGGCGCCTGAATTAAGGTAACAATGGGTGACTCTCGGGGAATGTTTGACTTAGGCGCCGAATGACGTTATTCGCGAACTACCGTGCTGATCGGCTCATCGCCGAGGTTAAATCCAGCGGCAACCCAACAAGCCCGCTGGCGCAAAAGGCGTTGGAAAAACTGACGTCGCTGGGCGCCGACGCCATTGACCCCATCGTGGACGCGCTTGCTACGTCGGAGAAAAAAGAGACCACCGTCTATGTCGAGGTGCTGTCCCGCCTGATTGATACCAAAACTCTGCCGATTTTGTTGAAGACCATGTCTGAAGCGAACGGCCGCGCCATGTCGGGAATCGCCTGGGCATTATCGTCCAGCAAGAACTATCCGGCGCACGCGCTGCTCGACGCCTTGACCAAACCGGGCATGCCCAAGCAGGCGCTGCTCGACGTGATCGCCGCCCAGAAAGGCCGCTACTCGGTACGGGAACTGTTGAACGCCGCCTACACACAAGAACCCAGCGAGAGAAATGGCCTGTTCAAAATCGTCGGCGAGATCGCCGATGAATCCTCCGTGGACGATTTGATCGCGAGAATCGAGGGCAAGGACCCCGTCGCGCGTTTGCATATCATCAATGTGCTGGCGCGGTTCAACATGCCCAAGGTGCAGCAGGCGGTACAAAAGCAGCTCAAGGACACCAGCAAGTTCATTCGCTCCGCCGCCTTGTCGGCGCTCGCCAAGATGGATGGCACGTTCGATATGCCTTTGATCGTGAGCATGCTGCGCGATCCCGAAATCGAGGTGCAGAACAAGGCGGTCGATGTCGTCGTGAAGGCCAACCATCCGGACACCGTCAAGTATCTGGTGGACGTTTTGAAGGATGAAAACGAATACGCCCGACGCGCAGCGGTCGAGGTCCTGAACGTTGTCGGCACCTCGAAGTCGGTCAAGTTTCTGCTCGAAGTGATCGCCGACAGCGATTGGTGGGTGCGCACCCGCGCGGCCGATGCGCTCGGCAAGATCGGCGGCCCGCGCGTGGTCGATGCGGTGCTCACGCTCATCAAGGACGAGAATCAGGACATCCGCCGCGCCGCCATCGAGATCTTGAACCAGACCAAGGATGAACGCGCCGTGGCGCAGCTTATCGACGCTACGCGCGACTCGGACTGGTGGGTCAGCGAACGCGCCGTCGACGCGCTTGCGGAAATCGGCAGCACCAAGGCGTTGCCGCGCTTTATCGACATGCTGCAAGGAGAGGCCAAATCCTTGCCGACGGTGATCCGCGCGATCGGCAGGATCGGCGATCAGAAGAGTCTCGAAAGCCTGCTGCCCATGCTGTCGCGCCCGGAAAATGAAATCAAAGTGGAGGCCATTGCGGCGCTTGCCAAGCTGGCGGACGAGCGTCGCGCCGATACCATCCGCGTGCGCTTGCAGGCGGTGTCCACGACCGCGGACGGCACCTTGAGCCAGGCGGTTGCGCGCGCGATGCAGGAACTCGACAACCGCTTCTCGACCCAGCAGCTTGCGGCCAACCAGCGTGCGGAAAAGATGCAGGAACCGGCCAAGACGCTGCTCATCGACAATGCCTCGTTGGCGAATGTCGTCAAGCAGGCCGAGGAGACCGCGGCCTCAGCCAAGCTGGACATCGCGACCTTGAAGCCCGGAGACGTCATCGAGGGCCGCTACAAGTTCATCGAGAAAATCGGCAAGGGCGCATTCGGCACCGTGCTGCTCATGGAAGACACGGTGGTCGAGGAGCGCCTGATCCTCAAATTCCTGAACCCCAACGTCTCATCCGACGAGGAGATGATGAAGCGCTTCGTACATGAATTGCGCTACAGCCGCAAGATCACGCACAAAAACGTCATCCGCATCTACGATTTCCTGTACATCCGCGGCAACTACGCGATCTCGATGGAATATTTCCCCTCGCACACGCTCGGCGGGGAAATCGTCAATGAAAAGCCCGTGGCGCTCAAACGTGCAGTCAAATTTGCCATCGACATCGCCACCGGCATGGCGGTGGCGCATCAGGCCGGCATCGTGCATCGCGATCTGAAGCCCGCCAACGTGCTGATCGACAATGATGCGTTGCTGAAGATCGTCGACTTCGGCGTGGCCGCGGCGCAGACCCAGGGCGACACGCAGTTGACCAAGACCGGCTACGTCATCGGCTCGCCCAAGTACATGGCGCCGGAGCAGATCCTGGGCAAGAAAGTCGACGAGCGTGCGGACATCTATAGCTTGGGCGTGATCATGTATGAAATGCTCTCGGGCGTGCCGCCCTATTCGCGCGGCGATCACATGTCTGTGATGTACCAGCACGTCCAGGGCAAGGCCCGCCAGCCGATCGAGATCAACAAGGAAATACCCCCGGAATTGAACGCCCTGGTCGTGAAGTGCATGTCCCTGGACAAGGCCAAACGGGCTCAAACCATGGACGAACTGCGCCTATCCCTCGAGAAATTCCTCTAGCACTAGACGTACCTCACGTTTATGGGCTATTCGGGCCCTCCTAAACACTCGAAAAACCAATCGCTTACGGGTAGCCTTACGCGTTATGGCAAGAGTAGACGCGTTTCTTAAGCTGGGAGTGGCGCAAGGGTGCTCGGACCTTCACCTGGCGGTCGGCGTACCGCCCATGCTGCGCATGCATGGGGACCTGATGCCGATCAAGTTTCGCAACCTGGGCGATGCCGAACTCGAGGCCTATATCACCGAGGTGCTGACCCAATCGCAGCTGAAAGTCCTGCGCGAGGGCCACGATTTGGACTTCTCCTATGTCTCGACCGAAGGCGGGCGCTTTCGCGTCAATGTGTTTCGCAAGGAGACCGGGATCGGCGCGGCGTTTCGATCGATTCCCACCACCATGCCCACGATGGACCAACTGGGTCTCCCGCCGGTCGTGAAGAAGCTCTGCGACTACCACCAGGGCATGATCCTGGTGACGGGTTCAACCGGAACCGGAAAAACAACGACGCTGGCATCGATGATCGATTACCTCAATTCGACCCGGTCGCTCAACATCATCAGCCTCGAGGATCCGATCGAGTTCGTTCATCGCAGCAAGACCAGCCAGGTCATTCAACGGGAATTGGGAACGCACCTGCCCTCGTTTGCCGAAGGCGTGCGTGCCGCCATGCGCGAGGATCCGGACGTGATCCTGGTCGGCGAAATGCGCGATGCCGAAACCATCGCCATGGCGATGACGGCCGCCGAAACCGGGCACCTCGTGCTGGGCACACTGCACACCACCAGCGCCACCAAGACCATCGATCGCGTTATCGATGCGCTGCCGCACGAGGAGCGCGAACAGACCAAATCCTTCCTGGCCTCGAGCCTCATCGCCGTCATCACCCAGATATTGCTGAAAACTCCGGATCAGCGCGCAAGACGGGCCGTTTGCGAGGTCATGGTGCTGACCAAGGCGATCGGCAAATTGATCATGACCGATCAGACCCATCAGATTCCCAGCCAGCTGCAGATGGGCAAGGAATACGGCATGCAACTGATGGATCAAGCCTTGCTCGCCGCCATTAACGCCAAGGAAGTCGACCCGGAGCATGCCTACACCTACGCGTCCGACAAACGCCAGTTTCAGCGCTTCGTCACCGACATGTCCGGCGCGCCGGTCACCGAACCGGCGATACCGCCCTAAAGACCCATGGCAGCCATCGATCAATACCTGACCCAGGTCCTCGAGCGCAACGGCTCGGATCTGCACTATTTGGCCGGTGATCCGCCGCGCGTCCGCCAGTATGGCGATCTGAAGCCCTTGGCCGATCAGCCGCTCAGCGCGGATGCCGTCAAGACCACATTGTACGAAATCATGCCGAAGCTGGCGGTTGAGCGCTTCGAAGAGAAGGACGGCACCGACTTCGCCTACGCGATCCCGGGCGTCGCGCGCTTTCGCGTCAATGTCATGCGCCAGCTCAACGGCATGGGCGCAGTGTTCCGGGCCATTCCGTCCAGCGCTAAAACCGCCGAGGAACTGAAGCTCCCGCCGGCTGTGATGGACATGTGCAAGATCAACAGCGGCCTGATTCTGGTGACGGGCAAGACTGGCTCGGGCAAGTCCACCACCCTGGCCGCCATGATCGATGACATCAACCGGCGCGAGAAAGGACACATTCTCACCATCGAGGACCCGATCGAGTTCGTGCACGCGCGCAAAAACTGCCTGATCAGTCAGCGCGAAATCGGCGTGCACGCTGCATCATTTGCTTCCGCGCTGAATTCCGCCTTGCGGGAAGATCCTGACGTGATTCTGGTGGGCGAGCTTCGCGACCTGGAAACCATGAGCATTGCGGTCACCGCCGCGGAAATGGGCATTCTGGTCATGGCAACGCTGCACACCAACGGCGCCGCGCCCACCGTCGACCGGTTGGTCAACGCGTTTCCCTCGGACAAGCAGCCCCATGTGCGCACCATGTTGTCGACCAGTTTACGCGGCGTGGTCTCGCAGCAGCTCATTCAAAAGGCCGACAAGGCGGGCCGTGTTGCGGCTTTGGAGATCCTGGTCAATACGCCCGCGGTGGCCAATCTGATCCGCCAGGGCAAGATGGATCAGCTGGAAAACGCCATGCAAAGCGGCGCCGCCAATGGCATGCGGCTGATGGACACGGCGATCCAGGCGCTGCTCGATTCGCGGCAGATTTCCGGCAAGGAAGCCTTTAAGAAGTCCATCAACAAATCCAAATTCGAACAGTTCCGCGAAGCGTCCTAGCGGCGCTCATCTGACGAGTTCACCCCGCGGCGATGGCCGACGCCGCGACCGGCCGTGCTGGTCATGGCATAATTTCGTATGACCCAACGACGCCGTATCCTGGTTACCAGCGCTCTGCCCTACGCCAATGGCTCCCTGCACCTGGGCCACATCCTCGAGATGATTCTGACCGACATCTGGGTTCGGTTTCAGAAACTGCGCGGCCATGAGTGCTACTACGTTTGCGCGGACGACACACACGGCACGCCCATCATGCTCAAGGCGCAATCGGAAGGGATCACACCTGAGCAGCTCATCGCCCAGGTGAACACCGAGCATCAGCGCGATCTGAACGACATGTTGATCGGCATGGACAATTTTGGCTCGACGCACTCGGCCGAGAATCGGGCCCTGTGCGATCGGATGTACTTGATGCAGCGGGATGCGGGATACATCGACAGGCGCAGCGTTCGCCAGGCCTACGACGAGAGCGCCAAGATGTTCCTGCCGGATCGCTACGTGAAGGGCATTTGCCCGGTGTGCGCGACGCCCGATCAGTACGGCGATTCCTGCGAAAACTGCGGCTCGACGTATACGCCGGCGGATCTCAAGAACCCGATTTCCGTGGTCAGTGGCACGCCTCCTGTTTGGCGCGAGTCGGAACATTATTTCTTCAAGCTGAGCGCCTTCGAGAAGCCCTTGCACACGTGGGTGCGCAGCGGCGCGGTACAGGAAAGCGTTGTGCGAAAGCTTGATGAATGGTTCTCGCAGGGCCTTAGAGACTGGGACATTTCGCGCGATGCGCCCTACTTCGGCTTCGAAATCCCGGACGCGCCGGGGAAATATTTTTACGTCTGGTTCGACGCACCGATCGGCTATCTCGCGAGCTTCACGCAGCTTTGCGCGCGCAGCGGCTTGAAATTCGATGATTTCTTTGCCCCCGACTCAGGCGCTGAACTGCATCACTTCATCGGCAAGGACATTTTGTATTTTCACACGCTGTTCTGGCCGGCCGTGCTGCAGGCCTCAAAGATGCGTCGCCCCACGGCCGTGCACGCGCATGGGTTTCTCACCGTCAACGGCACGAAAATGTCCAAATCGCGCGGCACCTTCATAACCGTGCGCCGCTATCTGCAGAACTTCCCCGCCGAATACCTGCGCTACTACTTTGCGGCGAAGCTCGGTTCCGGCATCGACGATATGGACATGAACTTGGATGAGTTCGCGACGCGCCTGAATTCGGAAATCGTGGGCAAGCTGGTCAATATTGCCAGCCGCTGCTCGGGCTTCATTACACGCACCTCCGGCGGCCAATTGGCGCAGAGCCTCGCCGATCCTGAGCTGTACGCGCAATTCGTAGCCGCCGGCGAGGCCATCGCGAAGGGCTATGAAGCGCGCGATACAGCCGCTGCCGTGCGCGACATCATGGCGCTGTGCGACCGCGCCAACCAGTATGTCGATTCGCGCAAGCCCTGGATGCTCGCCAAGGACCCGAAAAACACCGCCGAGGTGCAAAACGTTTGCACCCAGGCCCTGAATCTCTTCCGGGTGTTGATGATTTACCTGGAGCCGGTGTTGCCCACCATGGCTTCCCGGGCCTGCGCATTTTTTCAAGAACCGGGATGGACCTGGGCCTCGGCCGCGAAGCCGCTGCTCGGCACGAAGATCAATGCGTATGAGCCGCTGGCGGTTCGCCTTGACCCGAAAACTGTGGCCCGGTTGATCGAGCCCGAGACTCCCGCGCCCGCGGCTGCCGCACCCGCGGCCAATGCGGGTGCATCCGACACCGTGACCCTGGCTGCGGCGGCATCAGTCGAAGGCAATCTGATTTCGATCGATGACTTTTTGCGCATCGATTTGCGGGTGGCCAAAATCCTCAGTGCCGAGTTCATCGCCGGCGCGGACAAGCTGCTGAAGCTGCGTATCGACGTCGGCGAATTGGGCGAGCGCGAGATCTTTGCCGGCATCCGCGCCGCCTACGATCCGCAGACGCTGGTAGGACGGCTCATCGTCGTGGTCGCCAACTTGGAACCGCGCAAAATGCGCTTTGGCATCTCGGAGGGAATGATGCTGGCCGCAGGACCCGGCGGCAAGGAAATTTTTGCATTGTCGCCGGATTCCGGAGCGGCTCCCGGCATGCGCGTCAAATGACATGAGCGAACCGACCGCGCCCGACCTGGCGGCGCGCATCGATGCATTGCTGCCCCAGACCCAGTGCACGCGCTGCGGCTTCCCCGGTTGCAGCCCGTACGCCGCCGCGATCGTCAGCGGCGAGGCGCAAATCAATCAATGCCCGCCGGGCGGTCAGGCGACGATTGATGCGCTGGCGCGCCTGCTCAATCAGCCGGCACTGCCCTTGAACCCCACGTATGGAGTCGAATCGCCGCCGCGGGTCGCCTGGATCGATGAAGCACGTTGCATCGGCTGCGCGCGCTGCCTGGCGCCCTGCCCGGTCGACGCCATTGTCGGCGCGCAGAAATTTATGCACACCGTGCTCGCCGATCGCTGCACCGGTTGCGAGTTGTGCCTGCCGCCGTGTCCGGTCGACTGCATTGAGATGCGGCCCGCCGCCGGGCACGCCAACCAGCCCTTGCTGAACCGCGAACGTTTCGCAGCCCATGCCGCACGCCTCACGAGTCAAGCGGTCGAGCGGCAGCAGCAGCTCGACGCCAAGAAGGCGACCGCGGTGCGGCGCGCGGGGCCGCTGTGAATCCGAAGAAACGCAGGGAAATCTTTGCGCGCTTCCGCGCGGCGAACGCGCAGCCACGAACTGAGCTGATCTATGAAAATGCGTTCGAGCTGCTCGTCGGCGTCATTCTCTCGGCGCAGGCAACCGACAAGAGCGTGAACAAGGCGACCGCGGAATTATTCCGGGCGGCAAAGACGCCTGCCGCCGTGTTGGCTCTGGGCATCAAGGGGCTCTCGAAGTACATCAAATCCATCGGGCTCTATAACGCCAAAGCCAAAAATATCATCGCCATGAGCCGATTGCTTTTGGAGCGGCACGCCGGCGAGGTGCCCTCGTCGCGCGAAGCACTCGAAGAACTGCCGGGTGTCGGGCGCAAGACCGCCAATGTCATACTCAACACGGCATTTGGCCACGCGACCATCGCGGTTGACACCCACATTTATAGGGTTGCAAATCGCACCGGAATTGCACCCGGCAAAACGGTGCGCGAAGTCGAAGAGAAGCTGATGAAATTCGTGCCCCTGGAGTTTCGCCTGGATGCACATCACTGGCTGATTCTCCACGGCCGCTATGTTTGCAAGGCCCGCCGGCCCGCCTGCCCGGTCTGCATCATTACGGACCTGTGCGAGTACCGGCACAAGACGCCGGCATGAGCGCGTTTAGCGGCTACACTCGCGACCAGCTGCGGCTTGCCTACGCGGAGGCCTGGGCCAAGCACGTGGCGCGTTCGCCGCTGACCGCGCTCGAAGCACAGATCGCCGATGTGATCGAGCTGCATCCCGAGTACCACCGGGTGGTGGCGGATGCCGAGAGCGCACTCGGCTTCGTGCCGGACACCGGGGGTACCGCCGACAATCCGTTCTTACATATGGGGCTGCACCTGGCGGTGCGCGAGCAAGTGAGCATCGACCGTCCGCCGGGAATCCGCGACTTGCTGCGCGAGTTGCAGTTCCGGTTCGGGGACCCGCATCGTGCCGAGCATGTCCTGATGGAGGCCTTGGGCGAGGAGTTGTGGATGGCGCAGCGCGAAAGCCGGGCGCCGGATGAGCAGCGCTACCTCAAGGCAGCGAGGGATCGCCTGACGGCCCATTAGTCGATTCGTTTCGAACGTTAACGAAGCTTCATGCGCGCGTCATCGGAGCGCCGGACACACCCCCTTATTCTGGTCTGCTCGCAAGTCAATTGTGTCCCCAGGAATTAGCCATGCGTCTTGCATTAGCGGCGACCGCCCTGTGCCTCAGCTTTTTGGTGCTTGCCGCCGTTCCGGCAACGCCGCAGGCATCCGCGCCCGAAGCAACTTCGCCGTCCGCCGCGCAGGTCGCCAACGATGCCGCCGCACGGCATGCCAAGCGCACGAGTTGTCTCAAAGAAGCCAAGGCACGCAAGCTGATCGGCACCGAAAAGACGGCGTATCTCAAGCACTGCATCGACTCGCCGCCCGACGCGGTGTCCGCGAATCGGATATCGCCGCCGGACAAGCCTTAGTATTTTCGGGCCGGCGTGGCCGTGATGGTCAATCGCACGCTACTCGGATCGGCGTTGCTCAATTGCAGGAAAAGCGGTCGACTTCCCGCGAGGTCAAACATCACGATTTTATGCGGTGAAGCGCAGCCGCGCTGACCCTGGAAGTCCGTTGCGGCAACGAGCGCGCCATTGGACACCACGTCGATGTAGAACGGCATGTCGATCGCGACGCGATAGCTGCCGTTGGACGGGATCGTGAATGTCAACAAGCCGGCATGCGAGCCCGCGCGCGGGTTTTTCTTTCCCGGCGTGACTGCGAATGCGACCTTCTCTTGCGGCTGCAGCGATACCTCGTACAGATGATTGAGCAGCATCTCCGGCGCGGCCTTCGTATCCGCAGCCGCGCTCAACGGCGTCGCGGGCCCTGCGAACAATGCGCGTTCCCGCGACACGTCCCATTTGAAATCCACGCATGCGTCATCCGCCATCGCGGGCGCGCCGGCAACACCCATGAGGGCTGTGAGCAGAATCGAGAGAACAGCACTCCGCGCCATGTTACCGCTTGGGTATGTAGAGATCGGTCAAGGTTCCGTCGAAGGCTTCCGCGGCAAACGCGACCGTTTCCGACAGCGTGGGATGCGGATGAATCGTCAAGCCGATATCGGAGGCATCGGCCCCCATCTCGATGGCCAACGCCACTTCGGCAATCAGGTCGCCGGCGTTGGTACCCACGATGCCCGCACCGAGCACGCGATGCGTTTCCTTGTCGAACAGCAGCTTCGTGAATCCGTCGTCGCGATTCAATGCCAGCGATCGCCCGCTGGCTGCCCACGGAAATGTGCCCTTGCCGTACTCAATGCCGCTCGCTTTCGCGTCGGTCTCGGTGAGGCCCGCCCAGGCAATTTCCGGGTCGGTATAGGCCACGGATGGGATGCAGCGCGCGTCGAACGACGCCTTGTGCCCGGCCGCGACTTCCGCGGCGACCTTCCCCTGATGGCTGGCCTTGTGCGCCAACATCGGTTGGCCGACGATGTCGCCGATGGCAAAAATATGCGGCACGTTGGTGCGCATTTGCCTGTCGACATCGATGAGACCGCGGCCGCTCACTTTCACGCCTGCCGCCTCGGCATTGATGGCATTGCCGTTCGCGCTTCGGCCGACGGCCACGAGAACGCGATCGAACATTTGCGGTTGCGGAGAGTCCGGACCCTCGTAGGTCGCACGCAATCCTTCCGCAAGCGCTTCGAGCTTGGCAACCTTGGTTTTCAAGAGAATTTTTTCGTAGCGCTTTTCAATGCGCTTCTGCAGCGGGCGCACCAGATCCCGATCGGTTCCAGGCATGAGGCCATCGCTCAGTTCCACCACCGTCACCTGCACGCCGAGTGCGTCGTAGACGCAGGCCATCTCCAGGCCGATGATGCCGCCGCCGATGACCAGCAGGCGTTTGCAATCCGCCGGCAATTCAAGTGCACCGCTCGAGTCGATGACCCGCGGATCATCGGGAAGCCCCGGCAAAAGCGCCGATTCGGATCCGGCGGCAATGACGGATTGCTTGAAATCCACGCGCTGGGTGCCGCCCTCGGTTTTGACCTCGAAGGAATAGGGCCCCACGAATTTAGCCTCGCCCTGAATGACCGTGACCTTGCGCTGCTTCGCCAGCAACTTCAGACCATTGGTCAACCGGGTGACCACCTTGTTCTTCCAACCACGCAGGAGATCGTGGTCAATCTGCGGAGCGCCGAATACGATGCCATTGGATGCCATGTCAGCCGCGTCTTCGATGACCTTGGCGGCGTGCAACAGCGCCTTGGATGGAATGCAGCCGACATTCAAGCAGACGCCGCCCAGCATGGGCCAGCGCTCGATGAGGGTGACGTTGAGGCCCAGGTCCGCCGCGCGAAATGCCGCCGTATAGCCGCCGACGCCGGCACCGAGTACCACCAAATCGACCGCGCCGGCAGGCGCAGGACTTGCGGCTTTGACTGCCGGCTTCTCGGCCGGGGCCTTGGTCTGCGCCGACGGCGACGGCGCATCGGCTTTTGCCGGTGTAGACGCAGGCGCATCCGCTTTTTTGGCCGTCGCATCAGCCGGCTCAGCGGCATCGGACTCCACGGTGACAATCAAGGTGCCCGACAAGACCTCGGCGCCCTTCTTGATTTCGATCGTTTTGATGACACCGCTCACCGGCGAAGGCACATCCATGGCGGCCTTGTCGGATTCCAGCGAGATCAGTGGATCCTCTTTGGCCACTTTATCGCCGGGTTTGACCAGCACGTCGAGGACGGTGACCCCTTTGACGTCGCCCATATCCGGAACGCGCACCTCAACGGCGCTCATAGCAACGCCTTTACGTCACCCAGCGTTTTTGCAAGAAACACCACGAAGCGGGCCGCTGCGGCGCCGTCGATGACGCGATGATCGTAGGATAAGGACAGCGGCAACATCAGCCGCGGCACAAACGCGCCGCGCTCATACACCGGCTTTTGCGTGGATCTGGATACACCCAGGACCGCGACCTCGGGAGCGTTGATAATGGGCGTGAAATACGTGCCGCCGATACCGCCCAAACTCGAAATCGTAAAACTGCCGCCCTGCATTTCCGTGGCTTTCAGTTTTCCGGCGCGCGCCTTTTCCGACAAGGAAGCAAGCGCCCGCGCGGTGTCGTAAATACTCAACTGGTCGGCGTTCGGAATGACCGGCACCACCAGCCCATTTGGCGTATCGGCGGCGAAGCCGATATTGAAGTATTTCTTGAAAACCAGATTCTCACCGCTCTCATCCAATGAAGCGTTGAATCGGGGAAATTCCTTCAAGGCCAAAATGCAGGCCTTGATGATGAACACCAGCGGCGTGAGCCGCACTTCTTCCTGCGCCGCCTTGGCTTTGAGCGCGCCGCGCGCCGCTTCGAGGTCGGTGATATCCGCATCCTCGTGCTGGGTCACATGCGGCAGGTTCAGCCAGCTTGCTTGCAGGCGTGCGCCGGAGATTTTCTGTATGCGCGAGAGTGGCTTGACCTCGACCTCGCCGAAGTGTGCGAAATCGACAACCGGCACCCGCGGCAGCGCCGACACCGGCGCAGCGGTCGCGGCGGCTGCCAGCAATCCTTTGACGTGAGCTTTGACGTCGTCCTGAGTGATGCGGCCCTTGACGCCGGTTCCCTGGACTTTGCCTAAATCGGCGCCGAGTTCTCGTGCAAATTTTCGCACCGACGGACTGGCATGGGCTCTGGAGAATGCCTTCTCATCGACCTGGCCTGAGCCCGGCGCTGCAGCAGGCGCAGCCGCGCGTGCTTCGGCGGGCGCCGCAGCGGCGGGTTCCTTCTCCTGCGGCGGTGCCGCCGCGGGCGCCGGTGCCGGGGTGGCGGCAGACGGGGTCTTCGAAGACGCGGCAGCGGATGGCACGTCTGCGGATGGCGCGTCCGCGGATGGCGCGGCCGCCGGTGCAGCGCGCTGTTCGGCCGGCGCGGCCTCCGCCGTGGGCTCGAGCAACAGGATCACGGATCCTTCGGATACCTTGTCGCCGGTCTTGAGCTTCACCTGCGTGATCTTGCCCGCGACCGGAGCCGGCACGTCCATGGCGGCTTTTTCAGTTTCGATGGTGACCATCGGCGTTTCTTTCTCGATTTGCTGACCATCCTTGACCAGCACGTCGATGACGTTGACGTCCTTGAAACCGCCGATGTCGGGAACTTTGACTTCCATTGGACTTGCCATGATCGACTATACCGACACGGG
>DATHKV010000128.1:0-2580 GCA_035488895.1 Steroidobacteraceae bacterium
TCTTGGTGCCCCGCCGCCGCACATCCAGCACGGCGACATTCAGCGGCAGACCGTTGGGGATGCCGATCAAGGTGCGGTTGAGGTGCATCTTTCCTGCAACGTCCAGGCGTTCGCGCGCCGTGCCTTTGATGGTGAGGTCCGCGTTCAGATTCGAGGTAACGAGCTTGCTGACCAGCGGCTGGGCGTTGCGGGCCGTGATCGCAAGGTCCACTGGGATACCCTTCTGCAGGATTCCCACGCTGCCGCTCATCGACACGGTACCCGGCGCCGCCGACGCCGTGAAGCTCTTGATTTGCAGGGTGCCTTCGTTGCCCACCACTTGCGCAGCGATATCCGTGAGACTGACACCGCGGCCGTAATCGTTGATCTTGCCGTTTTTGAGTTCGAGCGTGCCGGCGATCTGCGGCGCCGCCACTTCTCCGGTCACCGTGGCGTCGATGTCGAGTTGGCCGGAGGCATGTTGGCCTCGCGCCTCCAGGAAGGCGTTCATCAACCCCACGTCGACCTTGCCGTTGATCTTCATGTGCACGTCGCCGTCCGCGGCGAGCGGTGCTTGACCCTGCGCGCTGAGCTGCGAGGCGGAACCGGCATCCAAGCGCGCATCGACGTCCGCCGTGTGTCCCCGCAGACCCGCGGTGATGCGAACGTTTGCCGGCGGCAACCCGAGCGCCGCGTCGTCTGCCGACTGAACCCCCAAGGCATTCACTGTGACCTCCCCTACCGGTGCGGTCCAGCTGCCGTGCAGATCGGCGTGCGCTTCGATGACGCCCGCCGCCAACAGATTCGGAATGAACACATTGACCAGCGTGGGTTGCACCTGACGCAACGAAATGCGAACCGCCAGGGGCGAGATCTGTCCCTGCACGTCGAGTTCTGCTTTCTGCGCGCCCAATTTAAGCAGATCAACCGCCACGCCGCCGCCCAGATAAATGCGCGCCGGCTCCAGCAGGCGCACCTGCTGTCCCGCATAGGAACCCAGCGCACTCGCCAACGAGATTTCCTGCGCGTCCAGATTGAAGTTGCCGCTCGCACCGAGGGTCACCACGACGCCGTTCAATTTCGGTATTTGCACGCCGGCCTTGAATGCAAATGAATCGGTAAAGCCTTCGCCCGCCACATGGGCGCTGCCGGCCAGCCCGGCGACCGTCAGGTCCGTGGCATCGAGCTGCAACTGCGCGCGCGTGCGCTGTCCCTCGGGGCGCAGCATGACGTTGCCGGCGAGACTGCCGGCGATGTCCGTGCCCAGCAAATGCTGCAAGTCCCTAAGCTGCGCAACGGACAGCGCCAGCCGGCCATGCACCTGCGTCTTCTCGGTCGCCCACGTCACATCGCCCTCCGCCTGCGCACTCTTCCACGTTGCCTGTTGAATGACGGCATGCAGTACGCGCTCGGCGCTGCGCTCCATCGAGACCGCCAGATGCAGCGGCGAGCCGTCCAAGGAGCCTTGCGCGACCAGCGTGCCGCGGGGCGCCGAGGGCAGATCGCGCACCTTCACGTCGGCCGACAAATTTCCGCTCGGCGAACCGCGTATTGAGAGTGTTGAGTTCAAGTTTGCACCGGCCGCCAAAGCCGTCATCGGGCCCTGCACCGAGCCTGAGCCCTTCAAGGTGCCGGCCAGCACTGTGGACAGCGTGCTGAGATCCGGCAGTGTCAGGTCCCAGCGTCCATCGATGGCCTTACCACCGACGCGACCGGCGGCCGACAATACGATCGCGTGCCCGGTCAGCTTCGCATTCTCAATGTCCAGCGAGTTGTCCTTGAACAATCCGCTGAACTCCAATCGCGCTCGATCACCCAGGGCGCCGGCCCAAACCTGCTTTCCCGGCGTCAAGGCGGCATTCGCGTCGAGCTTGATGCGCGTCGCGGCGGGATAGCCCGCCAAATTCGCTGTGATGACCGCGCTGCCGCGCAGATCCTGCGCGGCGTACGCCGCGAACGGCGCGATGTTCGGCAGGCGCAGTTCCAAGGAAGCGCTCTTGTCACCCGTCATCACCGCTTGCGCTCTCAAGGACAGCAATCGATGCACGGCGGTCAATTCGAGCGGGTGCGCGGGCGCACCCAGATTTAGGGACGCGTCGATCTTGAGGGGATCCGCCTCGAGCAACCGCGGCTGGGAACCCGGAACCCTCAAGCCTTTCACCAACGCATGCAGGTCCGCCTTGCCGCGATCGGCCGCGACGTCGGCCGACAAGGCCGCCGCTTGCAGCTCACCGGGCACCCGCAGCCGCGTGACTTCCAAATGTCCTTCAGCCGTGGGCGACTTGAAGCTGCCATGCCATCGCCCATGCAGTGTGCCCTTCTCCCACGCCAAATCCGGCCTCGGCGACATCGCGCCCGTGTCGAAGGCGAAGGTCAGGTCAGCCGACAGATCGACCAAATTGAGCGTGCCCTGCGCGTGGCCTTTGAGTTCTCCCGCCTCGAGGACGAGTTCCAGTTGCTCCGCGGATCGCGGGCCGTTGAAGTTGAGCGTTGCCTGCAGCGCACCCAACCCCGGCAAGGACAAGATATTCTCCAAAGGCCCGCCGGCCGGTTCCTGCAATTTGAGCGCGGCATCCATGCGCTTCTCGTCAAAATGCAGGT
>DATHKV010000129.1:0-10468 GCA_035488895.1 Steroidobacteraceae bacterium
GATGCCACTGGTCGCGGGAGTTCTTAAACCGCATGAATAGCAATTCCGAGAGGAAACCATAACGATGAGTACTGTTGAGCAGCAGGTGAAAAAGATCGTGGCCGAACAGTTGGGCGTGAAAGAAGAAGAAGTCACCAATGATGCCTCGTTTGTCGACGATCTAGGTGCCGACTCGCTGGACACGGTGGAACTGGTGATGGCGCTCGAGGAAGAATTCGAGACGGAAATTCCGGATGAAGACGCGGAAAAGATCACCACGGTGCAGCAGGCAATCGACTACATCAACTCGCACAAGGGCAAGGCCTAAGGCCCTGTCGATCCCAAGCACTTCGTCCTTTGTTCAAAACCTAGCCAGGGGTTGTAATTGAGCAAACGACGCGTCGTCATTACGGGTCTTGGAATCGTCTCGCCGGTCGGCAATGACGTCGCGTCCGCCTGGGCCAGCATCCTGGCCGGGCGCAGCGGCATCGCGCCGATCGAGCGGTTCGACACGACCAACTTTTCCACGCACTTCGGCGGCGAGATCAGAAAGCTGGATCTGGAACCCTACATGTCGCCAAAAGACGCGCGGCGTATGGATGCGTTCATGCAGTACGGAGTCATTGCCGGGATTCAGGCGATGCGCGACTCCGGCCTGCAGGTAACCGAGGCGAATACCCAACGCGTCGGGATCTTGATGGGTTCGGGCATGGGGGGCCTCGAGTCCATCGAAGTGGCGCACGATAAATATATGGAGACGCACTCTCCGAAAAGAGTCTCGCCGTTCTTTATCCCCGCCAGCATCATCAATCTCGTGGGCGGACACTTGTCCATTCTGTTCAAGATCACCGGCCCCAATCTCGCGGTCGCCACCGCCTGCACCACCTCGACGCATGCGATCGGATTGGCCATGCGCCTGATCCAGTGGGGTGAGGTGGATGCGATGCTGGCCGGCGGTTCGGAGATGGCGACTTGTCCCACCGGCATGAGCGGCTTCGCCCAGGCGAAAGCGCTGTCGCAGCGGAACGATGATCCGCAAGCCGCCAGCCGCCCATGGGACAAGGATCGCGATGGCTTCGTGATGGGCGACGGTGCGGGTGCCATGATGCTCGAGGAGTACGAGCACGCCAAGGCGCGGGGCGCCAAGATATATGCCGAAATTGTGGGGTTTGGCATGAGCGGCGATGCCTATCATGTGACGGCGCCGCCCGAAGACGGCGAGGGCGCGCGCAAGGCGATGTCGGCTGCGCTCACCGACGCAAAGTTGAACCCTGATCAAGTGCAGTATGTGAACGCGCACGCCACCTCGACGGAACTCGGCGATCGGGCGGAAACGCTGGCGATCAGGCGCTCCTTTGGCGCTGCCGCTGACAAACTTGCGGTGAGCTCGACCAAGTCGATGACCGGGCATTTGCTCGGCGCCGCCGGAGCGGTCGAGGCGATATTTTCCGTCCTGGCGCTGCGCGACCAGGTGGCGCCGCCCACCATCAATCTCCACCAGCCGGGCGAGGGCTGCGACCTTGATTACGTGCCGAATACGGCGCGGCCGATGTCGCTCCAGTACACCCTCTCCAATTCATTCGGTTTCGGTGGCACCAACGGTTCACTCATTTTTCGCCGGATTTGAGCCGCTAGATCTCATCGATCAGTTTCCGGAACGGTATCCGGGGCTACTCGAGAGTGGTGCGGCGGGCGCCGGCGCCCGCTACGATATCCTACCCATCGTCACCGGCGAACACCTGCGGCTCGATGCCGACGGCGGACTCACGGGCCCTCATGCCGGCCAAAGCGGCTTTCTCAGCGCACTCGAATCCTGGTGGCAGACCTTGCGCCCGAGCGCATCGGCGGATGCGTTGCGCGCGCCGCAGCCTCCATTTCCTTTCACGGGGGGATGGCTTCTGTATCTGGGTTATGAGCTGGCATCTGAAATCGAATCTTGTTTAGGCGCGCCGCGCAGCTCCGATCCGATGGTGGCTCTGGCGCTGCGCGCGCCGGCTGCCTGGATGCGGAATCGTCAATCCGGCGAGGCGTGGCTGTACTCGGAAGCAGGCTACGAAGGGCTGCTGGATGAGTTCAAGCGCCGCGTCGCGACGTTGCGGCCTACGGCGCCAGTTACGGATACGGTGTTTCAGATCGAGGAGGAGGATCCGGAGAAATTTCTCGCAGCGGTGCGGCGTGCGCTCGAGTACACAGCGGCAGGGGATGTGTATCAAACCAATTTGTCGCGCCAATGGCAGGCTCTGGCCTTGACCCCCGTGAGCCCGGTTGCGATTTACAAGCGATTGCGCGCCGCGAATCCCAGCCCTTTTGCGGCCCTCCTGCGGCAGGGCGATTTTGCGCTGCTGTGCTCCTCGCCCGAGCGTCTGGTAAGGGTGCACGGCGACCGCGTGTCGACCCGCCCGATCGCGGGTACGAGACCCCGCGGTGCGTCGGCCGCGGAGGATGAACGCTTGGTTCGTTCACTCCTGGACAATGAAAAGGAGCGCGCCGAGCACGTCATGCTCATCGATTTGGAGCGCAACGACTTGGGCCGTGTCTGCGCCGGCGGATCCGTCGAAGTCGATGAGTTTATGAGCGTGGAGAGCTATGCGCATGTTCATCACATCGTGTCGAATGTCAGCGGCCGGCTGCGCAGTGGAGCATCGCCAATCGACGTGATCAGAGCCCTGTTTCCCGGCGGCACGATCACCGGATGCCCCAAAATTCGCACCATGCAGGTGATTGCCGAGCTGGAAGGCTGCGCACGGGGTGCGTATACCGGGTCGATAGGCTACTTGAATCGCGACGGTAGTTGCGACTTGAATATTCTGATACGCACGCTCACCGCACAGGGCAACACCGTCAACTTTCGCGCCGGCGCCGGCATTGTCGCCGATTCCATTCCGGAGCAGGAATTGGCCGAGACCCGCGCCAAAGCCGAAGGGCTGTTGCGGGCGTTGGCGGTTCGCCCGTGAGCGCATGGGTGAATGGCCGGCGCCGCTCGACGCTGGATCATCGTGATCGGGGCCTGCAGTACGGCGACGGTCTGTTCGAAACCATGCGGGTGCGGCAGCGGCGTGTCCGGCTGCTGGATTATCATCTCGAGCGATTGTCGGAGGGTTGCCGGCGCTTGGCGATAGCCGCCCCAGAAGGGGCTGATTTACGCCGCGAACTCGAACGCATGGCGTCCGGACGAAACGAGGGAATACTCAAGCTGATTGTGACCCGAGGCAGCGGCCCGCGAGGTTATCGCGCGTCCGGGCGCGAACGCGCCACCCGCATCGCGACGCTGCACGCCTTAGGCTTGGGCATCCCGGCCGCGGCCGTCCGTGTGCGGCTGTGCACGACGCCGGTGAGCGTGAATGCGCACCTTGCGGGTCTCAAGACGCTTAACCGGCTCGACTCGGTCGTGGCGCGCGCCGAGTGGCGGAATGCGCGGATCTGGGAGGGATTGATGGGCGACCCGGATGGGAATTGGGTCTGCGGTACCATGTCGAATCTCTTCGTGAGACGCGGCGCTTTGTTGACGACGCCGTTACTTAATCGATGCGGCGTGGCGGGCGTCATGCGCCGTTGGGTCTTGGAAAATGCAGCAGGCGTTGGCTTGCGGGTCGAACAGCGACCGATCCGCAGCGAAGACTTGATGTCGGCCGAGGAAATTTTCATGAGCAATGCGGTGGTTGGCATACGCTCCGTCAGTGCGATTGAACGGACTCCTGCAGGAACGGTGAGGATCCCTTGCATGGATGCCGCCGGCCAATTGCGCGCGCGGTTGGATTTGCTGTGAGCCGCACCTTGCGCATCGCAGTCCCCGTGGCGTTGTTGCTGCTCGCCGGGGCGGCCGCAACGTCCGTTTGGATCGGCATGCGCAGCCTGGACGCTCCGCTGCGGCTGTCCATGCCGTTGCGCTTCAAGGTACCGCCGGGGGCAAGTTTTGCGCATGTCGCAACGGAGCTGGCGGCGCAAGGCGTCGTCGCGCACCCCAAAGCCTGGATATTCTATGCGCGCTGGAAGGGATTGGCGCCTGCCGTGAAGGCGGGAGAATACGAAGTACAACCTGGTGCGACGGCGCGCGAACTGCTGATGAAAATGGTGAACGGTCAGGTATTGCTGCATTCGTTTACCATTGTCGATGGCTGGCGGGTACAGGACATGCTCGAGGCATTGCGGCGCAATCCGGAAATCGTATCCACCTTGCCGCAACCGGCGAGCCCCGCGGCGCCGGGCGCCGATGTGATGGGCAAACTGGGCAGCGCCGGCACGGACCCCGAGGGCCAATTCCTGCCCGAGACGTACCGCTTTATCGGGGGCACGACGGATGTCGAATTGCTGCGTCAGGCGCATGCCGCGCTGCTGCGTGAGTTGGATGCCGCCTGGCGGGACCGAGACCCCGATCTGCCGCTGCACACGGCCGGCGAGCTGTTGATAATGTCGTCCATCGTGGAAAAGGAGAGCGGCTTGCCGCAGGAATTGCCGAAGATCGCCGGCCTGTATCTGCATCGCCTCAGCATCGGCATGCGATTGCAGGCCGATCCCACCGTGATTTACGGGCTCGGGCAGCATTACGATGGCGATATTCACAGCGTGGATTTGCGCACTGACGGCCCTTACAATACCTATACGCGCGCCGGACTGCCGCCGACGCCGATTGCCCTGGCCGGCGCCGCGGCGATTCGAGCCACGGCGCGTCCCGAGAAGACGGATGCCCTCTACTTCGTGGCCTCGACAAAAGGCGATGGCAGCCACGTATTCTCGGCCACGCTCGAGCAGCACAATGCCGCCGTGGCCTCCTATGTCGCGCACCAACGCAAGGCGGCACAGGAGTCGCCGCGATGAGCACGGCAGCGCGTTTCGTCACCCTGGAAGGAATCGAAGGCGTCGGCAAGACCACGCAGGTGACCCGCCTGTCGGCGGCCCTGGATTCGCGCGGCATAGCCCATGTGGTGACGCGCGAGCCGGGCGGCACACCGCTTGCCGAAAATATCCGTCAAGTGGTGTTGACCGCGCGCGAGGAGCCGCTGTCCCCCACGGCCGAGCTGCTGCTGATGTTCGCCGCGCGCGCCGTGCACCTGGCCAATCTGATAGAACCGAATCTGCAAGCGGGCCGCTGGGTGATTTGCGACCGGTTCACGGACGCGAGCTACGCCTACCAAGGAGGCGGACGGCAGCTGAGCGCCGATCCCATCCGCGACCTGGAGCACATGGTCCAGGGAGCCCGGCGTCCAGATCTTACGATCCTGCTCGATGCGCCGGTGCAACGCGCCATGGCGCGCGCCGCCGCGCGAAACTCAGGGGCCGTTCCGGATCGTTTTGAAAACGAACGAAGCGAATTTTTCGAACGTGTTCGCGGCGTGTACTGCGCGCGCGCGGCGGCTGAGCCGAACCGCATCGTCGTGGTGGATGCCACTCAACCGCTCGAGGAAGTCGGTGCCCGCATTCTTGAACATCTCAGGGCTCGATCATGGATTTCTTGAGCGCCGACTCTTTGCCATGGCTGCAGTCCGCACAGCAACGAATGCGCACCGCCTTCGATGCGGGCCGCCTGCCGCATTCGTTGCTGGTGTTGAGCGTCCCCGGACTGGGCGCGGAGCAGCTGGCCAATTGGATCACCGCGCTGGCGTTGTGCGAGTCGCCGGGGCGTAGGCCCTGCGACGTCTGCGCTTCGTGCAGACTGCTGCGCGCGGACAGTCATCCCGATGCGCATGCCGTGCGCCTCGAAGAGGACGCACAGCAGATCAAAGTCGACCAGGTGCGCGAGCTCATCGAGTCCTTGACGACGAAGAGCTATCGCGGAGGCTACAAGGTCGGCGTCATCGAGAACGCGGAGGCATTGAACGCCAACGGCGCCAACGCCTTCTTGAAAACCTTGGAGGAGCCCTCTGCCGACACCGTGCTCATCATGCTCGCGCGGCCCAACCACCGCCTGCCGGCAACCATTGCCAGCCGTTGCCTGCGCTTGAAGCTGCGGCCGCCGCCCCCCGAGCAGGCGATCGAATGGCTTCGGGCGCATTCCTCCGCCACGGAGTGGAGGGCGGCGCTCGCGCTTGCCGGCGGGGCACCGCTCCTGGCTTTGCAGCTGGACGCCGACGGCTTGGCGGCGATCGACGCCGACATGCGCCAATGCATGGCGGATCTTGCGCAAGGGTCGGTGGACATCACGCTGCTTGCGGATCGGTGGATCCGGTCCCATCCGGGCGTTCGCGTCGCCTGGCTTGAGAACTGGATCACACAGCGAGTAGAAGCGTCCATGGGAGCAGGGGCTTCGCATCAAACTGCGGAACCGGTCCGCTTGCCTGCCGCTTTACTTAAGCCCAAGATAAGGGCCTTATTCGAGCTTCTGGATGCAGCCCGAGACGTCAGGCGTCTCTCAACGACAGGCATGAATCAGCAACTGGCGCTCGAGGCGTTGCTGGTCGGCGGTCGAACAGCGCTTTCGAAGTGAGATTCAATGCGGGAATCGTAGGAATTGAGAAGTCCAAGCAATAAACCAGGTCTCCTGACGCTCACCATCAAGGACAAGAGCGCGCTGTATCTCGCCTACATGCCGTTCGTCAAGAATGGCGGTCTGTTCATTCCGACCAACAGCAACTATCGGCTGGGCGATGAAGTCTTCATGCTGCTGAATCTCATGGGCGAGGAAGAAAAGCTGCCCGTGGCCGGACGCGTGATATGGATGACTCCGAAAGGCGCCCAGGGTAAACGTACGGCGGGGATTGGAGTGCAGTTCAGCGATCAAGACCGCGGCAACACCCAGAAGAAAATCGAGAACTATCTGGCCGGTGCGCTCGGCGGCGACAAGCCAACACACACCATGTGATGAGCCTCCTTAGCGCGCGCTCGAAGGCGGGCGCTCCGGAATCGGCTCCACGTACACCGGCTCGGAAGCGGGCCTCGGCGCTTCAATCTTGGGCGCATTGTGCGGCGCTCGAAAAATATAAATCGAACCGGCGATGATCGCGATCACAAAAAAAATCGCGAGATAGCGGTATTCCCAAAGCAGCGACGGCGCCTTGTATTCGAACTTCGGCGTGGGCGTGAAGAGGCTTAAGTCCTTGCCCTTCTCCGGTCCGGGCGCAGGATCAGGCACTGCGGGAGCGGGCGGCTTCGCTTGCGGCCAGCCCGCCTTTCAACACATACGCTTCGAAGCCGCGCTCGCTCAAGATGTACGCGGCCGCGGAACTGCGGCGACCGGTGTCGCAGCACACGACGTATTGGGTGTTCTTGTCCAAGGCATTGATCTTCAGCCGGATGAAATACAGCGGAATATTCACCGCATCATCGATTCGGAAATTTTGAAATTCGCTCGGTAGCCGCACATCGAGCCATTTGCCGCCGCTCGCGACGATCTCGCGCGCCTTCTGCTGATCGACCCACTGCAGCAAGGGCTCATTGAGCAGCGTCTGAAAATCATTTTTCCCGAGGCGCATCAGCGTGCCGTCGGTGAACATGGTGACGGTGGCATTGCGCTTGGCCTCCGCGATCAGCGCTTCCTCGCCGAAGCTGTCGCCGGGTCCCAATTCCGCGAGCTTGATGCCTTCCTTGTTCAGGGGGGTCTCGCGCGTCACGATGCATTTGCCGGCGACCACCACGTAGAAGAAGTCGCCTTCGGTGCCTTGTTTGATGACGATATCGCCCGCGCGATAGTTGATGCGCTGCATGCGCATGAAGATGGCCTGAATGTTGGCCGGTGGAATGCGATGAAACGCTTTGGTCTGCAGCAGCGTCGTCATCCAATCGCCGGTGACATCCAAGCCGTCGCCCCGAAGTTCGGCGACTTCATACTGCCCGGTCTGGTCCCATGTCAACAGCACGTCCAGCAGGTCGCTGTCGATCACGATGTATTCAATATCCATCCCGGCGCGCGCGGTGAACTTTCGCGGCAATCCAGGCGCGAGTGCCGCGCGTGCCTCCGGCGTACCCGATCTGATCACACCCATGACGCGATCGTCCGCCCGCAGCTCGACCTGGCCGCTCACCAGGTAATAGGTGCGCTTGTCGGTGTCGCCTTCCTTGAACAACATGCGCCCCGCACCCAATTCGCGCACCACCGTTTTACGGGCAAGCGCGTGCAGGTTCTCGGCCTTCAGGCCGTCGAGCGGCGAGAAAGTCTTCAAGATAGCAAGGTCAACTGGTCGCTCGTCCATCAAAAAATTCTAAGCCCCTAAGCTTTCAACCCTATGATTTTCCCTGCGAATCCTACCATACGCGGCCTTCGCTCAGGCCTGCAGTGGTTCACATCGGATGGCTGCTAAGCGGAAATATCGCCCCATCCGGCGTCCGGACGGAAGCGTTCTCCGTAGCGATCTGCAAGCTCGTTCAGACGTTGTACAACATTTTCGACACCTCGGTCCTTGGCATATTGCAGCGGGCCGCCCCGAAAAGGCGCAAAACCAGTCGCAAATACCGCGCCGGCATCCAGTAAATCGGCATCCTCGACGATACCTTCGCGGAGACAGGCAACCGCTTCATTGAGCATGGGCAGTATCAGGCGGTCCTGCAGATCTGCCGGCATGGCGGCGTCTTCGGTTTTGTTTTTTTGCGCCTTGCCGTCCTGCCAGCGATAAAAACCTTCGCCGCTCTTGCGGCCGAGTTTTTTCTGCTCCACCAGCTTGATCAAACTCTGCGGAATTTCTCGATGGAACGCCGCGCTCAAGACCTGACCGACATGCAGGGAAATATCCAGTCCGACGACGTCCGTCAGCTCGATCGGACCCATCGGCATGCCGAACTGCACGGCGGCGCGGTCGATGATCTCCGCCGGTATCCCGGATTCGAGCGCGAACAATGCCTCGTTCACGTAGGGCGTCAATATTCGATTTACCGCGAAGCCAGGCGCGCTTTTGCAGGGCAAGGGCAGCTTGTCGAGTTTGCGGGTGAACTTCAGCGCATCGTTGCGAACCTGCAGCCGGGTATTCGCCCCCTGTACAACTTCCACGAGCTGCAACTGCGCCACGGGATTGAAGAAGTGAATACCGACCAGCCGGCTGGGATCGGCCAGTTTCTGGCTCAAGGTCTCGATTCTAATGCTCGAGGTGTTGGTGGCGAGGATTGCGGAAGCCTTGAGCTTGGGTTCGAGTGTCGCATACAGCGACTGCTTCGCCTCGGTGTTCTCGAAAATGGCTTCGATGACGACGTCGGCGCCTGCGGCACCATCGCCCTTGACGTCCATTTTGAGCCGGGAGAGCGCAGCGGCCGCGGCTGACGGCTCCTTGAGGCGCTTCTCGAAGAAGGACTTGGCGCGGTCCAACGCCGGCCGGACCAATTCTTCGCTGCGGTCCTGCAGCGTGACCGTCATGCCGCGAAACGCCGACCAGGCTGCAATGTCGCCGCCCATGATGCCGGCGCCGACGACGTGCACATGCTTGAAATCGGCGCTTGACGCCGCGCCCAGACCTTTCAGCCGGTCCTGCAGCAGAAATACGCGTACCAGATTGCGCGAGGAGGGCGAGCACATCAGTTCGCTGATTGAACGCGCCTCGGCTTCGTATGCGCGGGCGCCCGCCGCGCCATGGCGCCGCCAGAGATCGACGATGGCATAAGGCGCCGGATAGTGGTCACGGCGCACGGCGCCCTTCAAGGTCGCCTCGGTCCGCTTGGCGACCAAGGGTCGCAAGGCTCCGAGGTTCATGAGCGTGTCGAGGAGCGGCGGCCGTCTTGGAGAGGGACGGCGCAGCAGCAGGGCTTTGGCGGAGGCCGCAAGTTCAGAAGGCGGCACGAGCGCATCCAGCAACCCGGTGCTCAAGGCGCGCGCGCCGCGAAAAGGCCTGCCCTTGAGCATGAGCTCGAGCGCCGCACGCACGCCGATGCGCTGAACGCTTCTGACCGTGCCGCCGAACCCCGGGTGGATACCGAGCAGCACCTCCGGCAGTCCCAACGAAAGCGCGGCGTCATCGGCGCCGATCCGGTAGGTGCAGGCGAGCGCCAATTCCAGTCCGCCGCCCAAGGCGAAGCCGCGGATGGCCGCCACGCTCGGGCAGGGCAGATCCGCGAGCTGTTGCATGACGGACTGGCCGGCGCGGATCAGTTCGTAGCCTTCCGCGGGGGTGCTGATCTTCACGAATTCCTTGATGTCGGCGCCGGCGATAAATCCGCTCGCCTTGCCCGACTGCACGATCAGGCCGAGCGGGCGCAGCGCAGCGATTTCCGTAAGCTTTGCCGCAAGCTCACGCACCATCTCCGCCGACAGCACATTCGCCGACCCTCCCGCCATGTCGCAGGCAAGCCAGGCGATTCGGTCGGCGTCGATTGCCAAGGACCAGTTGCTCATGCGGCTCGTTGCACGGAGGTGAGGATGGTGAAATCGCAGATCAAGGGAAGATGATCGGAGAACTGAACGTCCGGAATTTCGAAGCGGTTCACCTGAATCTGGGCGCTGTGCAGGATGAAATCCAGCTCCTTGCGGGGGCTGCGGCTCGGGTAGGAAAACAACCCCTCGGTGTTGGCGCTGCTCAAACCCGCGGCTTGCGTGAACAGATAGAGTTCATGATCGCCCCAGTAGGTATTGAAGTCT
>DATHKV010000130.1:0-26626 GCA_035488895.1 Steroidobacteraceae bacterium
CGCACCCATGCCAATCTCACCCACGTGAACACGGCGGCAGCGGCGGCAATTGATTGGCAGACGCCGCAGCATTTTTATTTCACCAGCGCCAAGGGCCGCAATATTCACAACATGATCGTGCTGCCGCCGGGTTTCGACGCCGCCAAGAAATATCCGATGCTGGTCCTGATCCATGGCGGCGCGGCGAGCAACAACCCGGATCAGATCGGACTACGTTGGAATTATCACCTGTTGGCCGCGCCCGGATACGTCATCTTGATGACGGACTACACCGGGTCGACCAGCTTTGGCGAAAAGTTTGCGCAGGCCATCAAGCTTGATCCTTTGAGGACACCGGGCGATGAAATCAATCAGGCGGTGGATGAAGCCATCAAGCGCTTCCCGTTTGTTGATGGCTCGCGGCTGTGCGCGGCCGGCGCCAGCTACGGCGGCCATCTGGCCAATTGGATCGAAGCGACGACCACCCGCTATAAATGCATCGTCAGCCACGCAGGCGAGGTCGACCTCACCAGTCAATGGGGCACGAGCGACGGGATCTATGGCCGCGAAGTGACCAATGGCGGACCGCCGTGGGAGGGCAATCCGGTGTGGCACGACCAGAGCCCGTTAACGTACGCGGGAAATTGGAAGACACCCATGCTCCTCAGCATCGGTGAGCGGGATTATCGCGTGCCCCTCAACAACACGCTCGAGAATTGGAGCGCGCTGCAACGAATGCACGTGCAAAGCCGGCTGTTGGTATGGCCGGACGCCTGGCATTGGATTCTCAAGCCTGAAGACAGCCGCCACTTCTATGAAGAGGTCCACGGCTGGCTGGCGACTTATCTTAAAGATGCGCCGCCCGCGCAAGCAAAATGAGTAAAAGACAGGCCGCGCAGCGACGCTGCGCGGCCTGTTGCTTGGTTGCCGGGTTTTCTTAGTTGGCGGGGGTCGCGGTTCTGCGGATGAACCCGGCGACGTTGTCGTGCAACAACTTCAACGATGAATCCTTGGCATAGACCATGTGGCCCGAGTCGTAGAACTTGTACTCGATGTTTGCATGCAGATTCGCCGGAATCGGCAGGTGATGCATCTCATAGATGCCCTGGTAGAACGGCGTGGCCAGATCGAAGTAGCCGGCGTTCAGCTGGATCTTCAAGTTCGGATTGATTTTCATGGCATTCGCCAGGTCGGGCATGACGTTCGAGCCCTGACGCGACGAGCCAAACCGTTGGTTTTGACCAGGCTGCTGGTGCGCAAAGCTCCATTCACGGCCGGCCGAGATGCTGTGCTTGAATTCCTTGCCGTCGCCGTAGTGCAAATCCTTGCGCGCGTACTCGTTGAACGCCGAAACATAGGCTGATCCCAACGCCGTCGACTGCGGATCGTATTCAGCGCGCTGGCTCAACGGATCGATGTCGGGTCCCGAAAACCGAGTGTCCAGCCGGCCGGTCGTCAGACTCACATCGTCCTGCAAATTCTGGCGAAATTCCCCGCCATCGATGCGCAAATCCGCCTTCAAGATGTACTCGACCGACAAACCCGTGTACTGGTGCAGCTTCTCCGCCACGGCGCGCTTGTCGGCGGGACTCAAGTCAGACCCCGATGCGAGCGCTCGTCCGTAGTCGCCCATGGCGAACTGTTCCACCTCGGTCAGCAGCGATTCGAGATCCTTGTGATCGCCCGGTAATTTCTTGTGATACCAGGCGGTGGCTGCATAGGTGGGAAGAACAGTCTGGTAAGGCAGGTCGATGCCGGGGTTGCCGGTGGGGCGATCGGGACTCAAGTCGAAATTGAGAATCTGCGACAGCAGAATGACCCCGTTGAAATCGATGGAACGATCAGCTTCAAGCTGATTGATGAGCACCGCCGAGCGCGGCGTTCCATAGCTCTCACCGAACAGATATTTGGGCGAATTCCAGCGCCCGTACTTGGTCAGAAACTGGGAAATGAATTGGGCAAAGGCGTACGCATCCTGGTCGACGCCGAAAAAAGCCTTTTCCTTGTCCTTGCCGGCAATTCGGCTAAAACCGGTGCCCGGCGCATCGATGAATACGAGGTCCGTTGCATCCAACAAACTGGAGGCGTTGTTGATCAAGGAATAAGGAGCCGCCGGCGTGTGCGCATCGGTGGCAGTGACGATGCGCCGCGGTCCGAAGGCGCCCATATGCAGCCAAACCGTTGCGGAGCCGGGACCGCCGTTATAGACGAAGGTGACCGGTCGAGAGCCGCCGCCATTCTTGAAGTAGGCCACATAGAACATCGACGCTTCGGCCGTTGGATTCCTGTCGGGGCCCTCTTCCGAGGAGCCGGGACTGCGATCAGGCTTGGGATCGCGCGGCACATCGTCCCAATCCTTGGGGTGCACAATGAGCGTGCCGGCAATGGCTTGATACCCGATGGACTGTCCGCCGATCGTCACCGTGCCGTTGCTGGTGGACGATTCGGTTTTGAACGGTTGGAACTTCCCACCTTCTGATTTTTCCGTGTCGCTGTCCGGCTTTTTATCCGGCGGGTTCGGCGCAGCGGGCGCGGCAACCAAGAGCGCGGGCAATGCCAGCGCAAGAGCCACACCCAGGCAAGCGCCGAATTTGAATCGAGTCATGTTGTCCTCCAGTGAATTTTAATGTCTGTTTTACGAAGTCTAACGGGACCGAATGTAACAAGTAAGGCGCTAATGGATTCCCTCAACTCGGATGCTCGCCTATAGTGGAGGCAATGCGCCGCCCGACTTTCGTCACCGGCTGCTTCTTTGCAAATCTTTACCGGAGTGCGACTTGACCATGAAGACATTCCATTGGGCGGCAGCGCTGACATTGCAGTTCGCCTTGGTTTCTGTGCATGCGCAAGCGCCCGCCTCATCCAAGGACGGGCTGTATTTTCCGAGTGCCGTCGCTCAATCCGAGGCCGATGAATACACGCGCTATGAGCTGCTGGCTCCGGAGACGGCGAGCTTCAAGATTTACTACGAAGTCACCGCCACGACGCCGGGCGCCAAGTTCTTCTACAACCCGATCCGCAAAGGCAGCGCCGCCAGCGATGAGAGCGTGTATGACGCCATGCGAGGCACCGCGCTGCACTTTGAGGTGGTCAGCGGCGCGCAGGCACGCAAGGACCCGTTGATGCCCGATGCCGATCTGGACACGAATTACATCAAGGTCACACTGGCAAGACCGGTGCCGGCGCAGGGTCAAGGGCGCGTGCTGATCATCAAGACCTATAAGGACCCGAAAAGTTACTTCGCCGAGGGCAAGGGCATCGTCTTCAATCGGCCGCTGGGAATCAAGCGCAACAAAGTCGTGCTGCCCTTAGGGTACGAGGTAACGGGTTTGACCGTCCCCTCGCAGATATTGACCGAGAAGGATGGGCGCATCGCCGTCAGTTTTATGCACGCCGGCAGCGGGGAAGCGCCGCTGATTCTGCACGCAACCAAGACGGCGCAAGTCGGAGCGGCTGCGCTCCCCAAAACGTTGACCGCCACACACAGCTGGGAGTCGCCGTTCACCGGAGAAACCGAGCAGCAGCGGCTCTCGGAGCGCGCGCATCAGGACCGGGATATCGTGTACTTCCTGCAGCAGCCGGAGACCCACGCCTTCAGTCTGTATCACGACTATACGGAATCCCGGCCGGGCATCAGCGGGTACGCGAACATCGTGCGCGAAGGCAGCGTTGCGAGCCATCCGTCGGCGAGCATTTTAGATACCGGCGAGCAGTTGAAGACGCTGGAGATGAGCGGCGCGGAGCTTGCGGCATCGAAGATCAATGTAGGGGAAGTCGCAGCCTCCACGGCCCGCGTGGTCGTGATTCCGTTTGCGGCTCTGCAGGCCGGCCAGACGCTGCGGCTGCGGATCGCCGAGACGTACACGGCGCCCGTGAGCTACAAATTGGACGGCGATGAATTGGTGTTCGACCGAAGCTTGGGCCGGCCGCGAAACGCGGTGGTGTTGCCCTCCGGCTGGTACTGCACATACAGCGCGGCGCCCGCCACCGTGACACAGCTGCCCGACAATCGCATCCGCTTGGACTATTGGGACGATCGGCCTGAAGCGGTGGATGTGCTGTTGAAGGCCAAGCGGCGCGTCGCCGCGGATGCAGGAGCCTAGGCTCCTAAGGATTCGTCTGACTGACGGTCGGCGACTGCGGGTCTTTGGGAGTCGGCGTGGGGTCGACCGGAATCACAGGCAGGTGATAGGCATCGACCTTGGTCTTGGATGCCTGATCCTGTTTTTTCTTCTCTTCTGCTGCCCGCAGCTGATCGCGGCTGCGCTCGAATTCCTCGACTCGCTTTGCATCGGCGGCCGGATCGACTCGCGACGCGAGACGCTCGATGGCAATTCGCGCATTCAAGCAATCCGAATCTGAGCGTGCCTGGCTGGGATTGCGATTGCACTTCATGAGTACGCCGTCGAGCGCAACTCGATCCTCCATCAGATCCGCAACGGTTACGGCAGGAATGCGCCGCGGACTGCATGCGGCCGCCGACAACGCTGCGGCGGCAATGCAGCCGCATACGAGTATTGATTTAATTGAAATTGGCATATAGCTTCCCACCAGCAATGTTACCGAAAACGGGGCGTCAAGCGACCCCTTGGTTGTGACGCGCCTCACGACTTGACAATGTTCCTGCACGGGACTTCTACAGGCGGCGCGTTTGACCGCGTCGAGGCGCATGTGTACCGTTCCGGACATGCCCACCCCAAAAGCCGCAAAACAGGAAACGCCCGATTTTGAGACGGCCATGCGCGACTTGGAGGAATTGGTCGAGCGCCTGGAACACGGAGATCTGCCCCTCGAAGAGTCCCTCGCGGCATTCGAGCGCGGCGTTATGTTGACGCGGGCGTGCCAGAGCGCGCTCAAAGAGGCCGAGCAGAAAGTCGAAATCTTGCTGAAGAAAGCCGGTGAGCCGACGGTTGAAGATTTCATGCCCGAAGAAACAAAAAACGGCTGACACCATGTGAATGCCGACGCGATGGAAGCGCGAATGCGTGGGTATCAGGCACGCGTGCAGACCGTGCTCGACGCCGCGTTGCCGGCAGCCGATCTGGTGCCGCAACGATTGCACGCTGCGCAACGCTACGCGGTCCTCGGAGGCGGCAAGCGGCTGCGCCCCTTGCTGGTCTATTGCACGGGTGAGGCGTTGGAAATTCCCGCGACCATCCTCGATGCGCCCGCCGCGGCGGTGGAACTCATTCATTCTTACTCGCTGGTGCACGATGATCTGCCGGCGATGGATGACGATGATCTGCGGAGGGGACAGCCGACCACGCATCGCGCCTTCGATGAGGCGACCGCCATACTCGCCGGCGACGCGCTGCAGGTACTGGCATTTTCACTGCTCTCGCGCGATCGCACGCCCGGCGTGACGGGTGAGGCGCGCCTGCACATGATTCAAATTCTGGCGGACGCGAGCGGCACCGCCGGTATGGCCGGCGGTCAGGCGATCGATCTGGCCGCGGTGGGCCGCGCGTTGACGCTGGAACAGCTCGAGGCCATGCATCGACTCAAGACCGGCGCGCTGATCCGCGCCAGCGTGCTGATGGCGGCGGCGTGTTCTCCCAATCTTAGCGCGGCGAAATGGGAGGCGCTGGACGGCTACGCGCAAGACATCGGTCTCGCGTTTCAAATCCAAGACGACATACTCGATGTGGAAGGCGCAACGGAAGAGATCGGCAAGACCCGTGGTGCCGACGCCGCCCGGGCCAAGCCCACCTATCCCAGTGTGCTGGGGCTGGAGGCCGCCAAGACGCGCGCGCGCGAGTTGAAGTTGCGTGCCTGCGAGCGGCTTGCGCCGCTGGGCGAACCATCCCACGTTCTGGCCTGGCTGGCCTCCTACGTGGTCCAGCGCCGCGCCTAGGAGACTGCCTGAGTAATCAGACAGGCTCCTGGTCTCAGATTGGCGACAATCGCCGCATAAGAGGCCTAAATCACGCCTTTCCGCCGATTTCCGCCTGTCGGTCGTCACCTTCCGCGCGGTCTCCAGCCAAGTCGGGTCGAATGGTCTAAAATTCTTGTGTTTCGCGGTTTCGCCACCACTCAAGGCGTGATCGCCTCATCAGGAACCGAATATGAACGTTGCGTTGACCTCGAAAAAGCCGAAAACCACATCCGTGGAGGATGTCCAGGGACATTCAGACACCCGGCGAATA
This sequence comes from Steroidobacteraceae bacterium, assembly GCA_035488895.1. Taxonomy (GTDB): domain Bacteria; phylum Pseudomonadota; class Gammaproteobacteria; order Steroidobacterales; family Steroidobacteraceae; genus Bog-1198. Next base: position 6,126 of record DATHKV010000130.1, read on the forward strand.
CCCATCAACAAGGTGGGCATCAAGGATATCTTTCACCCGGTGAAGGTGAAGGATCGGTCGCGCGGCGAGCAGCACACCGTGGCGAACTTCAACATGTACGTGAATCTGCCCCACAATTTCAAGGGCACGCACATGTCGCGCTTCGTTGAAATCCTGCATCGGCATGAACGCGAGATCTCGGTCGAGTCATTCAGCCTGATGCTGTCGGAAATGACCGAGCATCTGGCGGCGACCGCCGGCCATATGGAAATGACCTTTCCCTACTTCGTCATGAAGAAGGCCCCGGTGTCGGGGGTCGAAAGCCTGATGAACTACCAGACGACGATATCCGGCGAACATCGCAACGGCGTGACGGAAGTGTGGCTCAAGGTCGTCGTACCGACGACGAGCTTGTGTCCCTGTTCGAAGGAGATTTCGGACTATGGCGCGCACAATCAGCGCTCTCACATCACCCTGACGGCGAGGCTCGCCGAACACATGTGGCTCGAAGAGCTGATCGAAATCGCGGAGCGCGAGGCCTCATGCGAGGTTTATGGAATTTTGAAGCGGCCGGACGAGAAATTCGTCACCGAGCGCGCGTACGACAATCCGAAATTCGTGGAGGACACGGTGCGCGATGTCGCCATGGCGCTCAACAAGGACAAGCGCGTCAGAGCCTACATCGTCGAGGCGGAGAATTTTGAGTCGATCCACAATCATTCGGCGTACGCCATGATTGAGCACGACAAGGAAACAACCGCTTAAGGTACGCTCCGCTCCGCGCTCTGACCCCGTTCCGCGCTCTGCAGACGGGCGATCATGCTGCGCAGGAACACTTGATTGAAGCGTAGCTGGCATTCCGCCGAGACCTGCTCCAGAAGCGTGGAGCTCACTTTCATGACGGTCACGGGACCCGATGCGAAGATCGTGGCCGTGCGCTTCGCACCGCGTACATAGCTGGTTTCACCGAAACAGTCGCCGCTTTCCAGGTAGCCGAGCGCCCTGCTGTTGCGCTGCACGCCGACCCGCCCTTGAACGATGATGTAGAAGCGGTCATCCATCTCGCCTTCCTTGACGATTTCCTCCGCATCGGCGTAGTCCTGCCAGCTGCTGGCCCGCAGCACCTCCCAGATCTCGCCGTGGGAAAACTCATGAAAGAACTTCAGTTTGCGCAGCAGGCTGAACTGCTCCTGCTGATCGATTCGGTTGTACTGGGCACGCAGCTTCTGGTGCACGCGCGTCAATTCAGCCGCGAAATCCAGACCCGTCTTGTAGCGCTTCTCCGGATCCTTCTGCAGCGCCATGGCCGTCACATTCTCGAGCTCCTCAGGGATCTCGGGGCGCAGCGTGTGGATCGGCGGCGGCGTCGCAAAGACGATTTGATGCAGCAGTTTCTGGAGGTTTCCGGCGCGGAACGGCCGCGTGCCCGTCAACAGCTCATACATGACGGCGCCCAGCGAATACAGGTCCGAGCGGTTGGTCAATTCAATCGATTGCACCTGCTCCGGGGACATATAAGAAGGGCTGCCTGCGATGCCTTCGATTCGCGAGATCTCGGAGTCGGCAACCAGCGCGATGCCAAAATCGATGATGCGCACGTCGCTGTCGAGCGTGAGCATGATGTTGCTGGGCTTGATGTCGCGATGAATCACGCCGCGGCTGTGCGCATAATGAAGCGCCCGGGCCGCCTTGTAGACCAGCTCGACGACATCGTCGATGCGCAGCAGATTATCGGGACGGCAGTAGGCCGCCAGGGTGCGCGCGCCGTGCACGTGCTCGGTCACGATGTAGCAGTGGCCGTTCTCTTCGCCGGCGTCGTAAATCGGCAGGATGTTCGGGTGCTGCAGCATGCCGACCATGTGCGCTTCCGACAAGAACATCTTGCGTGCGATCTTTTTGCGATTTTCGTCGCCGCTTGCATCGACGTTATAAACTTTGATGGCCACATCGCGGCCGTAGTAAGGATCGTGCGACAGGTACACGACGCCGGTGCTGCCGCGCCCGACCTCATTGATGATGACGTACTTGCCTATTTTTTCCGGCAACGATCCACGGCCCGCCTGGGCTTTTGCAAGACTATTGGAGCGAGTATTGGTCAAGGTAACCCAAGCGCTGCGGGACGTCATTCGACTTCAATGACGCGAGGATACTGGGCCGGCTGAAGCTAAACTGTGATTTGGGTCGAGGCTTGGGCGAAGTGGTCGTAACCAGAGACGCCGGGCACGAAATCCTCGCCATTGAGCGACCACTTCACGCCCGCTCCGGCACGCAGTTCACCAATCGGGGTCAACGTTAAGTTCAATTGGTCCGCAGCCCCGGCCATCTCAGCGAAACGATTGGGAGGCACGGCCAGCAGCAACTCGTAGTCATCGCCCCCGGCAAGCGCCCAATCGCGTGCCTGGCTCAAAGCCACTGCTGCGCGCATGTCTTGAGATGTGGGCAATTGATCAACGCTCACGTGCGCGGCGAGGCCGCTGGCGTGCGCGAGTTTTGGCAGGTCGCCTATCAGCCCGTCAGACAGATCCATGGCCGCGGTCGCGATTCCGCGCGCCGCGATGCCAAGCTGCACCCTGGGCGTCGGATACTCAAAGCGCCGCACCAGTGCATCCACCGCGGCAGACGGCATTGCCGGCGGCTCCTTCAGAAACGCAAGGCCCGCCGCCGCATCGCCCAGCGTACCGCTGACCGCCAAGAGGTCGCCGGCCTTCGCGCCGCTCCGGCGCAGCGACGTTCCATGCGGCGCATGTCCCAGAATTTGCACACTGATGGTAAGCGGGCCCCGGGTCATGTCGCCGCCCACCAGCGCGACCGCGTGTGCATCCGCAAGCGCGAGAAAACCTGCCGCAAATTTATCGAGCCAGGCCGAATCCGCGTTGGGGACGGTCAGCGCCAGAGTCGCCCAGGCCGGCGTTGCGCCCATGGCGGCCATGTCGCTCAAGTTGACCGCGAGCGCGCGATGCCCGATCGCCCGCGCGTCGGCGCCTTGCAGGAAATGCCGCCCGGCGACGATGGTGTCCACCGAGGCCACCAAGTCTGTCCCCTTGGGCAACTCAAGCAGCGCGGCGTCATCGCCAATGCCGAGAATCACGCCGGAATCGCGCCGCGCGGCTGCCGGAGCGAGAAAGAATCGACGGATCAATTCAAACTCGCCGAGTTCAGGTTCCATATTCATGCGGCCGCGATTCCTGCGCGGCGCGATCCAAGACCGCGTTGACGAATTTGTACCCGTCGGTCGCACCGAACTGCTTGGTCAGCTGCACGGCCTCCGACAGCGCCACGCGGTAAGGCAGCTCCGGGTGCGACTCGAGTTCATGCAATCCCAGCCACAGGACGGCGTGCTCGATCGGGTCCAGTTCCGCCGGCGCGATCTCGGACAGTCCCGACAACCGCAAATCCAGCGCCTCGCGATTGGGCGCGATGGCCTCGATGAGTCCGCGGAAATATTCGCGATCGACGCGCTCGGCTTCAGGATCGTCGGCGAATTGCTTCTGAATGTCCTGCCACGGAAGCGGGTTGAGCTGGATCTGGTAGAGAGCTTGCAGCGCCAAGCGGCGCGCCAGACTTCGGGCTCGATGGGCAGGGGGCCCCGAAGCCACTTAATTGTCCAGGCGGCGCAATAGATTTGCCATCTCGAGCGCCACCAGTGCGGCATCCGCACCCTTGTTGCCGGCCTTGCCGCCCGCGCGGTCGACTGCCTGCTCCACCGTATCGGTGGTGAGGACGCCAAAGGCGATCGGCACGCCGGACTCCAGAGCAATTCTCGCGATCCCCCCGGCGCACTCGCCGGCAACATAGTCAAAATGCGGCGTTTGACCGCGAATCACGGCTCCCAGGGCAATGAGCGCTTCATAGCGATTGGACAGCGCCAGCTTGCGAGCAACGATCGGAATATCGAACGCTCCCGGTACGCGCACGATATCGATTTGCTTTTCGCCGACTCCATGACGCTTCAACGCATCGAGCGCCCCGCGCACCAGCGGCTCCACCACAAACTCATTGAAGCGCGCCGCAATGAGCGCGAACCGCAAATCGCGCGCCAGCAATTCGCCCTCGATTATTTTCGGCTGATCATTCGGCACAAGTCGTTCCTCGCATTGCAGACCGCAAGTATAAGCTCAAGCAGCGCTCAGTCATCGCCATCCACGTAGCTGGTGATTTCCAGATCGAAAGCGGCCAGTCCCTGCAGCTGTTTCTTGGCGCTCAACACGCGCATGCGCTTCAACCCTAGATCCTTGAGTATCTGGGCGCCGATGCCGTAGGTTCGCACCACGGTTCCCCCTTGCTGCCGGGACGGCTTGGAGTCCAGCAACCGCACACTATCCATGAAATCCCGCGGCGACTCTTCCGGCCGCAATATCACGACCACACCGGACTCCTCTTTGGCCACCCGCTGCATCGCCGCGCGCAGGGGCCAGCCGAGCTTCTCATTGATGACGCCGACGACATCCCGCAACGTGTCCTTCACATGGACGCGCACCAACGGCGGCAGCGCGGAGTTCAAATCGCCCTTGACCAGGGCGATGTGCACGGTTTTGTTGACGTGATCCTCATAGCAGCAAAGCTGAAAAGGACCGTACTCCGTGTCCACCGGCTCATCATAGATCCGTTCGACGGAGCGCTCATTCTTCAAGCGGTAGCGAATCAGATCGGCAATCGTGCCGATCTTCAAGCCGTGCGTCTTGGCAAACCGTTCCAGATCCGGGCGGCGCGCCATGGTGCCGTCGTCATTCAGAATCTCCACGATCATCGCGGCAGCTGAAAAACCGGACAGGCGCGTCAGGTCGCATCCGGCCTCCGTGTGACCGGCGCGCGTCAACACGCCGCCCGGCTGCGCCATCAATGGGAAAATATGCCCGGGTTGCCGCAGATCTTCGGGCCGTGCATTCGGCGCCACGGCGGTTTTGACGGTGTGCGCGCGGTCATGCGCGGAGATCCCCGTGGTCACGCCTTCGGCTGCCTCGATCGACAAGGTGAAGTTGGTGCGATGCGTGTGGTCCGTGTCGCTCACCATGAGAGGCAGGCGAAGCTGGCGGCAGCGGTCACGGGTCAGCGTCAGGCAAATGAGCCCGCGGCCGTAACGCGCCATGAAATTGACATCCTCTGCGCGGACGCATTCGGCGGCCATGATCAGATCGCCCTCGTTTTCCCGGTCTTCATCGTCCATGATGACCGCCATCTTCCCGCGGCGCAGGTCTTCGAGAATTTCATCGATCGTGTTGAGGGCCATGGATCGCCTTAAGCAGTGGTCTGGGTGGCTATTGTAGCCCGACTTGGAGGCGCCAATTAACCGGACGACGGCATAAGCCGCTCAAGGTATCGTGCCACGACGTCGATCTCGACGTTGACCTCGTCGCCGACTCCAAGTTCGCCGAGTGTCGTAACCGCATGCGTGTGCGGAATGATGTTGACATCGAATCGCGCGCCCTCGACCTTGTTGACGGTGAGGCTGACGCCGTTGAGGCAGATGGAGCCTTTGGCAGCCACGAAGCGCATCAAGGACGGCGGCAACTCGAATTCCAGGCGCCAGGAACGCGCATCCTGATCGATACGCTTGAGACTCCCGGCTGCATCGACGTGACCGCTCACCAGATGGCCGCCCAGCGGGTCTCCGGCGCGCAGACTGGGTTCCAGATTCACGTTTGAGCCCACCTTCAACCGGCCCAGGGTGGTCTTCGCCATGGTTTCGCGCGACACGTCTGCGAAAAAACACGCGTCCTGCTTGCGGGTCACGGTGAGGCATACGCCTTGGACGCAGATGCTGTCGCCGATGGCGATGCGCGCAACGTCAAGACCCGCGGCATCGACACCCAGTTCCAAGTCACCCTCCCGCTCCTGCAGAGAAGTGATGCGGCCCTTGGCCAAAATGATTCCGGTAAACATGGTTATGACTTCTTGAGTTTCAGAATGAGGCGCACATCGTCCCCCATCGGCAACACGTCGCGAAATTCGAATTCCGGCAATGCCTGGACGCCGAGCTTGATACCCATCAGCGGCGCCGCATCGCACCCCAGCAGCTTCGGCGCGACGTACAGCACCAGTTCATCGACGAGCTGCCTGGCGAGAAAGGCTCCCGCGAGCGTCGGCCCACACTCGAGCAGCAGCTCGTTGACTTCACGCGCCGTCAAGTTCTGAATGACCGCGTCAAGATCCAAACCGCCGTCAGTGCGCGGAATTCGTTCCACCTTGAGATCTTTGAACGAGCCCAGTGGCGCTTCCGCCGCGGCAAACACCAGCGCTTCGCCGTTGTTGAATATCTTTGCGGTGCGCGGGGAAGTCAGCATGGTATCGAGCACCACGCGCAGCGGCTGCCGCACCCACGGGCCGTAGCTCAAACGCACGTTGAGCTGCGGATCGTCGGTCCGCACGGTGCCGGCGCCCGTGAGCACCGCGGAGCTTCTCGCACGCCAAACTTGCACATCGGCGCGCGATGCTTCGCCGCTGATCCATAGCGGGCCGCCGCCCGGCGGCGCAGTGCGTCCGTCCAGGCTCATCGCCAGCTTCAGCCGCACATAGGGCCGGCCGCGCTCGTGCCGCGAAAAATACCCGACATTGAGACGGCGCGCCTCATCGGCGAACAGACCCACATCCACGGCAATGCCGGCCCGCAGCAGGCGCTCGATCCCGGCGCCGGCGACTTTGGGATTGGGATCACGCGTGCAGCACACCACGCGCGCGACCCCGGCGGCAATCACAGCGTCTGCGCAAGGCGGTGTGCGTCCGGTGTGACTGCACGGCTCCAGCGTCACGTATAACGTCGCACCCCGCGCCTTGAGTCCTGCGTTACGCAGGGCCAAAACCTCCGCGTGAGGTTCACCGGCGCGCGCATGCCACCCCTCCCCCACCACGCCGTCGGTATTCGTCACCACACATCCCACCCGGGGATTCGGATCGGTGGTGTACAGGGCGAGGGCCGCCAATTCCAGTGCACGCGCCATATGCACCGTGTCTTGCGGCGAGGACTCCTTATTCACGGCACTTCATCATCGCTCGCGTCTCCCGGAAGAAGCGGCAATTGATCCTTGCTGGGTTCCCGGCGCCGCCGATGCTTGCGCAGCTGGTCGATTTCCGTGCGGAAGGCGTCCAAGTCCTGAAAGCTGCGGTATACGGACGCGAACCGCACATACCCAACTTCGTCCAGATGGCGCAGCTCCTCCATCACCATTTCACCGACGCTGCGCGATGCAATTTCACGCTCGCCCAGGCTGCGCAGCTTGTGGCATATTCGCGCCACGGCGGCTTCTATGGCTTCCCGGGAGACCGGGCGCTTTTCCAGCGCCTTTTGCATGCCGGTGAGCAGTTTTTTCTCATCGAACGGCTCGCGGCTGCGGTCGCCCTTGACCACCGTGGGCAGCAGCAGCTCCGCGGCTTCAAACGTGGTGAATCGCTCTGTACAGGCCAGGCATTCGCGGCGTCTGCGAATTTGCCGCCCCTCGCCGGCCAGGCGAGAGTCGATCACCTTAGTCTCGGTGTGACCGCAAAACGGGCAATGCATCGGAACTGCTCATCGCTAACCGTAGACCGGAAATCGCCGGCATATCGCCACCACCTCGGCTCGGGTGCGCTCGAGCATCGGCTCATCGCCCAAATGATCCAGCACGTCGGCAATCCAATTGGACAATTGCTGAACCTCGGGTTCCTTGAAGCCGCGCGTGGTCACCGCGGGCGTGCCGATGCGCAGGCCGCTGCTGATGGAAGGGGGGCGCGGGTCATTGGGTACCGCGTTCTTGTTGACCGTCATGTGCGCGCGGCCCAACGCGGCATCCGCATCCTTGCCCGTGATGTTCTTGTCGATCAGATCCAGCAGGAACAAATGATTGTCGGTGCCGCCGGAGACGATCTTGTATCCGCGCTGCTGCAACACCTTGGCCATCGCGCGCGCATTGGCAATCACCTGCGCCGAATAGGCTTTGAATTCCGGCTGCAGTGCTTCGAGAAAGGCCACAGCTTTGGCGGCGATCACATGCATGAGCGGACCGCCCTGTATGCCCGGAAATACCATGGAGTTGAATTTCTTGTGCAGGTCGGGGTGCGGCCGCGCGAGGATCAGCCCGCCGCGAGGCCCGCGCAGGGTCTTGTGCGTGGTCGTGGTGACGACATCGGCGAAGGGCACGGGATTCGGATATTCCCCGGCCGCTATCAGCCCGGCCACATGCGCCATATCGACGAACAAGTAGGCGCCGACCGAGTCGGCGATGGCGCGAAAGCGCGCCCAGTCGATGACGCGGGAGTAGGCCGAAAACCCCGCCACGATCATCTTGGGACGATGCTCCTGCGCAAGCCGCTCAACCTGATCGTAATCGATGATGCCCGTCTCGGCGACAAGGCCGTATTGCACGGCCTTGAAGAATTTCCCCGAGAAGTTGACCTTCGCGCCGTGCGTCAAATGCCCGCCGTGATCGAGGCTCATGCCTAAAATCGTATCGCCGGGGTTCAGAAGCGCGAAATACACCGCCGCATTGGCCTGGGAGCCGGAATGGGGCTGAACATTGGCGTACGCCGCGCCAAACAACTGCTTGGCACGGTCAATGGCCAGCGTTTCGGCGATATCGACGAATTCACAGCCGCCGTAATAGCGCTTGCCCGGGTAGCCCTCTGCATACTTGTTCGTCAGCACCGAACCCTGGGCTTCCAGCACGCGCGGGCTCGCATAGTTCTCCGAGGCAATAAGTTCGATATGATCCTCTTGACGGCCGCGTTCGCTTAGCAGAGCTTGCGCAAGTTCGGAATCAAAGCCGGCAATGGCCATTTGGGCACTAAACATGAACGGATCTCCGAGGATAGCCGGTAATTGTAGCTTATTGGCCTAGGGTTCCCTAGCGAGAAAGCCGCATCGTGACAAGCCGGCTGTAGTCGCGGATAATTCCCCTGTTTCCCCGCGAATTCACGCAACTAACTTCAATACAGGCAGTCGATGGCTCAGTTCATTTACACCATGAACCGGGTTGGCAAGGTTGTGCCGCCCAAGCGCATTATTTTGCGCGATATCAGCTTGAGTTTTTTTCCGGGCGCCAAGATCGGCGTGCTCGGATTGAATGGCTCCGGAAAATCCACGCTGCTCAAGATCATGTCCGGCGTGGACAAGGACATCGAGGGCGAGGCCCGCGCTCAGGCCGGCATCAAGGTCGGCTATCTTCCCCAGGAACCGCTGCTCGATGAAACCAAGACTGTGCGCGAAGTTGTCGGCGAGGGCGTCGGCGACGTGCAGAGCTTGATCGACCGCTTCAATGCCGTCAGCGACAAATTCGCCGAGCCGCTCTCCGACGACGAAATGAACAAACTCATGGAAGAGCAGGCGAAGCTGCAGGATAAAATCGACGCGGTCGGCGGCTGGGAACTGGAGCGCAAACTGGAAATCGCCGCTGACTCGCTGCGTCTGCCGCCGTGGGAGGCGTTGGTCGGCAAGCTCTCGGGCGGCGAGAAGCGCCGCGTCGCATTGTGCCGGCTGCTGCTGTCCAAGCCTGACATGCTGCTGCTCGACGAACCGACCAATCATCTGGATGCGGAGTCGGTGGCCTGGCTCGAGCACTTCTTGGAAGAGTATCCGAGCACGGTGATCGCGGTGACCCATGATCGCTACTTTCTCGACAACGTCGCGGAGTGGATTCTCGAGCTGGATCGCGGGCACGGCATCCCGTGGCAGGGCAATTATTCCTCCTGGCTGGAGCAGAAAGGACAGCGGCTCGCGCAGGAAGAACGGCAGCAGGATGCGCTCGCGAAGACGCTGAAGCGCGAATTGGAATGGGTGCGCACCAATCCGAAGGCGCGCCAGGCCAAGTCCAAGGCGCGGTTGCAGCGCTACGAAGAACTGGCATCGCAGGAATTTCAGAAACGCAACGAGACCAATGAAATCTACATTCCTCCCGGCGACCGCCTGGGCGATCTGGTCATCGAATGCACGAACTTGCGCAAGGGCTACGACGATCGATTGTTGATCGATTCCCTGAGCTTCAGCCTGCCGCCGGGCGGCATCGTGGGAATCATCGGCCCCAACGGCGCCGGCAAGACCACGCTGTTTCGCATGCTGTCCGGGATCGAGAAGCCCGACAGCGGCGAAATTCGCCTGGGGCCGAGCGTCAAACTCGCCTACGTCGATCAATCGAGGCAGGCGCTCAACGACAAGAATACCGTGTGGCAGGAAATCTCGGGCGGACTCGACCTCATCAAGGTCGGCAACTACGAAACCTCCTCGCGCGGCTATGTCGGGCGCTTCAATTTCAAGGGCGTTCAGCAGGGCCAGATGATCGGCGAGCTGTCCGGCGGCGAGCGCAACCGCGTGCATCTCGCAAAAGTCTTGAAAGCCGGCGGGAATGTGCTGCTGCTGGACGAGCCGACCAACGATCTGGATATAGAGACGCTGCGCGCGCTCGAAGATGCCCTGGTGGCGTTTCCGGGCTGCGCGGTGGTCATTTCGCATGATCGCTGGTTCTTGGATCGGATCGCCACGCACATCCTCGCGTTTGAGGGCGATTCGCAGGTGGTCTGGTTCGAAGGCAACTACCAGGAATACGTCGAGGATTACAAAAAGCGCAAGGGCGAGGATGCCAGCCAGCCTCACCGAATCCGCTACAAACCACTGACGGGGTGAGCCATGAGCATCTACATCACGCCTCAAGATGAACTGCATGTCGACTACCAGGGCATCGCGCTGACCTGCCCTCACTGTCAGACATTGACGCATCTGACGCCGCTCGCGGTGCCTAAATTCGAGGAGCTGAGCCGGCGAAAACCCAAGAACATCGGCATCGTGTTCCGCTGCGATACCTGCGTCGAACCGATATTCCTGAAATTTGCGGTCAAGGCGTACACGGCGCTGCGTGTTGAGCTTGCCTCCAACTTCGTGGAAATCGAGCGCCCGCGCGAGCATTTCCCGCTGACTTATCTGCCCGAGGAGGCAGAAGGCTTGTTCAAGGAGGCGCTCGATTGCTACACGGCCGCCTGCTTCAATGCATTCGGCTCCATGAGCCGGCGCACGGCGCAATCCTTATTTCGCGAACTGGGCGAGCGGGGCAAGCTGGATCTCTTCGACACCCTGCAGGAAATCCGTTCGCTCGCAGACCTCGATGACGAAACTTTCTCGGTCCTGCGCGCGGTGCTGTTCGGCAGCGATAGCGATCCCTGGCCGAATCAACCGAACTTGAGTTCCGAGCATGCGGGAATTTTGCTGGAAGTCATGCGCGATCTTCTGTATCAAACCTTTGTGCGCAAGGCGCGCCTGATACAGGCGGTCACGTTCCGCAGATTCGTCGCGCCTCAAGCCGAAGCCGGCCAGGCTCCGGCACAGGCCTGATTACGCGACAAAGACCCGGGCGTTTCGAAACAACCGCATCCAGCCCCCATCCTCAGCCCATTCCCTGGGCGCCCAGGAGTTCTGCACGCTGCGAAATACGCGCTCGGGATGCGGCATCAGCGCAGTGACGCGGCCGTCCGGGCTGCACAGGCCCGCCAGGCCCAGTTCGGAACCATTGGGGTTAAAAGGATATTTGTGCGTGGGCTGGTCGCGATGATCCACGTACTGCAGCGTCACGAGTTGCCGATCGAGCAAGGCTGCCGCGTTCTGTCCCGGTTCGAATTCCGCCCTGCCCTCGCCGTGCGCCACCGCGATCGGCAATACCGAGCCGTGCATGCCGGCAAACAGCACTGAATTCGATTTCGGGATGCGCATCAATGACAAGCGCGCCTCGTACTGTTCCGATCGATTTCGCACGAATCGCGGCCAGGCGTCGGCCCCGGGAATCAGTTCTTTGAGCGCGGCCAGCATCTGGCAGCCGTTGCAGACGCCCAGAGTAAAGGTCGCATCGCGTGCAAAGAAGGCCGCAAATTCATCTCGTGCCCGCGCGTTGAACAAGATCGACTTTGCCCAGCCCTCGCCCGCTCCCAAGACATCTCCGTACGAAAAGCCGCCGCAGGCGACCAGTCCGTGAAACCTGCCCAGGCGGACGCGCCCCGCAAGGATATCGGTCATATGCACGTCGTACGCATCGAATCCCGAGCGCGTGAAGACCGCGGCCATCTCGACGTGGCTGTTGACGCCCTGTTCGCGCAGGATCGCGATCGCCGGACGGGCACCGCCCGCGATAAAAGGCGCCGCCACGTCGGCGCTCGGATCGTAGCTCAGGCGCGCGTGCAGTCCGGGATCATGCGCATCGTCGAGCCGCGCGTACTCCTCGCGCGCGCACTCCGGATTGTCGCGCAATTCCTGCATGCGAAACGAGGTCTCGCTCCAGCGTCGACGCAATTGGCTGCGCGAGCCGGTATAGAGCACGCCGCCGCCCGCGCTGATCTGCACTTCGTCACCCGCTACGGGCACGCCGATATCGTGAATGAGCGATGCCAGGTCGTGACGCGCAAAAATCTCCTTCGCCTCTGCGAGCCGCGAGGCGGGCACCTGCACGACGGCGCCCGGTTCCTCGGCAAAGCATGCCGCAACGACGTCGGCGACCGGCCCTAGATCGATGTGCAAACCGCAATGCGCGGCGAATGCCATCTCGAGCAGAGTCACGAGCACGCCGCCGTCCGAGCGGTCATGGTAGGCGAGCAGCAGTCCTTGATCTTTCAGGTCACGCAGCGCGGCGAACATCGCGCGCAGCAATTGCGGGCTGTCCAAGTCCGCGGGAATTCCGCCGCTCTTCATATGCACTTGTGCCCAGCACGAGCCGCCCAAGCGGTTCTTGCCGGCTCCCAGGTCAAGGAGCAGCAGGCGAGACGGGACCGACAGGTCAAGCGCAGGCGTCAGGGTCGCGCGCGCATCCGCCACCGGCGCGAACGCCGAGACGATGAGCGATACCGGCGCAACCACCGCGCGCTCGCCGCCGGCATCCCGCCAAGCCGTCTTCATCGACAAGGAATCCTTGCCCACCGGGATGGTTAGGCTAAGCGCCGTGCAGAGCTCGCTGACGGCGCGAACGGTGGCGTACAACTCCGCATCTTCACCGGGTTCGCCGCAGGCGGCCATCCAATTCGCCGATAGGCGAATCTCATCCAGGCTCCGAATATCCGCAGCCAGGATATTGGCAATCGCCTCGGCCACGGCCAGTCGTCCCGATGCCGGCGCGTTCAACACCGCAACCGGCGCACGCTCCCCCATCGCCATGGCTTCGCCGCTGTATTCATCGTAGCTGCTCAAGGAAACCGCCACATCGGCAACCGGCACCTGCCACGGGCCGACCATCTGGTCGCGGCTGATCAAGCCGCCGACGGTGCGATCACCAATGGTGATCAAGAAAGATTTGTCGGCAATGGTCGGCAGAGTCAACAAGCGATCGAGCGAGTCGCTCAAGGTCGTGTTGTCAGTGGACAGCGCGGAGGGAACCTTGGCGATCGAGCGAACGTCCCGCGTCATGCGCGGCGGCTTGCCCAGCAGCACGTCAATCGGCATGTCGACCGGGGTTGCGTGCAGCAGCGGGTCCATCACTTTGAGCAGCCCATCGCCGGTGATTTCGCCGACGACGCCGAATGGGCACCGTTCGCGTTCGCACAGCGTCTTGAACTGCTCCACGCTTCCGGGCACCAGCGCGAGCACATAGCGCTCCTGCGCCTCGTTGCACCAGATTTCCATCGGCGAAAGCTCCGATTCGGCGCTGGGTATTTTGCGCAGGTCGATGCGGCCGCCGCGATGACTGTGCGCGATGGCTTCCGGCAAGGCGTTCGACAATCCACCCGCGCCCACGTCATGGATCAGCAGGATGGGATTTGCATCCCCCAAGGCGACGCACCGATCGATGACCTCTTGCGCGCGCCGCTGCATCTCCGCATTGCCGCGCTGCACCGACGCGAAATCCAAGTCTGATGAGCTTTGGCCGCTGCCGACGGACGAGGCGGCTCCGCCCCCCAAACCGATCAGCATGGCCGGGCCGCCGAGCACGACCAGCGGAGCGCCGATGACGACGTCCTTCTTCTCGACATTCTGGCGCCGCACGCTGCCCAACCCGCCGGCGACCATGATGGGCTTGTGATAGCCGCGGATCGTCCGATCGTGAGCGTCCTGTTGCTCGAAGACCCGGAAATAGCCGCAGGTATTCGGCCGGCCGAATTCATTGTTGAAGGCGGCTGCGCCGATGGGTGCCGCCACCATGATGTCGAGCGCGGAGGCAATCCGGTCCGGCTTGCCAAATTCGACCTCCCAGGGCTGCCTCATGCCGGGGATTTTAAGATTCGAGACGGAAAAACCGGTCAACCCAGCTTTGGGCCTCGCGCCAATACCCGTCGCACCTTCGTCGCGAATCTCGCCGCCCGCGCCGGTGGCGGCGCCCGGAAACGGCGAGATCGCCGTGGGATGATTGTGGGTCTCCACCTTCATCAAAATGTCCATCGGTTCGACGGTGCCCGCGTAGCGCTGCGTCAAGGGATCCGCGAAGAATCGGGTGGCGTTCGCACCGACGATGACGGCCGCGTTGTCGCGGTAGGCGGACAGCACGCCCGAGGAGTTGCGCGCATAGGTCGCGCGTATCATGGCGAACAGCGACAAAGGCATCGGTGCGCCGTCGATCAAGAAATCGGCGTTGAATATCTTGTGGCGGCAATGTTCGGAGTTCGCCTGCGCGAACATCATCAATTCCACATCCGTCGGGTCTCTCCCCAACTTGCCGAATGCCGCTACCAAATAGTCGATTTCATCCGCAGACAGGGCCAATCCCCATTCCCGATTGGCCCGCGCCAACGCTTCGCGGCCGTTCGCGCCCAAGGCGACATGGCGCAGCCCTCTCGGGGCCGCCGCATGGAACAAGCCGGTGGGTTCAACCGCGTCCGCCCAAACGGATTCCGTCATGCGGTCATGCAGGTGCGCGGCAAGCTTTTTCAGCTCGACAACACCCAAGGCTTCCCGGGATTGAATGAAGTACGCGGTACCGCGTTCCACTCGAGTCACCGCGCTCAAGCCGCAGACGTGTGCGATGTCGGTGGCCTTGCTCGACCAGGGCGACTCGGTCCCCACGCGCGGCGTCACGAGGATGGGCCGTCCGGCCGGAGTTGCGCGCTCGTCATCAAGAACGCGCGCGCCGTACGTCAGGAGCTTGCCCAACACCTCGAGTTCGGATTCGCTCAAGGGGCGCGAGGTGCTGACGAAGTGCATCCAGCGGGAATTGAGCGCTTGAACGCGCGGCTCTTCGGCCCTAAGGGTGCGCAGCAGATGCTCGAGGCGGAATTGCGACAGCGCCGGCGCGCCGAAAAGGCTAAACATGCTCCATTCTACAGGAATCGGGCTATTTGCGAGCGCTGGAATCCCCTCCAGGCGTATAGATGGGCACCGGAAATTGGGAAACATTGGAGCCTTCCAGCGCCACGATTTTGCTGACCCCCTGCTTTTTGACTTCGTCGATACGCAGCACGGAATGCATGGGAAGATAGGTGCGCTTTACTTCGTTGAATTCCGCCTTTATCTTTTCCTCCGCCGGATCCACAACCACGGTCGAGCGCTCGCCGAACACCAGTTCCTCGACCTCGATGAAGCCGAATAGGCTGCCGTGACTCACTTTACGGGCGTAGATCTCGTAGACCTTGCCTTGATTCACGAACAGAACTTTGAAAATGTGACTCGCGGCCATTTAGGAGACTCCCAGCATTGCTAGTATTTCACCATATTATACCGGCACTTAGCCCGGCCCTTGCGACCCGCTGGAGGGATTGAAATATGGCCCTGCGCTTGCGCGTCGTCAGTGAACACTCAACCCGCCTCGGAACGCTCGCCACCAGGGTGTTTGGCGTGCACGGCGGCAGTATTGGACGCGCGACTGACAACGAATGGATTCTACCCGACCCTGAGCGCTACCTCTCGGGCAAACACGCCCGGGTCGATTTTCGGGCCGGCGCCTACATTCTGGTCGATACCAGTTCGAATGGTACTTATATAAATGGGGCCCAGGTACCCTTGGGCAAGTACCACGACTACGCGCTCAAGGATGGCGACTATATACGCTTGGGCGAGTACGAGCTGTTGGTCAGCATCGACCAGTCGAACGACTTCCCGCCGGAAGAGAGCGCGATCATTGCCTACGATGGCCAGGCGCCGTCCTCGGCGATCAAGAAATCCACTGCCAATGACCTTGGTGCGGATCTTGACCTGAGCCAGCTGTTGGAGCCCAGCGGTCTTTCGATTTCCGACTCGTCAGGCTCGAGGCCGCGCGATCTGTACGGCCAATCCCTCCCCCCGCTCGAACAGCCGGCGAATTCCGGGGAAGTGGCAGGTGCCACGCCGTGGCACATGATGACGCGGCCGCTGAAGGTGGACACACCCAAAGCCTCTTCCGTGATTGAAAACGCGCCGAGTCCGAATCTATCGCGCTCGCAGAGCATTGGCGCACAGAGCGTAGCCGCGCAGAGCGTTGCTCTATATGAAGGCGACTTCGACATCGGATTGTCGGCGTTTTGCCGCGGCGCGGGCATCGATCCGCGTTCGATCAGCACGGAGGCACGCGGCGTGGCACTGCAGCTTGCCGGTCAATTGCTGCGCGAATCGGTGTTGGGCTTGATGGATCTGAATCAGGGCCGCAATGAGTTCCGCAATAAATTTAGAATTCCGGCGCCCGCGGCGGCCGGAACCGAGTCTCCCTTGAACCTATCGAAGGGTGTCGATGAAGCGCTGGTGAGATTGCTGACCAACTTGTCGACCCGAGCCGGATCGGTCGAGGCGATCCGCGATGACTTTCGCGAGCTCAAGGCCCAAAATATCGCGGCCATGGCGGCCGTGCGCGCCGCATTCGAAGAGTTCTTGAACCGCGTAAACCCGAAGGAGTTGGAAGAGCGCTTCGAGCGCGCGGGCAAGCGCGGTGTCTTCGGCGGCCAGAGCAAAGCCAAGTACTGGGATCTGTATACAGAATTGTTCGGCGGTCTCGTGCAGCGCCCCCCCGATGGGTTTCCGCACTTGTTCATGGAAACCTTTGTGAAGGCTTATGAAGCGCGGCTGCGTAAATTGATCCCTCCAAAACGCAGCGCCTTTGGGGCGGATCGCGATGAGCCGAACGATCCAGGCGGACACGCGGTCGGCGAACCTTAAGCCCTTAAGAAACAGCCTTGCCCGTAGTAAAGTGACGCGTGCGGCTCCTATTAGTAGAAGACGATGACCTGGTTGCCGATGCCATCCTGCGCGGCTTGTCGGCCGCGAGCTACGCCGTACATCGCGTGAGCAGCGCTGAGACTGCGCAGGCAGCGCTCCTCAATGAGGAGTTTGCACTGGCCATCATCGATGTGGGCCTGCCCGGCGCCGATGGACTGACGCTCGTGCGCCGCATACGCAGTGCCGGGAAAATGCTGCCGACGCTGATTCTCACGGCGCGCTGCACGCTCGCGGACAAGGTCAAAGCGCTCGATCTCGGCGCCGATGATTTCCTGAGCAAACCCTTTGAAGCGGCCGAGCTCGCGGCGCGTTGCCGCGCCCTGATGCGCCGCTCCAGCGGTGCGCTGAACGGCATCATCAAACTTCAACGCATGAGCGTCGACCTTCTCGGCAAGCGGCTGAGTGTGGATGATGTCGAGGTGGAACTCACCGCGCGCGAATGGCTGGTGCTGGAATGCCTGGTGCGGCGCATAAACCTGATCGTGCCCAAGGAAAAGCTGCAGCAGGCGGTCGCCAGTCCCGACCATGACACGAGCGCCAACGCGGTGGAAGTGCATATCTCTCGGCTGCGCACCAAGCTCGGAAATGCAGCCCTCATTCGCAGTCTGCGGGGATTGGGCTACCGGCTCGAAGAAGTGAGAACCTCGTGAGCATGCGGAGTCGGCCGTGACCTCCTCCATTAGCCGGCAACTGATTCTCTGGCTGGCCATCCCCCTCATGTTGATGGCTCTTTGCGGTGCCCTGGTGCAATACTTCAGCAGCATTGCGCCCATCGTTTTGAGCAGTGACCGGCGGCTCAACGAGGCCTCCGACTCGATCATGTCGCACTTGGTCTTCAAGGATGGCACGGTCACTGTGAATGAGGCTGAGCTGACCGGACGGGCTGATTTCAAATTCGCCGTTCGCGACCCTCAAGGCCGGCTGCTGGCCGGCTCCCCCGAAATTCCCAACCCGCCGATGGATGGTCAAACCAGCCGGCTGTTCTCCGTGGTGCAGATCGAGCATCGCAGTTTTCGCATGTTGACCACGCGCTTCGACTCGCGCGCCGGTGTAGCGATCATTTCGGTGACGGATACGCATTCCGGGCAGAACTCCGAGGCCCGGTTCAGCTTCATCCGCACTCTGTTGTGGGATTTCGTGCAGCTCGATGTGACGTTGGTGCTGGTGTGGATCGGCATCCAATTGGGGCTGCGGCCCGTGCGACGCCTGCGCGACGAGATTGCGCAGCGCTCCCCCCTGGATTTGCGCCCAATCCTTGAAAACACCGCACCGCGCGAAATCGCACCGGTGGTGGTCACGTTGAATCGATTATTCGCCGCCCTGCGCGCGGGTGCGCAGTCGCAACAGCAATTCATTGCCAATACCGCACATCAGCTGCGCACACCGATCACCGGCATGCAGGCGCAGCTCGACGTGCTGGCCGCGGAGCCCGCGGCGCAGCCGGTCCACGATCGTGTCCGTATGCTGCAGGAGGGAATTAGACAGCTGGCCCGCACTTCGAACCAGCTGCTCACCCTGGCACGCGCCGATCCTTCCGCGAACATCGCGGTGAAGACTCAAGAAGTGGATCTCGGCACGCTGGCGGGCGACATCGCGGCGCGCTATTTCGACCGCGCGCTGCGTGCGAACATCGATCTAGGGGTCGAGACGGCGAGCGTCTCAATCAGCGCGGACCCCTCGCTGATCGATGATTTGCTCAGTAATTTGCTCGACAATGCCTTGAAATATACGCCCGCCGGTGGTCGAGTGACGGTGAGCGTGGCGGCGCCGAATCACAAAGCGCTGATTGCCGTGGAGGATTCGGGACCCGGTATCCCGGAGAGCGAACGTCAGCGGGTGCGCCAGCGCTTCTACCGGTTGCCGAACTCCCCCGGCCATGGCAGCGGGCTCGGCCTGGCAATCGTGGATGAAATTGCCCGGCTCTACGGCGCGACGCTGTCCATCGGCACGGCGGCCAACGGCGGCGCTCGGATAACGGTGCAATTCCCCTAAGGGCGCCCCGGCTGAGCGGTCGTCCGCAAAACCGCGAACCAGTTCTCAGTTTGTCGGCGCACCTCGGCGGCGCAAGTTTCGAGCAAGCCTGCTGCCGTAATGTGCACGCCATGAACACCAAACTGCCTGCACACACCCGGATGCGTTACGGCCGCTCCAAGGGCTTTACGCTCATCGAACTCATGATCGTGGTCGCCATCGTGGCCATTCTCACCACCATTGCCTACCCCAACTACCGCGACTACGTCATTCGCGGGCAGCTGACGGATGCGACAACAGCCTTGGCCGCCTTGCGCGCCAATATGGAACGGTATTATCAAGACAATCGCACCTACGACGCAGCTCCGGGTTTCCCCAATCCGTGTGTGGCTCCCCAAGCTCCTTATACGGCGGGAAAATTCACGATTGACTGCCCCGTTCACACGGCCGCAGCCTTCACCGCCCGGGCCGTAGGAGCAGCGGGCGCCTTGGCTGGCTTTACGTTCACGGTCAATGAAACCAACACGCAGGTGACGACGGTTACATCACCGCCGGCCCCTACGACATTTCAGAGCTGCGGCACCGCTTGGATTACGAAGACCGGCGGAAGCTGATGCGACGTTCGCGGCGCGCCTCGGGTTTCACCATGATCGAAATGGCGGTGACCATGTCGATCTTCGCCATTCTGGTGGCGCTGGGCGTCCCCGCGATGACCACGTGGATCAGGAACAACAAGGTTCGCACTGTGGCGGACTCGCTGCAAACCGGCTTGCGCCTGGCGCAGGCCGAATCCCTGCGCCGCAGCCGTCAAGTCGTGTTTGCACTGACGAACAGCACGGCCCCCGACACGATTCTTCCGCTGCCGGCCGTCGTCAATGGGACCTCTTGGGCCATTTGGACGGTGCCCTCGATGACGAATGTGGCCGACGAGCAGCCGACGTTCATTCAGTCCGGCGTATTGTCCAATGCCAGCTCTCAAGTGACCATCACGACCAACGCCCCCATATCAACCGTCTGCTTCAATTCCGTTGGCCGTCTGGTTACCAATACCAGCGCCAACGTCACCGCGATTACCGGCGGCGACACTTGCACGCAGCCGGCGGCGCCGCCGGTGTTGAGCTTCGACATCAATGTACTGGGCGCCGATCGGCCGCTGCGGGTCAATCTCGGTTTGGGTGGCCAAGTCCACATGTGCGTTCTCGGCGTGGCTCTCGACGTCGACCACCCTGAGGGCTGCCCATGAAACGACACTTGGAATGCCCACGCATCGCGCGGGCGCAACGCGGCATGGCGCTACTCGAATGTCTGATGGCGCTGCTCATTTTTTCCGTGGGCCTGCTCGGACTATTGGGCCTGGAGGCGCGCGTCATGAATATTTCGACGAATTCGGAGAATCGCAATCGGGCGGCGATGATCGCGAGCGAAGTGGCCAGCCAAATGTGGCTGCACGACACAGTGTCGCCCACTGCACCTGCCATCGTCGCGGCAAAGGCAAATGCCAACA
>DATHKV010000131.1:0-57756 GCA_035488895.1 Steroidobacteraceae bacterium
CTAAGGGATCATCGTGCTGACGGGGCCTCGAGTGGTTCAGTTGCAGAGCATCAGTCATAGATCCGGATATGCAGCTACTTGTATAATTATATAGTTTCGTGCATATTAAAACTCGATGAAACCGGTTATCTGGATGGGTAGCAGCATCCACCGTCTACCCCAACCCGATGGCCGCAGATGGGCAGCGCTACGATACGTATCGTATCGTCAAGAGGCGCGAGCGGGCAGCAATACGCGAAAATCGTGACGCAGCAACCACGCCCTGGGTAGCAGACATAGACCCGGATATGCAGCTACATGTGTAATTATACAATGTCGTGCATACTAAAATTCGATGAAACCGGTTATTTGGATGGGTAGCAGCAAGGGAGATTTAATTGCTTTTCCGGAAGAGGTGCGGCGCGAAATTGGTTATCAACTCGAGCATGTTCAGGAAGGCATGGACCCCGACGATTGGAAGCCCATGCCCACCGTAGGCGCAGGTGTGCGCGAAATTCGGCGCAGAAGCGTTTCAAGTCAATACAGGTGAAGTCATGAAGGCTAAGAAAGTGGTGCGCGAACGGGATGAACACGGCCCTCGTCATGTGACGCCGGCCGGCCGCAGTGTGTTCTACGATCTGTTTCCGAAGGCAGAGGCCGACGAACTGGTGATGCGTTCGACGTTGCTGAGAGGGTTGGAACAATGGCTGAAGGAAAGCGGCCTGACGCAGACTCAAGCAGCAAAACTGCTGGGTATCACGCAGGCTCGGGTATCCGATATAAAGCGCGGTAAATTTGGTCAGTTCAGTTTGGACATGCTGGTTCGATTGGCATCGAGGGCAGGGCTCAAGCCAAGACTGAAATTGGCGGCGTGACAGGAACGCGTGTGGAGTCGCGGCAAATCATTCACTTCGCCTGAAAATAAATCCAATTGCCTACCGAGCACCGTTGCTCGATCCCCGACGCGGAACTTCACCTCGCTGGTGCATATTTTCGAGTATTTCCCGTTGCCGCCCGGCCTGGTCGCGTGAATATTGCACGATCTCTTGAAATCTCGGGTCATTCTTCAATTCTGTCCAGAGCGGATCCCGCTCTAAATTCCACCAAGCCGTAGAGTGCTGGCGGCGCAGGAGTTGTCGCGGAAGGTATAGAGACGCACGAGCAACTCGCTTTCCTTCAAAACCGTGCGGGCCCGATCGGACAGGGTCACTATTTCAGTCAGCCATTGCCTGGCCGGGAATGTACTCAGCTATTGCGGCGCGGTATTCCCGTGCATGACTTGCAGCTTCAACCGGCTGAGTCGGACTGTCTGACAGCGACCGCTGACGGGAGCTGGTGCTCTACACAGACTCGATTGCGTGTTCGGCCGAAAGCCACAAGCGAGTCTTCGCGCCATAGTGGTGGTTGGCTCAGCCGAGCCCTCAAACCTTTTACTCGGAGTAAATAATGGAAACGAACTACATTTCACGCGACACCTATGGCATGTATAAAAACGTTGGATCTGGTCCGGGACCCACGCTGATGGGGGCGGATACATTGATCGGCAACGATGTGTACAACACCGCCAATGAAAGCTTGGGCACAGTCAAGGAACTCATGATCGATATGGGTTCCGGAAAAATTAGCTACGCCGTGTTGTCCTACGGTGGGTTTTTAGGAATGGGCGATCGGTTGTTCGCCGTTCCGTGGGCCGCATTGAAGCTCGATACGGCGAATAAGCGCTTTACGCTCAATGCTTCGAAAGAGCAGCTGAAGAATGCGCCGGGCTTCGATAAGGATCATTGGCCCGCGATGGCAGATAGCACCTGGGTAACGAGTGTGCACAATTTCTATGGCGTCAAATCTACGGGCAGAGTTCAATAGTAGTGAGGAAAGGGCTGGCGATGGCGCCGGCCCATTCACCACGGAGTCTCATCAAGGTAGCTAATGATACGACGAGCATTGCTGCTGTTGGTGTCGCTGCTGCGACGCTACTTTCACGGTGAACTGGCTGCGGTCGTCCGTCTTGGTGCCCGTTCTTCATTCAAGGAAGATCGCGCCTAGGAGCAATCGACCGTGCTCTTGAGCGAGTCTGTAGCCGGGTCGCATGAAATTTCGCCATGGCCACGGGTTCAGAAGATCTCTTTCCGCAGCTGGTACGTCTCTGGCCGCACTGTTCGAGGCAGCAGGATTATCGCTCGATGTGGCGCTTACTGCGCGCGATGCCGACGTCATCAATGCCTACGTTCGAATCGGGTTAGGCATCGGAATTCTTGCCTGCGTCGCCATCGATTCTATAGAGGACACAGACTTGGTGGCAGTCGAAACATCTCATCTGTTCGAAAGCCACACCTCCTGGATCGGTTTTCGGCGAGGTTCGGTGCTTCGTGCCTATATGTACGATTCAAAACGCAGGATGAGTTGAACCGAGACGTACAGAAGCTCGCCATACCCAAGCGGAGCGTCAAGCTTGATTCGGGCAATGTTCCAGTCAGGGCTCAGCACGAAGGCGTGATCATCGCGGATTTGCCGCATTCGCACTAGCGGGCAAAGAGTCTGGGTCGATTTTGCACACGGTGAACACTGACCGTGTCACATGACGTCATCAGAGATGTACTCGCGCGTATTTCAGACATCAGCTAGCTGTTACAGCAGGGTAAAAGCCTTGCTTCTTGGTAGGCGATAGCGTGAAAAGTCCGCGACATCGACCGTCAATATCTCAGTTACGCCCGTTTCGACAGCCAGCCAGTACAGGGATGCATCAGCGAGATCCATTTCGCGCTTGCCGCTTTCACTGTATCGACGCATCCATCGAGCGATGTCGCCAAGGTGCGCAGGCTCAATCGGATAAACCACTGCGCCGCCCAGTTCGATCCATTTGAGCATCTCAAAACGCTGTGGTATTTCCAGCAAATACGAGGCTTCGACAATACAGGGCCAAGTTGTAATGAGCCGCAATCCACCCGCCGACAGTTCCTTCACGATCGTATCGAAGCGAGCGTGGTGGTGGTCATCCACCGCGAACAGCGCGATCAGCGGTCCGGAATCAATCAGACAACTTCGCACGGAGCTTGGCTCTCATTCTTGCCGAAACATTGCGAGAGGCTTGCGGATTTCCCATGGCCTTGCCGCTGCGCACGGTACTGAGCAAGTCCGCCGGGTTCTTAAGACCGAGCACTCGTTCGAGTGCATCCTTCACGAATTCAGACTTTGTAACGCCTAGCCGACGAGATTCTTGCGTTATACGGGTTTCCAATGCCGGATCTAGTCGCACGCTCATGGCCATGTCGCCATTCCTCTTGATACGTAATACAGCAATACTGTATTACACATAGCAAAATCCGTCTAGATAATCTTGAAATCATTGAACGGGCGGGCGAGGGCTGTCTAGAGAGCGTGACGCTGGATTCTCACTTTAAGCAACCGGCGGCGCGCGAACTGGTAATACGCTCAGACGCTGTGCCAGATCTGACACGGTAAAGGGCATATCCATCCGGGCATCGACCCCGAGTTCGTGAACCACTCGGCGTGCGCCATCCAGTGTCGGATCTGAAATGACGATGAGCCATGCTTCGGGATCCGCGTCGCGAATCGCATGCAAACAATGCCGCATTTGCGAATTGGCCAGATCTGCGATGACCACAATCGCGGCAAATTGCTTCTGGCCAGCGTTGGATATCGCCGCGGCGCCGCTAGAGGTTACGTAGGTCGCAAACCCCGCGCGTCGCAATTGCATTGCCAACACGCCCGCTGCGACGGGTTCCGGATCGAATACTAGAACGGTTGAATTCATAAATGGACGGGACTCTGTTCGACCTTATCGCAGGCTAAGAAGATTGACTGGCGGCTATTTAACGTGAGGTGCTCCGAAAGGCTATTTATCCGCTAATTCGCTGAGATGTTGAATGAGAGTTGGAAAAAAAAGACCGAGCTTGCTTTCCACGCGTTCGGCGTTGAGCATCGCCATTCTGGCCCGCCGCGGGTCGTGCAGCGCTTGCCCTGCAAAGACGACCAGATTACCGCCGCGTTGCATTGCAACGACGACGGCAGACCCGAAGACTTGTCGAACAGTTTCGACGTGACGTTTTGCATCGGCGTCGTCGGCGACGAGGTTCATCACAAAGACGCCGTTTGTGCCCAAGATCCGCTTCGTATTTTCAACGAACGAACGTTCGACCACCGAGGTGGCGATTCCCGCGTGATCGTAGGCATCGACCAAGATCGCGTTGATTTGTTCGCCTCGATCGGCCATTCGGGCGACGTGATCGGCGCCGTCGGCCTGAATGACGGTCAGGTGGTGGTCATCCGGGGGCACCAAGAATTGAGATCGCAGCGCGAGCACGTCTGGATCGATCTCGACGGCGATGATCCGTGTCGTGGGCAAGTGACGGTGGCAATATTTTACCAAGGACCCGCCGCCAAGCCCGATGACCAAGATCTGCTTTGGGTTCGGCTGAAATGCCAGGAAGCCCATCATCTTACGGGTGTATTCGTTCACCAATGCGTACGGATCATCGATCCGCATCTCGCTTTGGGTACAACCGTCGAGCGCGAAGCACATGGATCGGTATTCGAGTTCCTCGATCAAAAATGCCTTCCTGTAGGTGCCATCCAATAAACCCTTGAACAAGAGATCACGCGCAGTGCCCGCAGGCTCGCAAAACTTAAACACCGTGTGTCGGTCGTTGGTAAGCTCGGCAAGCACTAGCAGATTGTTGGCGAACTGGTTCAATGCGCTGTGTTCTCGCAGCTCTTACCGATTAGAATCCGCGTCTCGCTCACCGTTTTGATTGCTTTGACGCGCTCGAGTGCGAGTGCCAGGGTTGCGGTTGAATTGTCTACTCCGAGCCTGCGAATCAGGCCGGCGCGCTCGAGTTTACGCAGTACGTTCGGGCGCACCTCGCTCAAGAGCACGGTCGCATCATGTTTGAGAAAGCCAGTGATCATCTCATCGATCGCGGATATGCCTGTGGCGTCCACGAACGGAACCTGGCTCATGCGCAGGATCAGGGTCGTCGCCGGCCGTTGTATGTGTGCGAGTGTTCGCTCGAGCTTTTCAGCGGCTCCAAAGAACAACGGGCCTTCAATATTGTAGATCACCACTCCCTCGGGCAAGGGGCCGGCCGGAAGCTGGTTATCCGCGCTATTTGCGGCAGTACTTTCAACCTGGGCCTCGACATTCACCGCGAGTGACATTCGCCGCATGAAGATCAATGCGGCAAGGATGACTCCCACATTGACCGCAACCACCAAATCGACAAATACGGTGAGCGAAAAGGTGATCACGAGCACCGCCACGTCGGTGGCCGGCGATCCACGCATAAGCCTGATGACGTGTGGTATCTCGCTCATATTCCAGGCGACCACGAAGAGAATGGCGGAAAGACAGCACAGCGGGACCGCGGAGGCGAGTGGAGATAGCAGCAAAATGACCAGGATTAGAAATCCCGAATGCACCATGCCGGCAAGGGGACTCGTGGCTCCGTTACGAATATTGGTGGCGGTGCGTGCAATGGCTCCGGTCGAGGCAAAACCACCGAACAAAGGCGCGACGATGTTGGCGATCCCCTGGCCAATCAGTTCCTGGTTCGAGTTGTGTTTGGTTCCCGCCATGCCGTCAGCGACCACGGCGGAGAGGAGCGATTCGATCGATCCGAGCAAGGCAATCGTGAAAGCCGGCCCCACCAATGAGATCACTTGCGCGAGTTGGATGGAGGGCAGCGCGAAGGAAGGCAGGGTGCGGGGAATGCCGCCGAAAGCGGAGCCGATCGTAGCGACACCCTGAAAATTGAAATACGACTGTATTGCCGTGATGGCGATCATCGCGACTAGGGGCGCGGGAATTCGCTTGAGGTAGCGCGGGCCGGCGGTCAAAATCGCGAGCGCCGACAACGCGAGCCCCGTGGTGGCCCAATTAATCGTTGGGAGCGACTGCGTTAAAGCAATGAGCTTTTCGTGGAAGTGTAGACCCGATGGCACGGGCGATAGCCCAAAGAAATCCTTCCACTGGCCTACAAAAATGATGACGCCAATGCCCGCCGTGAATCCTACGATGACGGGAGTAGGGATAAACTTGATCACGGCGCCTAATCGCGCGGCCCCAAAGGCTACTAAGATGATTCCGGCCATGAAAGTCGCGATCTGCAAACCCCCGATGCCGTGTTGCGCCGTAATAATTGAAAGCACCGCGATAAATGCGCCGGTTGGCCCCGCGATCTGCAGTCGTGTACCGCCAAAGAGCGAGGTTAAGAGGCAGGCGATGATCGCTGTGTAGAGGCCCTGCTCCGGGCGAGCCCCGGAGGCGATCGCGAAGGCCATGGCCAGTGGCAACGCTACGACGCCCACCACAACACCCGCGAGCACATTGTTGGCGATGTGCTCGCGGGACCACAAACCAGCCGCTTTCGCTTCAAGCAGGGCAATCATTGGATGTATACAAACTGCAAAGGAGGACCCTGAGGTAAACGCGGTTGTCACAGTAGCTGTTTAAGCATGGTTTATCAATGTTAAAAGATGTATAGTCATGTTTAAAACATGATAACTGCATCGCAACTTCGAGCCGCGCGCGCCTTGCTGGGCATTGACCAGCTCACCCTTGCTCAGCGCTCAACCCTGTCATTACCGACCATACAAAGAATGGAAACAAGTGACGGCTTGATTAGGGGAAATGTGGATTCGTTGGTGAAGGTAATCCAAGCCCTGGAAGACATGGGCGTCGAGCTTATTGGCGAGGGCAGCAGTAGCTCGGGTGGCGGTCGCGGCATACGGTTACGCGAGCCAGCAGTTCGCGCGACGATTCGAAAACAGAAACTCGGTACAGCTCAACCTGCCAGGCGATGAACTCGCGTGTAACGTGGCAAACCCGAGTACATGCAAATTTGTCTGGCCGAAGGCGTCGAAACCGAAGAGCAGTCGCGCCTGCTGCGACTGCTGAACTGTGATGAATTCCAGGGCTATCTATTCAGCAAACCCGTCCCGAGAGAAATCTTCGAAACGAGATTTCTTGCGCGCCACAATCTGAGCCTACAGCATTAGCGATTGCCGCGCGAAGGCGAGGAGCCCCGTATCGTCAAGAGGCGCAGGCGGGCAGCGATACGCGAAAATCGTGACGTAGCAACCACGCCCTGGGAACACCAGCCCCCGAACGCCCCGCGCGCTGGATGCTCAGCGAAACACTTACGACCCTCTTGTAATCACAGTGAAATCAATTGGGCGAAATCGCGGCGATATGCCCACGTGATATGCAATGCATTTCAAGAAATGATTGGAGCCCAGCTGCCGCCGGCTTTATCGTTTCAGACTTGCGAATCCAGTTCAGCGCTCAGCGCTGTGTCGTTGGGTCACGAGTACGAATATATGATTGGCAAAGTCGGGCTAGAGGAACATTTTGCCATCCCCGAGACGCTGCAGGACTCTGCCGGCTTTGTCCCGGGCGACTACTGGATAGAATTGAGCCGCAGGCTGCTGGATATCCAGGACAACCGATTGCGTCAAATGGACGACAACGGAATGGAAATGATGGTGTTGTCGCTGAATGCGCCTGCCGTGCAGGCCATCAGCTCGCCCTTGCAGGCCAATAAGATCGCCGTGTTGGCCAACAACTTTTTGGCGGAGCAGGTTGCCAAGCGACCCGACCGATTTCAGGCGTTTGCCGCCCTGCCGCTGCAAGACGCCGATATGGCGGCGGCGGAGCTCGAGCGTTGCGTGATGCATCTCGGCTTCAAAGGGGCGCTGGTCAATGGTTTTTCGCAGATCGGTTCACCCGAAAACTGTGTTTACTACGACGCCCCGCAATACGAGGATTTTTGGGGTCTGGTGGAAAGGCTGGGTGTACCCTTTTACTTGCACCCTCGTAACCCAATCCCCTCGTGGGCGCAAATCTACAGCGGGCATCCGTGGTTGATGGGTCCAACCTGGGCTTTCGGCCAAGAAACGGCGGTTCACGCGCTTCGCCTGATGGCGAGCGGCCTGTTTGACCGGCATCCGGGCCTAAAGATCGTCTTGGGACATATGGGTGAAGGACTTCCCTACAGCATGTGGCGGATCGACAATCGAAACGCTTGGGTAAAGGCGCCGAAGACCTACCCCGCGACCAAGAATTTTGGCGAGTATTTCCAGAACAATTTCTATCTCACGACCTCGGGCAACTTTCGAACGCAAACCTTGATAAACGCCTTACTGGAAGTGGGCGCCGGTCGTATCCTGTTTTCCACCGACTGGCCCTTCGAAAATGTCGACCATGCGGCGCACTGGTTCGACTCCGCCTCCATCAGCGAGGCGGATCGCCTGAAGATTGGACGAACCAATGCTGTCGAGCTTTTCAATCTGGACCTTTGAGCTGCTCGAGCAGGGCGGCAGGCCACGGTACGGCGGGACAATGAGGCTATTCCCGACAAGTATTGTCGTCATTTCCTGAGGTCATTGGTTTTTTCTCGATCGGCCATCTACTGTGACGATTCGCCGACCCAGCGGACGCGTCACTCAAAAGGACGGATCGATGTTGACGTTTTACTTCAATGCCTCGCCGAATCCCGCCAAAGTGGCGCTGTTCTTGGAGGAGTCAGGGTTGCCCTATGAGGCCATCCCAATCGATACCGGTACGGGAGAGCAATTCAGCGCGGCCTTCGGCGCTCTCAATCCTAACTCCAAGGTGCCCGTGATCGTCGATGACGGCGTTCGGGTATTCGATAGCTCGGCCATCTTGCTGTATTTGTCCGAAAAGACAGGCCGGTTTCTTGCCGGCGATAGTGCGCACGCGCGCGGTGAGTTGCTTTCGTGGCTCATGTTCGTCGCAAGCGGGATCGGACCTTACTCCGGCCAGGCGGTCCATTTCAGGCACCACGCGCCGCCGGGGCAGCAATACGCCTCCGATCGGTATCAATACGAGGCGCGCAGGCATTACTCTATTTTGAACACTCAGTTGGCTTCCCGGCCATTCTTGCTGGGGGAGACGTACACGATCGTGGACATGGCAGCGTGGGGCTGGGCGCGAGTCGTTCCATTCGTTCTGGGAGATACGGCGTGGAGCACCATGCCGCATCTGAAACGCTGGTTCGACACGATCAGTGCGCGGCCGGCAGCGATCCGGGCCAACGCGCTGAAAGATCGATTCACGTTCAAGACCGAAATGGACGAGGAAGCGCGCCGAATCATGTTTCCACACATCGTGAAGCCCTGAACTTGCCGACTTGTCCTATCACCGCAAAAGAGAAACCAAGTCTTGCGCCATCTTCGCATGCGGCATCGCAGCAGCGCACTTCCTCGCAGCTGCGCCGTATGTCGCCAGTGGATTAAAGGTATATCGAGTTTTCATTCGACGATCGTGTTTGCGGGCCGTAGTGTCGTGAAACCATGAGGTATCTGATTCGGAACTTTGCGCAAGCTGAGAGCCAAGGCGTCAAGGAGCGAGGACGATGATTTCTCTAAAAGATATTCGCTATGTGCGGTTGGGCACCTCGGATCTCGACGATGCAGTGCGCTATGCCACGAAGGTGCTGGGCCTCGAACTGGTCCGCCGCGACCGCGGAAGTGCCTACATGCGTTCCGACAGCCGCGACCATACTCTGGTGTACACCACCGGCGACGCGCGCGATCACGCGGTGGCGTTTGAACTTGGGTCGCTCGCAGAGCTCGATGCCGCCGGCGCGGAACTCGAAAATTCCGGCTACATCGTCAAAGCAGCCACGCGCGGCGAATGCGAGCAGCGCTGGGTGGATGCGGCTATTGTGTTTGCCGATCCGAGCGGCAATACCATCGAACTCATTGCAAGGCCGGCCCACAGTGGCCGCCGCTATTTTCCGACCCGAGATGCCGGCATCACCGGCTTTTCCCATATCGGATTGCATTCCATTGCGCCGCGCAAGGATGAAGAATTCTGGACCACCCTATGTAACGCGCGCGTCAGCGATTGGATCGGTGAAGCGCCGCTTCTGCGAATCGATCCCGTGCATCATAGAATGGCCCTGTTCCCGTCGACGCGGAAGGGTGTTCAGCACATCAATCATCAGGTGGAAAGCATCGACGATATCATGCGTTCGTACTACTTCCTGCGCGAACAAAACGTCAAGGTCCGCTTCGGACCCGGCCGCCATCCCACTTCCGGCGCGATGTTTCTCTATTTTGATGGGCCGGATGGGATGATCTACGAATACTCGTGCGGTGTCAGCCACATCACGGATGAAGCGGCTCATCGACCGCGGCAGTTTCCGGCGGCCAATTCGTCCTTTTGCTCGTGGGGGTCCAAGCCGGATATTCCGGAATTCGAGGGCGCCAAAAGTTTTGCCGAAACTGTCGATGCCTGATGCAGCGGCCACCAATTTGTCCGCCACGCCGCCCCGCATACGTGTGGCGGCCCGTACGCTTGCCAAAGCGGGGCTGGTACACGCATACGGCCATTGCAGCGCGCGCCAAGATGAGCACCGGTTTCTGGTGAGCCCGCCCAAACCCCTGGGGTTGGTCACGAACCAAGACGTGCCGGTCGTCGTGGCGACCACCGGCCCATTGCCCGTGGGCGCGTTGCCCGAAGTCATTGCGCATCAACACATCTACAGACTGCGGGGGGACGTGGGGGGAGTTGTAAGATTTCAATCGCCCTATGTCATGGCGCTTTCTGCACTTGGACGAACGCCTCGCGCCTTGCACGGCTTCGGGGCCTACTTCGCCCCGTGCCCGCCGCTGCACTCGGACCCTCGTCTCGTACGCGACGAGGCAAGTGCCGCCGCCCTGACTGAGCGCATGGGCGGGGCGCGGGCAATAGTGATGCGCGGCAATGGCGCCATCACCGCGGGTGCGACGCTCGAGGAAGCTGTGGCGCTGGCCTGGTATCTCGAAGATGCGGCCAGGGTCGAATTGGCGGTGCTGAATACCGGACTCGAGCCGCTGGTATTCACCGCAGAGGAAGCGCGCGATCGGGCGATCGATGCCGGATCGATGCTGCAACGAATGTGGAATTGGATGTCCGCGGGCGATCCGGAATTGTGAACAACTCACGGGGGGTTTATGAGCGAATCTAAGGCTGAAGCGGAAAAGACCGAGCAACCGGCGCCCGCAATGAAAAAGCAGTCGACACTCAATCTCAAATTTCTGTCGCACGGAACACTGGAGAGCAAAGATCTGGATTTTTCGCGACGGTTTTATGAGGAATTCATGGGGTTCGAAGTCGTCCGGCCCGCGAAAATATCGCTGTGGATCCGGCTGGGCGGAAACAATATCTATGCCGTCGTGCAGGTGATGGAAGGAAAGAAAGGCGAAATGACGTTCCTCAACCACAACGGAGTGGACGTAGAGACCGAGGATGACGTGGACGAGGCTCATCGGCTCGTGGTGCGCGATGCGGAAAAATGGAAACTCCACAAAATCAGCAAGCCGGCGGTGCAGCACGGCACGTACAGTTTCTACTTCTGGGACTGCGACGATAACGCTTGGGAAATTCTGGCCAATCCGCCGGGCGGCTATAGTTGGATGTTCGAGCGGGGCGATCAGGAAGGTGTGGGACATATGAGCCGCAAATTCGAGCGGCCGGAGTCGACCAAGCGTCGGACCAAGCCTCAGGGATAATTCCGAGATGAAGCGAGAAATCCAATGTCGAGGATAGTTCTATGATGACTGAAGATCAGCGCCGGCAGGCCATCTCCAGCCTGACTCAGGCACACCGCACCAAAAAACCTTGCCTGCAGCTGTCGACCACTTTCCCGTCCATCGAGATCGCTGATTCCTACGCGATCTCTTCCGCCATGGCCGAGCTCAAAGTGGCGGGCGGCGCAAGACTCATCGGTCACAAGATTGGATTGACCTCCAAGGCGATGCAGGCCTCCTCGCAAATCGATGAGCCGGATTACGGACACTTATTCGACGACATGCTGATACAGGATGGGGCCAAGGTGCAACACGCGAATTTTTGCGTGCCCCGGGTGGAGCCCGAATTGACCTTCATTTTAAAGGAACCCTTGAAGGGGCCGAATGTCGGCCTGATCGATGTGCTGCGTGCCACGGACTATATCGTACCCTCCATCGAAATCATCGATGCCCGCGTGCAGAACCCGCGAAAGATTTTCGATACCGTCGCCGATAACGGTGCGGCCGCGGGTTTGGTGCTCGGTGGCCGGCCGGTGCGGCCGCAGGATGTCGATCTTCGGTGGGTGGGGGTCTTGTTCTACCGCAATGGGGAAATCGAAGAGACCGGACTCGCGGCAGGCGTGCTCGGCCACCCGGCGATGGCAATCGCTTGGCTGGCCAATAAGCTCGCGCCGTTCGATGTCACGCTGGAGCCGGGGCACATGATGCTGTCGGGCTCGTTTACCCGACCCTTGTGGGCGCAAAAGGGCGACACATTGCATGCCGATTTTGGGCCGCTCGGCGGCGTCGCCGTGCAGTTCGTGTGACGCCATGCCCTTACCGCACAACGCATTCAAGAGCGCACTCCAGGAGGGCCGACGGCAACTGGGAATCTGGAGCACCTTTTGCAGTCCGATCGCCGCTGAGATATTGGGGAAATCCGGTTTCGATTGGATTCTGTTCGACTCAGAACACTCGCCGGTAGAAATCGCAGGACTGCTGCCTCTGCTGCAGGCGGCGAATTGCGGGCCGGCTGCTTCCGTCGTGCGGCCCGCGTGGAACGATGCCGTGCTCATAAAGCGCATATTGGATATTGGGGCGCAAACGGTGTTGCTGCCCTTCGTACAAACTCCGGAAGAAGCGCATCGCGCCGTACAAAGTTGTCGCTATCCTCCCGATGGACGGCGGGGCGTGTCGGGAACGACGCGCGCCGGCGACTTCGGACGGACGAGCGATTATCTGAAAACCGCTGGGGAGCAGATCTGCGTTTTGGTGCAGGTAGAGACCGGAGAAGCGCTTGGACAGCTCGAGCAGATCGCGGGTGTCTCCGGCGTCGATGGCGTGTTCATCGGACCCTCGGACTTGTCGGCCTCCATGGGGTATCTCGGCAATCCGGGCCACGCCGAGGTACAGGCAGCCATCAAGGCGGCGGTTGGACCCATACGCGCCTGCGGAAAGGCCGCCGGCATTCTTGCCACGTCAGTTCCCGATGCCAAGCGCTATCTTGACTGGGGCTATCAGTTCGTCGCGTGCAATGTCGATGTGCGCATCTTCGTGCAGGGTCTCGATGCATTGCGAACCGAGATGAGCCAATAGAACGCTATTGGGTTGCGCGGCGAAAACTACTTCAAGCTGATCGTCGTGTTAACGCTGCCGGGCAGCGCGCTGTCTTCAAACCATCGTGACGTCACGGTTTTGGTCTGCGTATAGAATTGAATGACTTGCTTGCCGTAGGGTCCCAGATCGCCCAGTTTCGAGCCACGGGATCCAGTGAAGCTGAAGAACGGCACGGGCACGGGAATGGGTATATTGATGCCGACTTGACCCACGTCGATTTCATTCTGAAATCGACGAGCGGCGGCGCCGCTCTGGGTAAAAATGGCGGTGCCGTTGCCGAAGGGATTGGCGTTCACCAGGTCGATGGCGTCTTTCAACGTTTGCACGCCGAGAATCACCATCACCGGGCCGAATATTTCGGTGGTGTAGATTTTCATGCTGGGTGTGACGTTGGAAAATATCGTCGGACCGATGAAATTGCCCTTCTCGAACCCCGCGACCTGGATGGCACGGCCGTCCAATTCCAGTTTGGCGCCTTCGCGCACGCCTTCGGCGACCAAATCCAATATGCGGCGCTTGGCGTTCTTAGAGATCACGGGACCCAAGTCCGCACCTTTCTCCATGCCCGCATTGACCCTCAAAGTCTTCGCTTTAGCGACGATATCCGGAATCCAGCGCTGCGCTTCGCCCACCAAAACCGTCACCGAAGTCGCCATGCATCGCTGGCCCGCGGCCCCAAAAGTCGCGCCCACCAACGCATTGAGCGATTGCTCTTTGCTCGCGTCCGGCATGACAATCGCGTGATTCTTGGCACCCATCATGGACTGCACACGTTTTCCGTGCTGCGAGCCCAAGTTGTAGACGTGTGTGCCCACGGCGGTTGATCCGACGAAGGAAATCGCCGCGATGTGTGGATGCGTGCATATCGCATCCACCGCACGCTTGCCGCCATGAATGATGTTCAAAACCCCGGGCGGTATCCCCGCTTCGAGCGCCAATTCCGCCAACAGCATCGGCGTCAATGGATCTTGCTCGGAGGGCTTGAGCACAAAGGTATTTCCGCAGACGATGGCCATCGGAAACATCCACAGCGGAATCATTGCCGGAAAATTAAACGGTGAAATGCCGGCGCATACTCCGATTGGTTGGCGGATGGAATAGGTGTCCACGCCGCCCGCCACATTTTCGGCAAATTCGCCCAGCTGCAGGCTGCCGATGGAGCAGGCATGCTCGACGACCTCGAGACCGCGAAGCATATCTCCCTCGGCATCCGCCAGCGTTTTGCCTTGTTCCGCGCTTAAGGTACGTGCGATGCGATTCATGTGCCGGCGCACCAGAGCTTGAAGCTTCAACATGATGCGTGCACGGGCGGCCAAGGGCGTAAAGCGCCATGTTTTAAAGGCCTCCTTTGCCGATGCCACCGCGGCATCAATCTCGGCGTCAGTGGCAAAGGGGACCGAAGCCAGTACTTCCTGGGTGGCGGGATTGACCACATCGCCCCATTCGGTGGTCTTGGACTCGATGAAGCGACCGCCGATCAGCAGTTTTACCCTGTCTGCAGCTCTCTCCTGAGGTGAAGTAGCGGGCGTAGTGTTCTGTGAATTCATGAAGTCTGCGCCCTCTAAATTCAACGCGTGGCCAGAGTTTTCGCAAGGTCCGACAGCGAACCCATTTCGCCCATGTGCAGCACCAAGGGCAGGGCGGAAGTTTTCGAATGGCTCTCGACGCGGCCCAAGAGAATGGTGTGATCTCCCTCCTGGTATCGTGAATACGTCGTGCATTCAAAGGTTGCGACGCTTTCCCGCAGCCGGGGACATCCACCAATACCTTCCTCGAAGTCATGCGACCAGTCGGCGAATTTGTCCTGCGCCGGACGGGCGAAGTGCATGGCGATCGCACGCTGCGAAGACGCCAAAACGCTCAAAATGAAATGCGGGCCGCCGATGAAGGCGTCCGCACTGCGCGCATCGTCGCGAATGCTCCAGAGTATAAGTGGCGGCGCCAGCGAGACCGACGCAAACGAATTGATGGTCATGCCCTCACGTTTGCCGTCCGGCGACACGGTGGTCACGAGACAAACCCCCGTTGGGAACGACGCCAGAGATTGCCGGAACGAGCGCGCATCGGGGGTTTGCGGTACGTCGCCGGTGATCAGCGTCCAGGAATACATGTCTCCTCCTCGCCCACTCTCAATACTGACCTTTCGGCGTGAGGCCCAGCAAATGCTGTCCCACCATGGCTGACACTGCGTCCCAGTTCAAAGTGATGTGGCGCACGATGGCATTGGAGTCGCGCCACATCCGCTGAATGGGTTGATCGAGTCCCAAGCC
The DNA here is from genome assembly GCA_035488895.1 of Steroidobacteraceae bacterium. GTDB lineage: Bacteria > Pseudomonadota > Gammaproteobacteria > Steroidobacterales > Steroidobacteraceae > Bog-1198. The sequence goes on from DATHKV010000131.1 coordinate 15,399, forward strand.
GGCTCCGCCGACGGCAGAGAATAAGGTGTCGACGGCGTCTCTGGCGAGACGGGCGCCGAACGCGTGATCGCGGCGATTACGAATGCGCTGATCGACGCTGAGGGGGAGCCCTTGCATGATTGTTCGCTCCACTTCAGCCGTGTCGCGAGTAATCAGCAGCCGAGCCGCATCCGCCAGGCCCGAGGCCTCGGCAAGCTTGGACTGAACCGGAAAGAATTCGCTCAGCCGATTGCCGCCGCCGCCTACTGCGCCCCGGGTCACGCGAACGCCGCACAAGTTGATGAATTCCTCCACGGCGCCGAGAGCCGTGCCCAGTAACGGCGATACCAGACACACCGGCAGCGCCGAAAGGAATGGAATTCGATAGATTCGGTTCGCGTTGACCAAGGTGCCTGGCGACGCGCCGGAGGCCGCCTGCGCTATGGTCAATTTTCTATGGCCGGGGACGAAGGTCGGCGTTTCGATCGAAATTGTCTTCGAGCCCGTACCTGCTTGCCCCGCGACATGCCAGTTGTCCTCGATGAGCCATTCGGACCGCGGCACGAGCAAAAATCCGGGCTCGGCGGGTGCGTTTTTATCCGCCGACGGGAACTGCGCGCCGACGATGATCCATTCCGAATTGTCGGCATTGGACACATATTGCCAGCGGCCATTGATGAGATAGCCGCCGTCGACGACCTGCGTGGTACCCGTCGGAGCATAGGACACACACGCGAACGCATCGGGATTCGATTGCCATACATCGTCCTGCGCTTGCTCGGGGAAGCCGGCAATCAACCACTGATGGATCGAGCCGATGGCGCAACACCACGCTGAGGAAGTGCAACCCCGGCCCAGTTCGCTGATGACATCAATGAACGCGGTAAAGCCGTACTCGTAACCGCCATATCGAGCGGGTTGCATGAGCCTGAAAATGCCGGCCTGGCGAAAATCCTGCATGGTCTCGCTGGACACTCGTCGAGCCGCCTCCGTCGCCTGTGCCCGCTCGCGCAATACCGGTACCAGATCGCTCGCGGCCGACACAATGCTTTTCAATAAAGGCGCGCCCGGAACGGGTGAGGAACGTCCCGGCGCAGACTCATCGACCGGACTTACGTTGATGAATTGGGTAGCCAATGACATTGAAAGCCCTCATTTGTAGTGGTTCTATCGACTGAGCGCCGACCCGACGCCATCAACCCGTCGACTCATGCTTCGCGTACCCCAGCGGTAAACGTGACCTCGAGCGCCGGCAGATAGGAATAGTCGCCTCCTCCAAATTGATAAACCGGTGCGTCGGTTTGGATTTTCAAATCAGGCGTGCGGCGCAACAGCTCCTCGAGCAAGACGCGCAGCTCCATCCGCGCAAGCGCCGATCCCGGACATGAATGAATACCGTATCCGAAGGTCAAATGACGGTTCTGGGGCCGGTGCATTTTGAAATCCGTCGGCGCTTCAAATGCCGTCGGGTCGCGGTTGGCGGCGGCCCAGCCCATGTAGACGTCGCATCCCTGCGGTATTTCCGTGCCCGAGATCGATACCGGTTTGGTGGCTCTTCTAAAGAATCCAAAAAACGGCGGCCGCAACCTGAGCGTCTCCTCGACTGCGAGCGGAATCTTGCCGGGTTCGTTCCGCAGCAAATCGCGCACGGCAGGTCTCGAGAACACTTCGTTGATCAGGCTGGCCATCGCCGAGGTCGTGCTGTGATGTCCGGCGCCAAGGAACGCGGCCAGCAGGACCACAAAATCATTGTCGTCGAGGCGGCGACCCTCGACTTCCATGTTGGCGAGACGGGTGAGGTAGTCCTCGCGCGGGCGCGCGCGCCGCTCGTGGATTTCAGTGACGGTCACCGCGGCAAACGCAGCCTGTTTTCGCCCAAACTCCTCGGGGTCGCCTTGTGCTGCGAACATTTCGATGGCGGCCTTGCGTACCGCTGGAACGAGCGCGTCATCGATGCCGACGAGTCGGCAAATCGTTTCGGCAGGCACGGGTTCCGCGAGCTCGGCGACAATGTCACAGGCACTCTTTTCGATAAAGGCATCGATGTGGGCGTTGATGTCCGAGCGCACGAAAGGTTCCATTTCCCGAGGCGTCTTCGCGGTAATCGCGGCGCTAAAGAGCGCGCGCCAGGTACCGTGCCGGGGCGGATCCATCTCGAGCGCCGGGATCGGTTTGCGCGGCAGCATGGGACGCAACACCTGGGGCTCCGAGGAGAATGTTTGGTTATCCACCATGGCGTTCTTGACGTCGACGTATTTCAAAAGCATGTAAAAGCCGTCGTGCTCGCTGCTGCGCGCCACCGGGCAGCGTGGCCGCGCGTCTTCGAAAATCTCCAGTGAACGCGCCGGCGTCGTCGTATAACAACTCCAGTGACGTGTGTCTTCGGTCATGGAATGTCTCTCTGGTTCAATTGCCGAAGTCGTTGATCAGCGTTCCCAAATGGTCGACGCTGATCTTCACCCGGTCACCGGCCTTCAGGAAGATTCCGCGAGGCGTGCCGCAGCCCGCGGGAGTTCCTGTCGCGATCACGTCGCCGGGCCGCAGCGTAAGCCGCGAGCTCAAGTGCGCAATCTGTTCCGCGACCGAGAAAATCATGTTCGAACTCGAAGAGTCCTGCATCAGTTCCTCATTCACCCAAAGACGAATCCCGAGCTTCTCGATGTCATCGATGTCGTCGAGCGGGCATATCCAGGGGCCGAATGGAAGCGCGCCGTCGAAACATTTCTGGCTTACCCAATCGAAGCGAAACGGCGAATCGACCGCTACGCCGGCGCGCTTGAGGTGATCGCGCGCCGATAAATCGTTCACGATGCTGAGTCCTGCTACGAACCCCATGGCCTGTTCCGTGCTGACGTCCCGGCATTCCCGCCCGATGATGACCGCAATCTCAGCCTCCCAGTCGACCTTGTTGGAATAGGATGGCAGTCGTATCAGTTCCCCGGTTCCGCGCACGCATCCGGCCGAGGCCTTGATGAAATGCCATGGCTTGAGGCCGACTTCATGAGGGTCGGGTTCGGCCGGTAGGTTCATGGCCTTGGACATCTCGGCGACATGATCGCGGTAATTGGCGCCGGCGCAGAATATCGTGCCCGGGTATAAAATGGGCGCGAGGAATCTGACGTCGTGCACCGGGATGGCGTTGACGCCGGCCTTTCCGGCGCGCGCGTCACGCGCCGCCTGCTGAAGAAGGGGATGGAGTCGCTGCCACTGCTCGAGCACTTGCAGCACCTGGCTGGGCGATGCGCCCGAGGATTTCACGACACTCTTCGCCAGCAGGGCGCTCACATCGAGTAGCGCATCGTCCACGACGATGCCGGCGCGCGGTTCGTCATTGCTGCGAACGTAGGTGGCCAATCGGTAGGACTGTTCTCGCATGGGTAGTGCCATCGAAGTCAGGTCGCAACGCACACATTGCGCAGTTCGGTATAGAACTCGAGCGAATGCACTCCGCCTTCACGTCCAATGCCCGATTGCTTCGAGCCGCCGAAGGGAGTTCTCAAATCGCGCAAAAACCAGGAATTGATCCAGATGATGCCCGCCGTGATCGAAGTGCCCAGTCGAAACGAGCGGCCCACGTCGCGAGTCCAAATGGTCGCCGCCAGTCCATAGGGCGTGTCGTTGGCCAGGCGAACCACCTCGTCCTCGTCATCGAACGGTCGAATGTGACAGCAGGGCCCAAAAATCTCCTCGCGCACCACCGCTGAGTTCTCGGCCAACCCGGTCCAGATGGTCGGCTGAATCCAGGCGCCGCCCCTCAAGGAATCCGGCATCTGAGGTATGCCACCACCGCAAATCAAGTTCGCGCCGTCTTCCATCGCACGGTTGTAGTAGCGCAAGACCTTGTCACGGTGCGCCAAGCTAATGAGCGGCCCGATGCCTGTGGCCTTGTCGGAAGGGTGGCCGGGCCGCATGGTCTCTGCCTTGACCTTGAGCGCAGCGACAAACTCATCAAATATCGGCCGCTCCACATAGACACGCTCGGTGCCCAAACAGATTTGCCCCGTGTTCAAAAATGAGGCGCGCGCGATGCCGGCAACGGCGGCCTCGAAATCGCAGTCTGCGAATACGATGCCCGGATTCTTGCCGCCCAGTTCCAGGGACACCGGCCGAATGCCTTCCGCCGCAACTTTCATGATGGCGGACCCGGTCGCGCTTTCGCCGGTAAAGGTGATTGCATCGACTCCGGCGTGTCGGGTCAGGTGTTCGCCCGCCGAGTCGGCGCCCAGGCCGTGCACCACGTTATAGACTCCCGGCGGCACGCCCACGGTTTGCATGACCTCGCCCAGCAGAGTCGCCGTTCCGGGGGTTTCCTCCGAGGGCTTGACGACCACCGTGTTGCCGCACGCAAGCGCCGGTGCAACCTTCCAGGTCATCAGCAACAAGGGCAGATTCCACGGGCATATCACCGCGATGACGCCCTTGGGCGCGCGCACGGAGTAGTTGAAGGCCTTGCGTCCTTCCGGCGTTGTCATTTCGAAGAATTCGGTGGGCACGTTTTTAACGGCATCCGCAAACACGCGGAAATTGGCCGCGCCCCGCGGGATGTCGACGTGCGAGGCGATGGACCGAGGCTTTCCCGTATCGGCGACCTCGGCATCGAGAAAGTCATCGAAGCGGCGATCGATCTCCCGGGCAACGGCGTACAGCATCTCGGTTCGCTGTGCGAGGCTCATGCGCCCCCAAGGACCTGACAGGGCCGTACGAGCTGCCCGCACCGCGGCATCGACCTCGGCCGCGCCGCCTTCCGCGACGCTGCCGAGTAAGCTGCCGTCGACGGGGGAATGTTTGTCGAAATACCGCTCCGGTGCCGAGGCAACGAAGGAATTATTGATAAAGTGCAAAAACGTCGTACCGCTCATTTGGCCCGTGACATTACGTAAGGCCATGGTGAGGGTCTAATGAAAACTCGATATACCGTCAATACAGGATCGACATAATGCGCATGATGTCGAAAAGCTGAATTTCTGGTTTGAAAGGTGCGAGGCGCACGCGACGACGGTAGTATGCGTGCAAGGGGTGAGTTATGAGCTTTAACCGGCTGGATCTCAATTTATTGCACGTGTTCGATGCAATCTTCCACACGCGCAGCGTAACAGTGGCTGCGTCCAATTTGCATCTGACGCAACCCGCGGTGAGCAAGCAGCTCAATCGACTGCGTGAGTTGCTGGATGATCCTCTGTTTGTGCGCACCAATGAGGGGATGGCACCGACGCCGCGCGCCGAGGCGCTGGCCGGCCCCATTCGCCACGCATTAAGTGAAGTCCACCACGCCATCGAGCGGCAGCTGGGTTTCGATCCGATGACTTCGGATCGCACGTTTCGCATCTTTCTCAGCGACCTCGGGCAGACGGTATTCTTGCCCAAACTGCTCGAATTGATAGCCCGCGAGGCACCCTCGGTGAATATCCATACCGTCCAAGTGCCTCCCTCGCGGATGCGCGGTGTGGCGCTCGAATCCGGTGACGTAGATCTGGCAGTGGGATATTTCGAGGAGTTCGAAGGGACCATCCATCAACAGGTGTTGTTCGAGGAACACTATGTGGGCATGGTGCGCGCAAATCATCCCGTCATCCGCGAAAGGCTCTCGTTCGAGCAATTTCTGGCGACGCCCCACTTGGTATATCACCCTTCGGGCGGCGGACATAGCTCGCAAGACAGTGTCGTGGACAAGGCATTCTGGTCGGCCGGGGTGGAGCGCCGCGTTGCCGTCCTCGTCGCGCACACCATGGGCCTGACCTCGATCGTGTCGAATACCGATCTCTTGGTGGTGGTGCCGCACCGGCTTGCGCTCGCCTGCGTAGACTTGGTCGATGTCAACGTGCTCGATCTACCCATTGATATTCCTCCATTTTCCATTGCGCAGTACTGGCACGATCGATTTCACGCCGACCCCGGAAATCGCTGGCTGCGCAGCATCTTCTTGCGTCTCTATGGCAGGGACAGGGCATCGACCCTCCCTCCCTACGTTGCTCCCCGAGTGCTGAACGCCAGCACCTAAAGACGTCATGCCTGCCGGATATTCCGGTCATTTCGAGAGGTGATTTGACCCGGATTCCGTGGGCACCTATCGTCGGATGGCGATGGGCTAAGGCCTCCGCAATCAGCGCGAGCGCGTGAGCAAATAAATCGAGAACAAAATGGCTGGAATTCTTCGGGGTAAGTCCCTCATTGTGACGGGGGCAGGGGGCGGGATAGGCCGAGCGGCTTGTCTGGTCTTGTCCGCGGCCGGCGCCAAGGTGCTCGTCACCGATATCAACGAGGAGGCCGGCAAGGGGACCGTCGAGGCGGTGTCGGCCAACGGCGGTACCGCGGCCTTCGTCAAGGCCGATCTGGCCCGTGAGGGCGACGTACAGGCACTGGTTGCGAAGGCCGTATCCACGTACGGCCGGTTGGACGGCGCGTTCAATAATGCCGGCCTCGAACAGTGCGCGGTCCCCTTGCATGAACTGACGACCGAGCAATGGGAACGGGCGATCAGGGTGGATTTGACCAGCGTCTTCTGGTGCATCAAGTACCAAGTGATCGCGATGCTGTCGAGCGGCGGGGGCGCCATCGTCAACACGGCTTCGTCGCTCGGGCAAGTCGCCATCAAGAACGCCGGGGAATACATCACCGCTAAGCACGGGGTCATCGGGCTGACGCGTGCCGCGGCGGCGGACTACGGAGCGCGGGGCATTCGGGTGAATGCCGTACTGCCGGGCATCACGCTTACGCCGATGATTTCTCGCCTGGTGGACGATGCGAATTTCAAACCCATATTCGACAAAATCCTGGAACGCCATCCGATCGGCCGTTTTGGTCAGCCCTCCGAGATCGCGGAGTCGGTCAAGTGGCTGCTTTCCAGCGATGCCTCATTCATGAACGGGGCCGCGTTGGCCGTGGATGGAGGATACCTTGCGACCTGATCAGCGGTCAGAAGGAAACATCGTCATGGCCCAAGCCCGCAACTTCGCAAACTAAACGGGGTAATTCGTGTACAAACTCAGCCGCACTATTCTCGTCAACGAGCCGTCGAAGACCACTCTGAGCCGCCATGACGTATGGGCCGGCCTGTTGATGAAGGCCAACAACGCACTGCCCTATGTGCCGATCATGAGCAAATGCGAAGTCATCGAACGAGGCGAGGGCTGGCTGATCCGCGATATTCTTCTGAAGGACGTTCCGCTTCGGGAAAAGGTCAGTTTCGAACCCGAGTCGCGTGTGATATTCGATCGAATCGGCGGCGATGAACTCGGCCGGATCGAAAATATCATCGGCGAGGACGAGAAGGGCAATCTTACGTTGACGTTTTCGTTCGGGCTCACCAAAAAAGGCATTCCCGAAGGAAGCGATGCGGAACAGAAGCATTTCGCCCAGATGGAAGGAGCTTATTTCGGCGCAGTCGCCTCGACCCTCGCTGCCGTCCGACGGACAGTCGATGAGGATGGGCGCGACAAACTGCACGCCAATACCGCTGCGGGAACTGCCGACGACGATTGGACGAACGCTTTTTTTCGCGATGCCGACACGCTCGTTGTCGAGAAGCTGATCGCGTGGTTTGCGGATACGATCGAAGTGCGGTTTGGCAATGCGCCGCCGATTCGCGGAAAAACAGCGGCGGAGCAATCCTTCCGAGAGTTCTTCAGCTCGCTCAGCGGCATGCGGCATCGGCGCGAGGCGCTGGTGTCATCGGGTGATCTCGCCGCGCAGATGGCCGTCGTCACGTACACACGACGGGATGGCAGCGAGGTCAGCATGCCGGTGGCGAGTCATTTAAGGCGCGTCGGCGGTCAAAAGATCGACCGCCTTTGGATCTTCATCGACTTGGCCCCGTTGTTCAGCGCCGCGCAGAAATCTGCATGACAAATATCAATCAGCGGTTGGCCGGCAAGACCTGCATCGTGACCGGTTCAGGCGGCAGCATCGGGCGTGCCACGGCGCTACGCTTCGCGGCTGAGGGCGCCAATGTCGTCGGCTGCGATATCGCCGTGCTGGGTGCGGAGGAGACGGTGCGCTTGGTCGAGCAAGCGGGCGGCCGTATGATTTCCATCCATCCGTTGGATCTCACGAACAAGGCCCAATGCGAACGGCTCGTGGCTGAAACCGTGAATCGCTTCGGCAGCGTCGACGTGCTGTTCAATAATGGCGCGATGGCCTATTTCGCGTGGATCGGCGAGATGAACGATGACACTTGGTACAAGACCATCAACGAGGAATTGAACCTGGTGTTCCTGCTGACGCGGGCGGCTTGGCCGGAGTTGGTGAAATCCAAGGGCGCCATCGTGAACACGGCGTCGATTTCCGCCTGGATGGGGCTGGAATTGTTGCCGGGGCTTGCTCATTCGGCAGCCAAAGGCGGCGTACTGTCTCTGACCCGGCACCTTGCGATGGAGGGGCGGATGCATGGAATCCGGGCCAACTCCGTATCACCGGGCACGATCGAAACCAACCAGACACGATTCATACTCGACGACCCCGCATGGTCCAAGAAACAGCTGGGCCGTGCCATGATGAATCGCATGGGTCAACCCGGGGAAGTAGCGAGTGTCGTGGCGTTCCTGGCCGGCAGCGATGCTTCTTATGTGACCGGCGCCGACATCCGGGTGGATGGCGGCGTGATGGCCTGGTGAGGCGCGCGCAACGCACGCTATCTCCAGCGATCATCCGTTCATCGCGTATAGCGTCGGGAAATACAGTCTATTGCCGCTTGTCATTCGTCGCCGAGATCGCACCACGCTAAGGTGATCGCCCATAAATCGCGATCGTCAATCGGTCGCGCGGGGCAAATAAAGAGACGGATTGTTCAGGGGGGCGATCATGGCGGAGACCGGCACGGCGAAGTCGACGCAATCACCGCGCTACGATTTCGAGCCCATCATCCACCGAAAACCGGTGCGCTTCCCGAAAGGCGAGCGGCTGGCGGTGATCCTATACGTCAACGTGGAACACGCGCCATTCGGCTCGACCGCTCCGGCGCACGCGGTGTATCCGGGCACCATGCAGTTCAGCCCGGACATCCTCAATCACGGCTGGCGCGACTACGGCAACCGGGTCGGATTGTGGCGAATCATGCAAGCCATGGATCGTCACGGCTTCCGCGGCACCGTGAACCTGCAGAGCGATGTGTGCCGCGAATATCCACTGATCATTCGCGAAGGCAATGACCGCAATTGGGAATGGGGCGCGCAGGGCGACAACAATACCAGCGTTACGACACTGATGTCGGAGGATCAGGAACGGGCCTTCATCCAGAAAAATGTCGGGATCATTGAACAGGCCACCGGCAAGCGTCCCAAGGGCTGGTTGAGCTGGGCACTGGCCGAGAGCTTTCATACTCCCGATCTGCTGGCCGAGGCGGGCATCGAGTATGTCTCGAATTACACCCACGACGAATTGCCGGTGCAAATGCGCGTCAAGCGCGGATCGCTGCTGACCATGCCCTACACGCTCGAGATCAACGATGTGCCGGCCATCATGGTCAAGGGCACGTCGGCGGAAGTGTTCGGCCGAATGATCAAGGACCAATTCGATGTGCTCTATGAGGAAGGCAACGCGCGGCCGCGCGTCATGTCGATCTCGGTGCATCCGTTCATATCGGGACACCCTTTTCGCATGAAACACATTGAGCCGGCGCTGGCCCATATCGCGGCTCATGCGGGCGTCTGGCTGACGACCGGCGGCGAGATCAACGATTGGTATCGCTCTCACTATCTGACTTAAAAATCGACAAGGGGAGTTCAATGGTTCGCACTATTATTTACATCGGCACGGTGTCAGCGCTGCTGGCCGGCGTCGATGCAAGATTTGCGCGTGCGGCGGAAACGCCGCCCGCCACCGAAGCGCTGGCGGAGATTACCGTGACCGCCGAAAAGCAAACACAGAACCTGCAAAAGACCGCCGCCCAGGTTACCGCGCTGCCCGCCGATATATTGATTGACGCCGGCATTACGGATCTACGCCAAGCGCAAATGATAGTGCCCTCCGTACGCTTTCAGGCGGAAGGCAACAATACGCAGGTGTTCGTTCGTGGCGTCGGCGCCAACCTGGACTTTCCGAACGTCGAACCCAATGTGGCCTTCAACTTCGCCGGCGTCTATCTGCCGCGCGAGGCCACGAGTGCGGCGTTCTTCGATGTGCAGCAGCTCGAGATCCTGCCGGGATCGCAGGGCACCCTTTACGGCCGTAGCGCCATCGGCGGTACCATCAATCTCACGCCGGCGAAACCGGGTTTCAACAACGACGGTGAAACGGTACTCGAGGTCGGCAACCACTCCCTGGTCCATGTCACCACGACGCAGAATGTCAAGGCGAGCGACAGCGTGGCGCTGCGCCTGGCGGTGGATTACGCCTATAACACGGGTTACGAGGAAACCGGAGCGTTCTCGAAGGATGATCTGAGCGCACGCTTGTCGACCATCATCAACCCTTCAGATCGGCTTTCCATCTACCTGTTTGCGCAAGGCGCCACGAAGCGGGGCTTTACGGAGAATCTGGTCAACAAGGGCTCGAGCCCGATTGACGGCAGCTACTGCGAGATGTGCTATTTCTACGGCAATGTCTGGAACGATACGCGCACGGGTCCGTATGCCGCTCCCTTTGGCACGACCGACGCGCAGCGGAACCACTACAAGACCGACACCGTCGGCGGTCAGATCGACTATCAATTTGACGGCGCGACTTTAAGTTACATACCGTCGTATCTGTATCTCGACGCGCGCCCCTTGTATTGGCTGAGCGCCATTCAATCGACCAACACAGCTCACTACAACCAATTGACGCAGGAACTACGCCTCGCCAGCACGGGAAATGGGCCGTTTAAGTGGCTCGGCGGTCTTTATTATTATAATTCCCGCAACAGCGGCTCGGAATTCCTGTTCACCAATCTGCCGTTCAGCTTCTACCAAACAAATGTCGACGGCGATCGCTTGCAGGGCTACGCCGCCTTTGGCCAGTTGACGTACAGCATTACGGACACGTTTCGAATCACCGGCGGCGGGCGCGGCAGTTCCACCCAGCGAACAGCGCACGGCTTTGAAGTCGTCGCCCTCGGCGGACTGCCGTATGAATTCGACAAGACCTACAATCACTTCGACTGGAAGGTGGGAGTCGAGAAGGATTTAACGCCGAAAGTGATGGTGTACGGCGTCGTGCAGACCGGCTTTCAGACCGGAACATTCAACGCACTGCCCGATACACCCACTTTCAGCAACGAAGTCAAACCGGAGGAGCTCAAATCCTACACCGTGGGCATCAAGTCGCGCTGGCTGGACGACCGTCTGCAAATCAATGATGAGATCTACTACTACGACTTCCACAATCTGATCATTCAATCCTACGATATTTCCGCACCGTACAACCTCATTTTCAACGGCGACAAAGTGGCCATCAAAGGCAATCAACTCGACATACTCACCCGAGTATTTACCGATGATCAAGCCAACTTGAACATTGCGTATTCGCATGCACGCAACATCGACGTGGTCGATACGAACGGCGTCAATTTCAACGGGCTGGCTACCGCATATGCGCCGGATTGGGTCATCCAAACTGGCTATACCCACAATATGCCGCTCGGCTCGGCTACGCTGCGCGCGCACATCGACTGGCGATTCGAAAGCAAGTGGTGGGCGGACTATGTGCACAACAAGGGCACCGAGCAAACATCGTCGAACAAGGGCGATGCCTCGCTGACCTATGATGCCGATTCTTGGAGCGCCGGGCTGTGGATCAAGAACATAACGAACAAGGCGGTGATTGCGGCAACCGCCGCCGCCGGTGTGCCCGGACCTGCTACGGCGTATCTCGAAGACCCGAGGACGTTTGGAGCGCGGTTTTCGGTGAAGTACTGATCTCATGGTCACCCAGGCACAAATGATCGAAACACTGTGGACGCGGTCCGAGATCGAGCGCGTGATGCTGAATTTCGGCCGCGCGCTCGATCTGGGCGACTGGAAGCTGTACCGCGGCTGCTTCGCAGACCGGTTCCGGGTCAACTTCGAGAGACTGACGGGACAGCCGGAGGTCTACGTCGATGCGGACTTGTGGACGCGGTTTGCCGAAGTGATCTTGAGTCCGGTGCGGCGCCATCATCAGTATTCGAATTTTGCGGTGAGCATCGAGGGCGACCAGGCGACCGCGGTGATCTACATGGTGGCGCGGCATTGGAAGGCTACAGACGGCGGCGACAGCGAATACACTCAAAACGGGTGGTACGAGAACAGCTTCGCGCGTATCGACGGGCAATGGAAAATCACTCGGCTGCTGCACACTTTTCAGTGGGTGAGCGGCAACGGGGGCCTGTTCGACTTTTCCGATCCCGAACTTGTGAGAGTGATGGGGCAGATATTCGCCGAGGAGAACCGGGTCTAGGGCGCGCCGGGAGAGAATCATGTCGAAAGTTCTGGTGCTTTATTATTCGTCATACGGGCATATAGAAGCCATGGCGGCGGCCGTCGCCGAGGGTGCCCGAGAAACAGGCGCGCAGGTCGATATCAAACGGGTTCCCGAACTCGTTTCCGACAAGGTGGCGCGCGACTCTCACTTCAAGCTTGATCAGGCCGCGCCGGTCGCGAAGATCGACGACCTTGCCGCTTACGATGCCATCATCATTGGCGTTGGCACGCGGTTCGGACGACTGTCGTCGCAAATGGCCAATTTCCTGGATCAGGCCGGGGGCCTTTGGGCGCGCGGAGCGTTGCACGGTAAGGTCGGCGGCGCATTCACGTCAACCGCCACGCAACATGGTGGGCAGGAAACGACGCTGTTCTCGATTATCACCAATCTCTTGCACTTCGGCATGGTGATCGTCGGCCTCGATTACGGCCATGCGGGTCAGATGACCCTTGACGAGATTACGGGTGGTTCTCCGTACGGTGCTACGACGATTACCGGCGCTGATGGCTCGCGTGTGCCGACTACGAACGAGCTGGTCGGTGCGCGCTATCAGGGCCGCAAGATTGCGGAGGTCGCCAACAAGCTGCACGGCTGATGCCGCGCGAACTCTCGCACCCGTAGATGGACTTCAGTGCGAGGCGCGCAGCGCCGGGTAATCCCTCAGCCGGCACCGTATCCCATCTGTCTGTAAGCACAGATGTCTCGTCGATTACCTTGGTTTGTGGTTAACTTCGGCGAAACGCTATATTTTTCCTGATTTGACTATTGCAAGCTGCCGCGAGGTGCGACATCGAATGCCATCTGTGCCCGCTGATCTTAAGAAGCGCCGCAATGCCGAGCGCGCAACGCTGATCGCGCGTCGTCGCGCAGCCCCCGCCGCCGACCACGCGCGCTGGAGTGCGCTGATCGAGGAGTCGCTGCGCGGAGGCTTCAGCGCGCTCGAGGGAATGATTGTGGGCTTCTATTGGCCTTTCCAAGGTGAGTTCGATGCGCGGCCATTCGTTACCGATCTGCGGGGGCGCGGCGTTCGCGCGGTGCTGCCTGCGGTGGTGGCCAAGGACCAACCGCTTGAGTTCCGCGAGTGGTGGCCGGGGGTCGCCATGGCCAACGGCGTGTACGACCTGCCCGTTCCCGACGGCACCTCCTTACTCACTCCCGACGCCCTGCTGATCCCGGCGCTCGGCGTCGGCTCGCAGGGCGATAGGCTCGGCTACGGCGGCGGGTATTTCGATCGCACGCTCGCCGCGCTCCACCCGAAACCGCTTGCAGTGGGACTTGCCTTTGAGCTGTCGCGGATCGCGACCATCGAGCCCCAACCGCACGATGTGCTCATGGACTTCATCGTGACCGAGGCCGGGATTGAGGCCGCGGTAGCGGGTGGCCTCATGAAACTCAGCGCCGAAGACTGCCGGGCACGCGTTGCCGAGTTCGCCGCGGAGCGAAAGCTGTCGCGCCGGGAGTCGAGCCCAAGGTGAGCGAGGGATCTAGAATGGGCTCCGTTGGCGACTTAGATACAATATATTTGCCCGCCCAAGCGGGAACAACGACAGGTGGATGCAGTGCGTTCAGATATCGAAATTGCGCAGGCGGCAACTCTCAAACCAATCAGCGAGATCGCGGCTCGGCTCGGCATCCCCGAGGACGTGCTTGACTCGTACGGCCGTCACAAGGCGAAGATTTCGCTCGACTTCATCGACAGCTTGAAGGAGCGCAAGAACGGCAAGCTGATTCTCGTGTCGGCGATCAGCCCAACGCCGGCCGGCGAGGGCAAGACGACGACCACGGTGGGCCTCGGCGATGCGCTCAATCGCATCGGCAAGAAGGCGGTGATCTGCCTGCGCGAGCCGAGCTTGGGACCGGTATTTGGCATGAAGGGTGGAGCCGCCGGCGGCGGCATGGCCCAGGTCGTACCGATGGAAGACATCAACCTGCACTTCACGGGCGACTTCAACGCCATTGCGCTCGCCAACAACCTGCTGGCCGCGTTGCTCGACAACCACATCCACCACGGCAACGAGCTTGGCATTGACGTGCGGCGCATCACCTGGAAGCGCGTGATGGACATGAACGATCGCGCGTTGCGTGACATCACGGCCGCGCTCGGCGGTCCCGGCAACGGCTACCCGCGGCAGGACGGCTTCGATATCGTGGTGGCCTCTGAGGTCATGGCCATCTTCTGCCTCGCCACCGGCCTCCAGGACCTCAAGCACCGGCTCGGCAACATCGTCGTCGGTTACACGCGCGATCAAAAGCCGGTACGGGCGCGCGATCTGAAGGCCGCGGGAGCGATGACGGTTCTCTTGCGGGAGGCGCTGAAGCCGAATCTCGTGCAGACGCTCGAGAACAACCCGGCTTTGATCCACGGCGGCCCGTTCGCGAACATTGCGCACGGCTGCAACTCGGTGCTGGCGACGCAGGCGGCGCTCAAGATGGCCGACTACGTCGTGACCGAGGCCGGATTCGGCGCTGACTTGGGCGCGGAGAAGTTCATCGACATCAAGTGCCGCAAGGCGGGACTGAAACCGGCGGCGCTGGTTCTCGTCGCGACCATCCGCGCGCTCAAGTACCACGGCGGTTGCGATCTCAAGGAGGTCAACAAGGAGAACCTGGCGGCACTCGAGAAGGGCATCGCCAATCTGGAGCGGCACGTGAACAATGTGCATGAGCACTACGGCCTCCCCTGCGTCGTGGCGGTCAATCATTTCACCTTCGACACCGAGGCCGAGTTCAAGCTGCTGCAGTCCAAGCTTTCGCACCTGCAGGTGCCGGTGATCTCGGCCCGGCACTGGGCCGAGGGGGGCGCCGGAGCCGAATTAGTTGCGCGCGCGGTGGTCGAACTCGCCGAGCGACGGCAAGCGGAGTTTCGTTTTGTCTACGACGACGCGCTGCCGCTGTGGGAAAAGATGAAGGCGATCGCGACCAAGATCTACGGCGCCGCCGAGATCACCGCCGACAGCAAGGTGCGCAAAGAGATCAAGCAGCTGCAGGAAGGCGGTTACGGACACTACCCGGTGTGCGTCGCCAAGACCCAGTACTCGTTCTCGACCGACGCGCAGCTGCGGGGCGCGCCGTCCGGCCACTCCGTCAACATCCGCGAGGTTCGGCTCGCCGCGGGCGCCGAGTTCGTCGTCATGGTGTGCGGCGACATCATGACCATGCCCGGTCTGCCTAAAGTGCCCTCGTCGGAGCACATCGATATCGACGAAAAAGGCCGCATCGTCGGGCTGTTCTAACGAGAACCTCGAATAATCGGGAGAGATTTAATCCGCGTGAATAGCCTTGCTCGAATGTCGGTCGTGTCATTTGTGCTGCTGGCAGCCTTTGCGCACGGCGCGCCGGAGCATGGGCCTGCCTGGCTCAACGATCACGGTGCCCAGACCATCAAGTGGCTGGAGGAGCGGAACTCGCAAACCCTGACGCAGTTGCGTGCAGATCCGCGCTTCGCAACCTTTGAGAGCGCGGCGGCCGACATCCTGACTGACCCTGGCCGTCTCACACCGGTAACGTTCATGGGTGACCACGTCTACCAATACTGGCAGACCCGTGACAGTCCGTTCGGGGTGTGGCGGCGTACCAGGCGAGGTGACTATCTTGCTGGAGCGCCGAACTGGGAGACCGTCATCGACGTCCAGGCGCTCGCGGCAGCGGAGCATGCCAGATTCATATTCGCCGGTGCCGATTGTCTTGAGAACCGCTGTCTCATCTCCCTGTCTCGCAATGGGAAGGACGCCGCCGAGCAACGGGAATTCGACCTGAACACCAAACAGTTCGTCCGCAATGGCTTCCACATCCCGGAGAGCAGGACAGAGGCGTGGTGGTATGACGCGGACACGTTGCTCGTCGCGCCTGCGTTCATTCGCAGCGAAATGACGGAGGGGCTGACTGCGCGCACGATCCGAGTATGGCGGCGTGGCACGCCCTTGGGATCGTCACGCACGTTGTTTGAAGGCCGCGACTCGGACGCCGGTGTAAATGCCGAGCTCGTCAAGGCAGCGGCCTCCGGCAACTTCGTCGCCGCGCGGCACAAAGACTTCGAGCGGCGCGAATATCAGCTGGTCTCGCTCGATGGAAACTCGCGTCCGCTTGCCTTGCCGGAAGCCGCGGCTGTCATGGGCGTTCACGCGGGCAAGCTGTTGATCCGTCCGAACCGGGACTGGACCTTGGAGAGCGGGGTCGTGGTGCCCAACGGGACTTTGGCGGCGATCGATCTGAACACACTGATGCGCGAGGGGAAGGTTTCATCAGTCGAAGTGATCTATGCCCCCACGGGCGATGATGCGATTCGCAGCACCCGATCCAGCGACGGACGCCTGTTTGTTGAACTGCTCCACGACTATGCGAGCCGGCTGGTTGAGCTGACGCCGCGCAAAGCAGGCGCATGGGAGGCGCGGACCATTCCGCTGCCGGGTGGACGATACATCCAGATAATGGATTTTGCGCAGGGCCAGTTGTTGCTGCATGAACAGTCTCCGCTGCTGCCAGATCGGATTGTGCAGGTTGATCCGCAAACCGGAGCAGAAAAGCAGCCCCTTTATCAACAGCCCGCATTGTTCGATGCGTCCAACCTCCTCACTGAGTACAACCAGGCGCGCAGTTCCGACGGCACACTCATCACCTACAGCGTCACCCGCCGCCGAGACCTCAAGTTCGACCGCTGTTCGGCGACCCTGGTTTATGGCTACGGGGGATACGACGTTGCGCTGACACCCCGCTACGAGCCGCTGTTTGGAAAGCTCTGGCTGGAGCGCGGCGGCGTCTATGTGCATGCCTATCTTCGCGGCGGCGGCGAGCGCGCGCCCGAGTGGCATTGGGGAATCATGCGAGACAAGCGGTATCTGGCGTTCGATGACATGGCTGCGGTCCTCAGGGACTTGCACAGCCGCGGGGTCACTCAGCCGAGCCGCACAGGAATCTTGGGTCGTTCCAATGGTGGACTGATGGCCGCAGCGGTCATGGAGCGCGACCCGCAGCTCATGAATGCCGTCATCGTCGGCGGACCTCTGACCGACATGCTGAATTTCATCGAATTCCCGCCAGGTTCCACCTGGACGGCCGAGTATGGCGATCCTCGCGACAGTGTCGCGCGCCAATACTTGAGCACTTATTCACCGATGCAAAACATTGCGCCGTCGAATGTCCGCTACCCTACGGCTCTGATCATCACCTCGTCGGATGATGACCGCGTGTTGCCCGGCCAGGCGCGGCGGTTTTCGGCCCTTCTCACGGAGAAGGGACACGATAATCTGTACTTTGAGGACGGGCAGGGCGGACACTATTGGGAACTTGCGGGGGGGCCGGCGCCGGGCGATTGGCATCTCAGGTCGACTGCCCGCGCGGTGGAATTTACCTACTTGTGGCGCCAACTCGGGCAGACAACGTGCCGGTGACGGCAGTCGCAGCGATGAATCGCAGACCCCGAAGCAGTCGTTCCCGGTGCACGGTACTATCTGCTGCGGGAGAAGGGAGTAAGCCCAATGCGTTGCTGCAAAATCTTCTTGTTACTTGCGCTGCTGCCTCATGCGTCGCACGCTGGCGCACTTGCCGATAAGTTTGCTCAGGGATTCGCGGATGTTGCGTGGGGAACCTCGCTCGCCAAGGTAGTGAATCTGCATCCGGAAGGCTTCCATGTATTTGCAGTCGGCCCCGGAGAGCGTCTATACGAGATGCAAAACGAGCAGCCGCTCTTCGGAATCGCTCGCGACCGAAAGGTACTCGCGTACGGTTTCGATCCAGCGACTGGGGGTATGCGAGAAATACAAATATATTTCCCTTATGAGTTTCGCGAAAAGCTCCTGGGTACGCTTACGCTTTCCTTTGGACCATATACAAAAATGGAAGCGAAGGGAATTTCGACGATGTATTACTGGTTGGACAATGGAACTTTTCTGGAATTGAGGGCGACGCTCGACCCTGCGTTCGGTATTCTCGATCTGGTGGTATCGATACCAAGGAGCGCGCAAAAACTGCCGACAAAACAGCCAGGGCAGACAACCAATTGAGTGGGGCTGTGGACATCCGGATCGGCGAGGTTGGACGAACTAGAAATGAAAAATGAAATGAGAACGAAGCAAGAAACAGTGATCTCAGCACGAACGCGCAATGTGCTGGTTTTTACGTTCGCTTTCGCGCTTTCTTTCCTGAATGCGGTTCCGACCTTTGCGGCTTCTGCAAAGAGCCAAATCATAGCCCGAGAGTTGCGGTCAGAAAATATTGCCCATAATAAAACCGCTATCGATCCCACAAGGAAGATGCTGGTCTATCTTCCTGCCGGCTATGAGTCTTCAACACAGCGCTATCCGGTAATCTATTTTCTTCCTAACCCTTTTGAGGAAAGCTACCGTTTCGATTTTGATCACAGAGACGCCCAGGGCCTCTTTGATCAAGCCATTGCGGCGGGTGTAATCGAGAAATTTATTCTCGTTGCGGTTGATATGAATACCCCGCTCGGAAGTTCGTGGTACGTAAACTCTCCGGCCATTGGTAACTGGGAAGATTTCGTGATTCAGGAACTGGTGCCGTACATCGATGCAAATTTCAAAACGCTACCCAACAGAAACTCAAGAAGCATTACCGGAATTTTTATTGGAGCATACGGAGCTATCCGCTTCGGTATGCGGCATCCGGATGTCTTTGGCTCTGTGTATGCAATGCACCCGGTGGGGACCGGGACCGGTGTCGGGCTCAGTGCGGCAATACCCAAATGGGACATTTTGTCGAATGCCAAATCCATGGATGACGTGATGAAAGATGGTGCTACACGGATCTTTGCCACCATGTTTCAAGCTCATTTGCCCAATCCTGAAAAACCGCCTCTGTATATCGACTTATTCGCGCACCAGGAACAAGGCCAGTTGATCATCGATACCAAACTCATGGACCGCTTCCGTAACAACTTTTATCTCGAGACAATGATTGGCAAATATGCCGACAATCTGAATTCACTACGTGGGTTCAAATTTGACTGGAATCGTTCGGATGCCAATTATGACCATGTGTTTGCCAACCAGGCCTTCACCCGCAAGCTAAGAGAATACGGAATCGCTCATCAGGCGGAGGAGTACAACGGAACGTGGGACGACTCGAACTGGGGAGTTGACGGGCGATTTAATACTGAAGTTCTGCCATTCTTCCAGAGGCATATGGTCTTTGCTGGGAAAAAATGAGCATAGCCAGCGATAGCTTTGACAAGCAATTTAGGAGAGCAGGACATGGTTTTCGACCTGCAAAGTAATCGATTCTCGCGACGTGCCATGATTGCAGCGGGAGCGGTCGGCTTGCTCACCGCGACTATACGGCCGCTTCGCGCAAAACCGGCTTTTGAGGTTCCAGAAGTTGACAGCCTCGACCTGCAGGTCATCGTCGACAGCGCTACATTTGGCCCGTTTCTGCCGAATCTGGACCTTCCCGGTATGAAGGTGCTGCGCGCCGGCAATGGCGGCCCGCCGCACATGCCGCGGATGTTACCCCAGGCACTGATCGGCGAGTTCGGCCTGTCGATCCTCGGTGAATCAAAACGCGGTGAGCTGCGACGTCGCGTCCTCGTGGACTTTGGCTACTCGGCCGAGGTCATGAGGAACAATCTGACTCTGCTCGGAATCGATGCTGCGACAATTGACGCTGCAGTTTTGAGCCACGGGCACCTGGATCATTACGGCGGTTTCGCCGGCCTGTTCGGCGCAAGCTCAACCACGCGACGCAATCTGCCGCTTACGGTCGGCGGCGAAGAGACATTTTGCGAGCGCGTCGCACTCATTGGCGATCCGCCACCCGTCATGGGTTCTCTCGACCGCGCCGCGTTGAAACGTGCGGGATATGACGTGCGGATCAATCCAGAGCCAGAGATCATCGCCGGTCAAGCGTTCACGACCGGAGTTATTCCGCTAATCAGTTTTGAGCGCGCCGCGATTCCGACTGAGATGCGGCCTGGTATCGGTTGCAATCGTGCCCTGCTCGATCCTTCCAAACGCTCCGTCATGCAGATTGCAGACGACGGTGAACACGAACTAGCGACCTGCTACGCGGTGAAGGGGCTTGGGCTCGTAGTCATTGCTTCGTGCAGCCATCGTGGGGTATTGAATTCGGTACGGCGGGCGCAAGCGGTATCGGGAATCAGCAAAGTTCATGCCGTCGTTGGCGGATTTCACCTCGTACGACCGCGGACGGATGATGAGGCGCGACGCACCGTGGCCGAATTCATCAAGATCGATCCGACATATCTTATTCCCATGCACTGCACCGGCGAAGTCTTCATTGCCGAGGCTCTGCGACTGATGCCGGAAAAGATCGTGCGGTCCTATGTTGGGACGAAATTTGTTTTTAATGCCAATGGGCCGTCGTCAGCCGCATAGCTTCACCCCGTCGCGCTCGCGTCGCCGAACTATCCGGCCTTCAAAGGCCCGGCGACCTTGTAAGCACTGAAGATGACGCCGGACGGCATCGCTTTCGTGCTGACGAGTTCGAATGAGCGTGGCGGGGTTCCCTGCGCAAAGAAGCGCTTTCCCGTGCCCAACAGGACCGGATAGACGACCAGCAAGACTTCATCCGCAAGACCTTGTTCGAGGAGCGTCGATGTCAGCGTGGAGCTGCCCCAGAGGATAAGGTCCGGGCCGTCCTGCGACTTGAGGCGGCGAATGCCCTCGACGATGTCCGGTCCAAGAGCCTCAACCGGGCCCCATTCAAGACTTTCCGGCCGGTGGGTAGCGATATATTTTGTTGCCGCATTGATGCCGTCCGCCATCGGACTGCTCGGCGCCTTTGGCCAGAAGGCAGACCAGATATCGTAGGTGCGACGGCCAAGCAGCAGATCGTAGCGCCCGCCCTGCGCGGCGATGACTTCATCCCGGCCAGCGGGGGTCCGGTACGGCGCGGTCCAGTCGGCGTAGGGGAAATCGCCATCATCGGCGGAGTGTTGGATCACGCCGTCGAGCGAGATGTGTTCGATGATTTTGAGCTTTCTCATTTGCGTTCTCTGTGTTCGGGGGTTGGTGATTCCATTCTATTGATAACGACGAACGGCCAGACCGGAATTCGACAAGCTGTCGGAACTGAAATTGGCGGCGTGAGCCGGAGGCGCATCGATGGGCTGGAATTTGGCCTCAGGCCCGATGAGGGCGAGAGCTTCAGCCAGTGCGTCGAGTCCTCACATGCTCTCTAGAAAGGCGCGGCAACGATCGACATGTACGGTAAGGGCGTGCAGGTACTCTTCCACCGTCATTCCTGTGCCGCAGCGGAATTCTTGCGGATATTCGCGCAACAATTCGACGCCATGCTCGTTGAGCCACTTGGTACTTTTGATGATGCTGCGCAGATTTCTGGCATGGGTCAGTCGATTGAGGCGCTCGAAGTCCTCTCGAGTGAAGCCGGCGATAATCGGTCGCCGATCGTCATCGCTTGTGGTATTGCGAAACGTCATGACTCCCTCCCGCAGGCTCAATATGGCCAATTTATGCCTGTTGCGACCGAACGGCAAATCACATCTAGCGAAGTCCATAGGATAGGCGCAGGGCGATTCTCTGCAGGAGTTCGACCAGCATGTCGTCGTTGAGAGCTCGATGGAATTGCGGCTCTTCCGGTAACGCACGCTGCGCGCGGTCGTTTAGGGCGATGGCGGGAGCGTGTCCGTTCATCGATGAACCGTAGTACAAACCCTGGACTTCCGGATAGGCATCGTATAACTCGCGTGCCCAAGCGCGCGCCCGGGAGCGGGGCCCGGAGTGAATAGCTGTGGACGCTCCAATCCTGGTGGCAAAGACGCCCCGCAAATCGAGTAGTGTAACGGCCTCACGAATCGCAAAGACGACAAGCCTTGGGGCGTCGCGGGTTCGGTCGATTCGTCGAGTGCTCTGGAAGACCTCCGCGGCACACGTATCAACATCCGGCGCGCAATAGAGGATGGCTCGTCGTTGCTCGGTCGGGGCATCGCGCGCGTCCGGCAAGTGGTGATCCCATCGAGCAGCAGTGGGCCCGAGACTTCGCAACTGATTCCAGCGCGAGGGATGAGGACCGGCCGCGAAATAGATACGTGCCAGCGGCGTGTCCACTGTCAGCGCGATAGTTTGCGGCTCGATTTTGCGAAGCGCAGCGACCCCTGGTGGCGTCGGAAATTTACTCAAGGGCGTTACGTGCGTGTGAGATCACGCGCGAACGTTACAACGGTCTCGACAGGACGGCCGGACAGCAGCCATTCGCGCGGACTCAGCGGTGCAGCGTCGCTGTCCAGCTGTAGATCGGGGTCTGACAGTACGAACCAGTCAACGGTGTCCAGTGGGAACAGATCCAGCGGAAGGGCTTTCAAGACTTGCGCGAGTCCCGGAATCACGAGTCGGCGTTCGAATTGGAAACGCGGCAACCGCCAGCTGCCTTCATATTCGATTCCGAAGAGGGAGCGTTCACGCAGCCTTTGTCGCACGCGACTCACATCCACCTGCAGAAGCTTGGCTGCCTCCGCCGCCGAGAGGCTATCCTCTAGCAGCGCCATATACTGCGCGTGGCTCTTAATGAGGGGGTCGTTCTCCGCCCGGATGGATGCCTTTTCTTTGAAGGCGCCCACGCTGCGTAGGGCTTTAGTTTCTGCCGCCGAGAGATCAGTAGCAGGCCGACGATCTGAAGGGGAGGCAGTCGTCAAAGGCCGATTCCGCGCAAGCGCGGCTCGAGCGGCGGTATACCACTTGGCCAAAGAGCGTTGCTCCGCAGTCGTGCTGTCAGGCGGATGGTCCGAACTCTTGGGGGAGAAAGTTGGGGCTCGTTCTGTCATATTTCCCACAATATATTCACAGGAGTTACCAGGAATATACTCCCAGGAGAACCCGGGAGCAACAAGAATGTTCCAGGTCCTTGCTCAGTATGCGAGAGTCTAAGTGATTGTTTTTCATGTTTAAATGCCACTCGATCCGTCGGCCCGCACGTCAATTGTCCGAAGTTGGCCGTTGAGAATCCGCGCGACAGCAGGCGCCGAAAGAAAACTCTCTCGCAGCGGTTCATGTTCTGACAACGAATTCGCCAGCCGCAGGATTGTGGCGCGACTGACCTCGCGGTGCGCACGAGCCGCGGCATGATTCCCCGATTCCTCATCGATGTGCGCTGCGGTCGCGTGGACTCTCCAGGCGGCCAAAGGTACCTCGAACCCTTGCACGACCGTTAATGCCTTGTCGATGCAATGTTGGGCGCGCGGAAGGTCCCGGTTTTCCAGGGCCACCCGCGAACTGACTTCCCAAGCGAGCCCCTGCCAGTGGCGATCCGCAGTGCCGAGCGAGATCTCGAGAAAGCGTCCAGCCTCCTGTTGCGCGCGACTGCGATCGCCGGTAGCGAGCCACAACTCGGTCATACCCGCCGCGGCCGGCATGCGCCAGTACCAATCGAAAAACACGGTTTGGCGGTTCATCTCGCGGTTCACCGTGGAAAAATCTTCGAGTGCGCGCGCGTAGTCGCCCAAGGCGACCGACGCCAAGGCTGAGCAAATCAACGCATTGCGAACCTGCCTTGGAAATCCTATTGGCCAGTCTGGTGCGGGACGAAGAGCCGAATTTCGTGTCAGCGACAGGGCCGAGTCGCAAATCGTCCGTACGCCCTTGAAGTCCATGGCCTGATAGTGCAGCCAGGCTTGTTGAGCCATCAGCCACTGTAGGTAATGGTAGTTGGCGTTTCTCGTCGCGCTGGCGATCGCGGCAGCATACTCTTCGAGCGCCTCTGTCCACTCTCCGAGGTAGATGAGGCTAAATGCCGCGAGGGCGCTGCCGATTTCATACTCGATTCTCGAATTGGGGTTTACCCCGAGCTCGAGCAGTCTCGCACGCGCCTCGAGCGCGACCCTCCGCGCTTCGCGATACTCTCCGCAGGTCAATCGAATGAAGCTCTCGTCAACCAGGTCGGCAACGCTGGCGGGCAATCCGTGGTGCTCGCCAAGCTCCGCGAGTCCTTCCCGGAATTCCAGTGCATCGTATGCGCTCCATCCAACCACCGACAGGCGGCGGAACGCGCAGGCTGTGCGTGTCCGCGTGCGCATGGCCGGTTCCTGCTGTGCACTGAGTCGCAGCGCGCGCTGTACTGCTTCCAGACAGCGCTCCGCACTGATCAAAGACAAGAAAAAGGACAGATCGACCAAAGCGCGCGCTTGTATATCGATCAGGCCGTAGTCTGCCGCCCGCGAAACCAGGCGCTCAAGCGTGTCGATGACGCGCACGTCCCAAACCGCCCGACGATGCGCGGCGAGTAGTTCAAGCAACTGCGGTTCCGTCCGCATACGCTGCGCCTCGGGCAGATTGACCACCAGCTCCAATGCTCGGATGAGCATCGAGTCGGCTTGCTGGTGAGCGTAGCGGCGCCCGGCGATGTCAGCCGCGCACTGCAAGTACTCGATAGCTTGCGGCCACTCGGCAGCCTGTTCGAAGTGATACGCCAACTCCGGCACGACTTCCTCGATATCCCGCGCATGCAGCGTCGCCAGACGCTCGCCGATCAGGCGATGGAGCCTGGCTCTGCGGCCCTGCAGCTGGCGCTCATAGAGAACCTGGCGGTACAGCGCATGGACGAATTCATAGCGCTCTGCCGCGCTGCCGTCCGGCAAGGACTGGGTGCCCACCCATCTCACAATGTGATGTCGGCGGGACAGCTCCTCGTAGAGATCCTCCAGATCCCGCGCCTCAGTCTCTACGGCTCCACTGAGGAGACCTGCGGAGAATGAAGCGCCGGCTACACTCGCCAACTCCAACGCGTGCTGCTCCTTTTCCGACACCCGATCGAGCTGTGCTTCGATCATGTGACGCAGATCGTCAGGCACTTCGAATTCGATTTGTGCCAGAGGGATCTGCAGCTCCCAGCGGCCGTTCGCATTGGTGAGAAACCCGCGCTTCCTCATGTGCTCCAAGGCGGCCACCATGAAAAGTGGATTGCCGTCGCAGTGGCGGTGCACGAGTGCGGACAGTCCCGCTGGCGGGAGGCTGGACGGTGAGCGGCCAGCCAGATACTCCTCAACTTCCGTCTCGCTCAAGCGGGTCAATTCGATCCTGCAGCACAGTTGGCGAACCAACAGATCCGGAATCAGCGCCCTCGTGCTGGGAGCGCAAAGCTCAAACGAACGGCACGTGGCGAGCAGCATGAATTTTGCGGGAGAGCGGCGGCGGGCGAGGGTCGCGATAAGGTCAACACTGGAGTCATCCACCCATTGCAGGTCTTCCAGCACGAGCAGCAGCGGAGTCTCCGCGGTGATCGACTCCAGCGCTTCACCGAGTTCGCGTAGCATGCGCTCACGGGTGGCACCCCGGATTTCGCGATGCAGCATCTCGCGGTTCTCGTGCGTGAGAAGCGCTGGAAGTTGTGTCACCCAAGTCGGCGCTTCTGCGAGGAGGGTCCGAACAATCGGCCCGGCCCGCGGACCGCGGCACAATCGTCCCAGCGCCTCGAGCATCGGACCGTAGGCTTCCTGGTTTCCATAGGTTTCGATGCACTGTCCATGTGCGATGCGAACGGACTTCTCAGTGAGTGCTGCGTGCTGTAGGAATACCTCTGCCAGCGCGCTCTTGCCTATGCCCGGCTCCCCGGTTATGAAAACGATCTGCCGTTCGCCGCGTGCGGCGCGTCGCCACACGTCGTGCAGCTCCGCCAGAGCCCCGCCGCGCCCGACCAACGCGCTTGGCGCCACTCTGGCCGATACGATCGGCTCCGACGCCAAGGATTCAGATACCGGAGCCACGAACCGATAGCCGCGCCTGGGAAGCGTCTCGATGAAAAGAGAGTTCTTCGGGCGATCCCCGAGTGCGGTACGCACTTCGACGATATGCTTCTTCACTGTCTGCGGCTCGACCACAGTGCGAGACCAGACAGAGTTGAGCAGCTCATCGTGCGTTACCAGGCGCCCGGCGTGATCAACGAGATACGTGAGGACCGAAAACGCCTTCGGCGTCAGCAGAACACGCTCTTCGTGCTCCGTATCCGCCCGCCTCCAGAGGCACTGGTTCACGGGGTCGAGCCGGAATGGAGCGAATGACTTCATCGGTGCCCTCGGCGGACCAAACCCACTTGGAAACGGATTCGTCACCGAATGGTAACACCGAGCGAACGACCCCCGGCGCAAAGGCGCCTACGCTCAACGACCGAGGCGTCCCTTTTCGACCCGATCTACTGATGGCGAGACCATTGAATGTCGCTGATTGACAACGTTCTCTATCGCTCTCAGGTGAAGGTCACCGCTGGCCGGGATGCCCGCGCGGTGTCCTCGGATGGCCTGCTCGACCTTAAGGTGACTCTGCGGCGGGAGCTGGGCGGCTCGAACGGGCGCGGCGTTGAGCCCGAGCACCTATTCGCCGCGTGCTATGCCGCTTCCTTTCTGGGAATGTTGAGGCTTGTGGCAAAGCGCGACGGTATTGCGTTGCCCACCGGCACCGAGGTCGAAGCCACTGTAGGAGTGGGGCCGTCGCGACGAGGATTCGAGACTGAGGTCGAGCTGAAAATCAGCCTCCCAGGGCTTCCTCGAGCCGAAGCCGATTCGCTCGTCGAGAAATCGCACGCGTCATGCCCGTACGCGAACGCGACTCGGGGCAACGTCCCGGTTCGTCTCGTGATCAGCTGAGCCTGGCCGCGGATGCCGACGCGCCGGTCTGAGATTGCTGTGAGGATGTGTTGCACCGCACTTAATTCTCAAGGGCCCGACTACTGGAGATCCCCATGCACAATTATTCACGCGGATTGGGCGGCGTCCCTGTGTTGAGGGCCGTTGACGAGAACGATCTGGATCTCGCGCTCATTACCGCCATTGCGGCCGGTGATGAGGCCGCATTCAACCAAATGTATGCGCGTTATTACCCGCGCGTGGCGCGCTTTACTCGGCGAATCACCCGCTGCTCGGAACTCATAGCGGAGATTACCAATGACACGCTTTGGGCCATCTGGCGATGCGCTCCGAGTTTCAAAGGCGGTTCGAGAGTCTCGACCTGGATCATGGGCATCGCCCAACACATCGGCAACAAGACGCTCCGAAGAAGGAGCCGCCGCGAGGCACATGAGGAACCGATGCTGCATTTGATCGAAGCAGCGCATGAGCCCTGGTCTGTCGGCGACGACCGTGAATGGGTGGGAGCTGCGCTCGTACAACTGGCCGAGGAGCAGCGAACCGTGCTCGAACTTTTCTATCGCTTCGGACACTCCTGCGAGGAAATTGCGGAGCTGGTCGATTGCCCAACCAACACAGTGAAGTCGCGCATGTTCCATGGACGTCGCAATATGCAACGGCTGCTACCGCGTCTGGCGGGTTTTTGAGACTGCCTTTGCACGCGTGCTTAAAAACGACTAGGAGATTCTCATGGCTATCAACCGACGAACTTTTTCGGCCGCTCTCGTTGCGGGAGCCGCCGCTTCACTCACATCGTTCCGCGGCATGGCCGCTACCGCTGCTCCGACCAAGGCGCGCAACGTCGTCTTCGTGCATGGGCTGTTCGCCGACGGATCTAGTTGGTCGGAGGTGATCGTACGATTGCAGGCGGCGGGGCTCAATGCCACTTCGGTGCAAAACCCTTTGACTACCCTGCCCGAAGCGGTTGCCTCAGCTCAGCGAGTGCTGGCACGGCAGGATGGTCCGACAGTTCTGGTCGGGCATTCCTTTTCCGGGATGATCGTCACCGAAGCGGGTATGCATCCGAATGTCTCGGCTCTGGTCTACGTGGCAGCACGCGCACCGGACGCGGGCGAGGATTACACAGCCTTGGCCAAGAAATATCCCACACCACCAGCCTCCGCCGGAATCATTTTCGATGGCGATGAAGGGCGCCTTGGCGAAGAGGCGTTCTTGAGGGATTTTGCAGGCGACCTGCCGAAGGCGAAGGCCAAGGTTCTTTATGCGGTCCAGGAACCGTTCCAGAAGGCCCTGCTGACAGGCAAAACCACCCAGGCGGCCTGGCGGTCGAAGCCGAGTTTCTATGCTGTTTCGACCGAAGACCGTACGATCGACCCGGACCTTGAGCGCTTTATGGCCAAGCGCATGGGTGCCAAGACCATCGAAGTGAAGGCAAGTCACTTGTCACTGATCTCCCATCCAGAGGAGATCGCGAAACTAATCCTGGAAGCGACAGGGCGAGGCTAGCGCCTGGCCGCAAAAATCACCGCGCGTCATTCTCACGTTTCTCAAATCTGGTGAGAGTCGCGGAGCATCTCCCCGGCGCGCTCACCGATGACGATGCACGGAGCCATCGTGTTGCCCGTGGTCACGCGCGGCAAGATGGATCCGTCCGCGATGCGAAGATTCTGGATGCCATAGACTCGCAGCCGTGCATCGACGACGGACGCGGCATCGCACCCCATCTTCGCGGTACAGGTCTGATGGTGGTAGGTGGAAGCTGCGTCGCGAATGAAGTCTCTCAATGCCGCTCCTCGTAGGTTGCCGGGCATGACTTCACGTTTCGTGTACGGCCGCAGCGGCAGCGAGTTGCCGATCTCGCGGCAAAGTTCCACGCACGCGATCGCGGCCCGCAGGTCGTCCGAATGCGACAGCGTATTGGCATCGATTTGAATGGGGTCGTGCGCGTTGGGTCCGGTCAAACGAATTCGCCCGCGGCTCTGAGGCCGCACGACGCCTCCATACAGCGTCCAACTGTGCGTTGGCGGGCTGAACCTGGCGGCCGTCTCCTGACTGCAGAGTGGGACCTCCACCTGGCAAATTTGCAAGTCGGGCGTGTCGAGATTGGGAGCGCTTTTCCAGAAGCAAGTGGCCTCACCCGCGTTGTTTCGCGGCGGTAGCGCCTGCTGATATTCCCAAACACAGCCCATCGCGAAATGGTCCTGAAAATTCCGCCCAACTCCGGGAAGGTGCTGCACGACGGGGATTCCCAACCTGTGCAACTCAGCTTCATCGCCGATGCCGGAGAGCATCAGCATCGCTCCCGCCCGCTTCGATTAGAAGTACATCAACGTCTGGATTCTCGGCGAGCCGGCGGGCCACCACGGAACCGGAGGAACCTGACCCGCAGACGATGAAATCATAGTCGGGTTTCAATTCCGACCTGAGCCGCTGTTGATTGGAACGCACGCGTTCTGCGAATTCGTCCGTTGCTGTTTCGTGGTTCATGGTTTTGCCTCCTCAACACGTGGCCCGAAATCTGGGCATCTGAAGGCTAGATCACTGATCGACAGGCGTCGTGAGATGAGGGCGCCCTTCGGCTAGGCTTGGCGCGCACTGTTGGTCCGTGAGCACTAGTGGTGTTTTTCCCCACACCAATCGATAGCGTTCCTTAACATTGCGCGCGTATCTGCAGTCTTTCAGTTGAAACTGAGTGTTCAAGCGCGTTAGTCCTGGGCACATGGCGCATGGTGCTGCTACCAAAACATCCATAGCGTTTCAGTGAGCGTGTTTCCTCTTTCCCACCGCGCTCCCCCAGGAGAAGTTTCCCTTGTTCAATTGCATCCATGTCGCCGTCGCGGCCGTCTCCTGCCGCGTTGGGGCTCGAATAATCCTGGCCGCAGCCCTCCTGCCAATTGTTTGCCACGCTCAGGTTCCACCGGATGCAGGTTCGCTGTTAAAGCAGATCGAACGGCCACAACAACCGGCATTGCCGCCGAAGGGCGAGCCGCAATTTCTGCCGCCGCCGGTATTAAGTGCGTTTACCGGCGAAAGCATTGTCGTCAGGGAATTTCAATTTGCCGGCAATACCCGCCTGGCTTCCAAGCAGCTGACGGTGATCGTGGCCGGCTTCAAAGGCCGCCCGCTGACTTTTGCCGAATTGCAAAACGCCGCGATTGCCGTGGCAACCGCCTACCGAAAGGCCGGTTGGATCGTGCGCGTGTACCTGCCCCAGCAGGACGTCACTCAAGGAACGGTCACGATCCAAATCATCGAAGCCAAATTCGGTGTCGTGCGCGTCGAGGGCAAGACGCACGCGTCGGCAGCCCGCCTGACACGCATGGTGGAGCACGCTCAGAAGTCGACGCAAACGGTGAACGCGGATTCCCTGGATCGAGCGTTGTTGCTGGTAAACGACCTGCCGGGCGTCACTGCCAAGGGTCGGTTGGACGAAGGACAAAACCCAGGGGAAACCGATTTGGTCATGACTCTCGCCGACGGCCGGCGAGTATCCGGGGACATCGTTGCGGACAATGGCGGTGCCCGTTCTACAGGACTCGGGCGGGCGATCGCCTCTGCAAGTCTCAATAGCCCATTCGGGTTGGGCGATCGCATCGACGCCATGCTGCTGCACAGCCTGGGCAGCGACTACCAACGCGCCGGCTATTCATTGCCCATCGGCAGCGACGGCTGGCGCCTTGGCGTCAACGGATCGCATTTGCGTTATCGGGTGGTGACCGCGGCATTCGCGGCGCTCGACGCCCAAGGGACGTCCACCACGGTGGGCGCAGAGGCGAGCTATCCTCTGGTGCGAGCGAGCCTCCACAATCTCTACTTCTCATTCTCGCTCGATGACCAGCGATTCGACAACAAGTCGATGGGCTTCATCACATCCGCATACAGCGTGCGCTCCGTCAGAGCGGGCCTGTACGGCAATCTGTTTGACACATTCGGTGCCGGCGGCGCCAACAATGCCAGCATTTCATTGGAGCAGGGGAGCGTGGATCTCGGTAATTCGCCCAACGAGGGCGCAGATGCACTGACCACGCGCACGGCCGGCAGTTTTCGCAAACTGAATTTCTCAGCAGGGCGACAACAGGCCATAACCAGCCGCTTTTCCCTCTACGCAGATCTATCCGGCCAGGTTGCGAACAAAAATCTCGATTCCTCCGAAAAATTCTACCTGGGAGGATTGAACGGCGTGCGCGCCTATCCGGCCAACGAAGGCGGCGGCAGCACGGGCGTGATGTTGAATCTCGAAGCGCGAGAGCGGCTGCCGCTGAATCTCGACCTGACCGGATTCTTCGACATCGGGGTGGTGCACTTCAACAAGAACAACGACTTTGTCGGCGCGGCTGCACCAAACCGCGACGAGCTGAAGGGCCTGGGACTGACGCTCGGATGGACGGCGAGCATGGGCCTCAACCTCAAGGCGACCGTGGCGCGTCGCATTGGCAGCAATCCCGACCGCACCAGCACCGGCACTGACCAGGACGGTTCGCTCGATATGACCCGCTTTTGGATACAAGCCAGTGTTCCTTTCTAACTCTTTTTTTGCCATGACCCAATCCTCAGAGACCATCCGATGAACGCACACGCCAGCATTAACCGCATATTCAGAGTGATTTGGAGCGAGGCCATGGGCGCGTGGATCCCTGTGTCCGAGATCTCGCGCAGCCGCGGCAAAGGCGGCAAACGCAGCGCCGCAGTGCTCGCGCCCTTGGCTGCCGCGCTCCTTCTGGGATCGCCCGCGCACGCGGCGCGCTTCGTGTTGGGTACGGAGCCCACGCCGGCAGCCGTCGTCAAGATTCCGCTGCCGAGGCTGCCGATCGCGCGTCCCGTGACGGTCGCACCTGCGCCGGTACCGACGCTCCCCACCCCGCGCGTCACGGCGGCGCAACCGCCTCCCGATCAGCTGCCCACCGGCGGTAACGTGGTGGCCGGTTCGGCCACCATTGTGACGGGCAGCACGCCCGGCGTCGCGGTACTGGATGTCGACCAAAGCACGCAGCGCGCCGTCATCGATTGGAATACGTTCAATCTGGGCAGCGCCGCGCAGGTGAATTTCAACCAGCCCGGCAGCAGCTCGGCCACCCTCAATCGGGTACTCGACAGCAATGCCAGTCAGATTTTCGGCAAGATCACCGCGACCGGTCAGGTGTTTTTGCTCAATCCGAACGGTGTCTACTTCGGTAAGAGTGCCTCGGTCGACGTCGGCAGTCTGGCCGTCACAACCGATAGCATCGGCAACGCCGATTTCATGGCCGGCAAGTCCACCTTCGCGCGCAATGGCGCGACGGGCAGCGTCGTCAACGACGGGCAGCTGCAGGCCGGCCTTGGCGGCTACATTGCACTTCTCGCACCTGAGGTTCGCAACAACGGCGTCGTGATCGCGCGGATGGGCACGGTCGCCATGGCGTCCGGTGAATCCATCACCTTGAATTTCGACGGCAGTCACTTGGCGGGTATCACCGTGAAGCCGTCGAGCATCGCGGCGCTGGTCGAGAACAAAGGAGCCGTGCTCGCGCCCGGCGGCCTGATCATCCTCTCTGCGCAGGCCGTCGACCATCTGCTCGGCGGCGTCGTCAAGAACTCCGGCACCTTGGAAGCAACGGGCCTTGTCAGCAAGAACGGCCGCATCGTGCTCGAGGCGAGCGACAGCATAGCCAACAGCGGCACCATCGCCGCGGATGCCGGAGCCGACAACAGCCCGGCCGGCAGCGTCGCACTCACCGCGCCCTCGATACAGAACAGCGGCACCATCAGTGCGGCGGCCATCGAGCCAGCGATCTCGGGAAAAATCCCGCTG
Organism: Steroidobacteraceae bacterium; assembly: GCA_035488895.1. Taxonomy (GTDB): domain Bacteria; phylum Pseudomonadota; class Gammaproteobacteria; order Steroidobacterales; family Steroidobacteraceae; genus Bog-1198. Next base: position 48,101 of record DATHKV010000131.1, read on the forward strand.
CTGGTATCCGGCGGCAATATCCTGTTGAACGCCGCCAGTGTGGTACAAACCGGCACCGGCAAGCTCAACGCTTCCGGCGCCAACGGCGGAAAAATCGCCATCACGGCGTCACAGGACATCACTGTGGCGGGCGTTGTCAGCGCGGCGGCCACCGCCAGTCCTGAAATCACCATCCGTGGCAACGTCATCAATCAAGAGACGCAACTCACCCTCTCCGCCGGCGGCAGAGGGGGCGACATTGCGCTCGGAGCCAATCACCAGGTTACATTGCAAAGCGCATTGCTGGATGTTTCGGGAAGCGCAGCGGGCGGACGGATTGTCGTACGGGCAGGCAGCCCGTCGCCGTCTTCACCGCCGCTCGACCCGTCCACCGTCGCGATCCTGGGTACCACTGAGTTGCGCGGCTCGAGCCGGCGCGGCAAGGGCGGCAGCATCGTCCTAACGGGCGATCATGTCGGTTTGTTCGATACCAGCAGCCTCGATGTTTCGGGCGCGACGGGTGGCGGCGAGGTGTTCGTAGGCGGCGGATTTCATGGGGCAGATCCGTCCATCGCCGACGCGCAGCAGACCGTGGTGGCGAGCGGCGCGAGCATCGAGGCCAGCGCCACCCATACCGGTGTTGGCGGTCAAGTGGCAATCTGGTCCGACTCGCAGACCCGGTTCGCAGGCGTCATCAGCGCGCGCGGCGGCGCCACCTCCGGCGCGGGCGGCTACGTCGAGGTCTCGGGCAAGGCAAATCTCGACTTCACCGGCCGAGTTGATGCGAGCGCAGCGCATGGAACCGCGGGCATGCTGTTGCTCGATCCGCTGAACATCACCATCGACAGTTCGGGTGCAGATCCAATCTCGCCGAATCCATTGACGTTCGCCACGAATTCCGGCACCGACAGCATCATTGCGCCCTCGACCATCACGGCATTGACCAACGCAGGTACGTCGGTCACATTGCAGGCGAACAACGATTTGACCATCAATAGCTCCATCGTCACCGCTACAAGCGGGACTGCCGGCGCGTTGGTATTTCAGGCCGGCCGCAGCATCGCGGTCAACGCCAGCGTGATTTCCGACAACGCCAACATCAGTTTTACCGCCAACGATCCGGGCGCCACCGCCTTCGCTCGAGCAGCCGGAACGGCGACCTTCGCCAATAACAGCGTCATCGATGCAGGGTCGGGCACCGTATCAATCACGATGGGTACCGGTACCCTGGGTGCATCGGGATCTATTCAGAGCGGGCATATCGCCGGCGCGAATCTCACGATCGCGCAAAACGGCCCGACCGGCGGTGCAGTCAACGGCGCGATCGACCTGGGGCAAACCGATCTCACCAACAATCTGACAATCACTGCCGCCTCCGCCACCAACGTCACCAACACGCTCGGTGCGACCGGCAACGCCGGCAACGTCGTGGTGCGCGGCATCGCCAGCATCAACGTGGGCGCGGGCAACGTCACCATCAACGGACCGCATACCGATTTCAGCACCATCGGCCTGACGGCCGGGAACGTAGCGCTGAACGACACCAGCGCCGTTCTGTTTGCCGCCACGAATATCTCAGGAACACTCAGCGAAACCACGCTCGGCCCGATGTCCTCCAGCGGAGCGGTGCAGGTGGCGGGGACGACCACGTTGACCGCCAACAATGGCGGCTTCGGCATCGGCGACCCGTTTATCAACTTGACCAATGCAGGCAACAATTTCGGCGGCGCCGTCTCGCTCAACGTCCCCAGCATCGGTGCGACCAACACCGGCGGTTACGCCACGGTGCGCGATTCGGGTGCCATTACGATTGCAAGCTCAAATACGGCTGCGTCTCTTGCCGTGCAGGCCGGCGGCGCGGTCAGTACCACTACGATTACCGCGGGCACCTCGGTTAGCGTCACTTCAACCAGCGGCGTGATTGCCCTCGGCGCGACCACTGCGGGTTCGTCTCTGTCGGTGAGTGCGGCCGGCGCGGTGAGCCTGGGCACGACGAACCTGGGAACGAACCTGACCATCTCGACCGCAGGGGCGATCACCAATACGGGCACGCTGACCGTACCGCAACAGACCACGCTGACCGCCGGCGCGGCGAACAACATCACGCTTGACAACGCGGCCAACGATTTTAATTCGGTGCAGATCCTGTCCGGCAACAACGTTACGCTGGTGGACAAGAACGCTCTCAATTTCGGCTTGTACTTCGGCTGGAACGGCTTTGGGGCTTACCCGAGCAGCATCGCGGGGAATTTGAGCGTCACAGCCGGCGGCGATATCAGCCAGACCGGCTACAACAATGGCAGCTACGCCGCCATCTCCGTCGGCGGCGCGACCACCTTCACGGCAACCAACGCCAGCGCGCCCATCAATCTATTGCTGGGCACCAACAATCCGTTCAATCCCGGTTCCGGATCCGCCAACAACTTTGCGGGCACCGTTACTTTGGCGCGCAGCAATTCGAACACCGGCTTCTCGACGGTCGAACTGCGCAATATCAATTCGGGCGCATCGGTGCTCACAGGGCTCACCTCGGTGGGCACGCTCGCCGGCGTGTACCTGACGTACGACAATGCGCCGTCCGTGACGCTGCCGGGCATGACGGTGACCGGAAACTTGTCTGTGTATGCGGGCAGCGTGGCCAACACCGCCAGCACTCCAACCAACATCATTTCTCAGACCGGTCCGATTGTGGTGGGCGGGTACACCATCATGGCGGCGGGCTCCACGGGCGACATCGTTCTCAATAACGCGGCGAACAATTTCGCGACGTTCGGCATTGCCAATACCGGCGCGCGCAACCTCACCCTGGTCGACGTGAATGCGCTGCAGATCTACGCGCCCGGCTATAACCAGGCAATCACCGGCAATTTGAGCATCACCACCAACGGAACGATCACCGATGTCGGGAATTTCTTCTCGGTTGGCGGCACGGCGCTGTTGAATGCCGGCGCGGCAAACGACATTGCCTTGACGGCGAATACCGCATGGACCGGTGCAGTGTCCTTTACCGGCAACAATGTCACCATCAATCCCTGGACCAACCTGATCCTCGGCAATTCGACCGCCAACGGCACGCTCAATCTCACCAGCCATAACTACGGCTATGCGCTGACTCAGTTGGCGGGCAGTGCGGTGAACGTCACCGCGAACGGCACCACCACCTTCGGCAATTTCAGCAGCGGCGTAACGCTTGCCGAGGCCGGCAACGTGTTCGGTCCGTTATATATTTTCCAAGCCGGCCCCATCAGCCTGCGGGAAAATGACGCCATCACCCAGGCGCAGGGCTGGAGCAACTACAACAACGTCGGCTACAACGTGAACCTGGTCACTTCGAACGACCAGGCCATCACGCTGACCCAGTCCGGCAATTTCTTCGGACCGTTGATCATCACGCAGGTGAACAGCGGCTCCTCGAGTCCCGGCGCAGTATCGGTGACCGAGAACGGCGATGGCATCAACGGCATGACGCAGGGCGGCGCTTGGACCGTGCACGGCACCACCTCGCTCAATTCCGGCAGCAATTCGATCAGCCTCACCAATCCCAACAACGTGTTCGGTCCGCTGCAGGTGGTCGCGAGCACGGGCACCACCGGCACGACGCCGGTGGCCTCGAGCGTCACGATCTACGCCAAGAATTCGGCGACCGATGCCATCACCGAGGTTGGCGGTACCGGCGCTTGGAGCACGGGAGCCGACGTTGTCAGCCTGGTCGCCTACAGCGCCGGGGGCGTGGCCGGTCAGGGCAACATTACGCTGAACAATGCCGGCAACCTACTCGGCGCCCTCTACCTCAAGGGCAACAATGTCAGCATCACCAACAATGCCAGCATCATCGACGGCCCGAGCACGATCTGGGACGCAGCCTCGGGCGCCACCGACACCGGCTGGGTCACGAGCGGCACCACCAATCTGGTCGTGGCGAATCCGACCGGCAAGACAATCGCACTTTCAAACCTCAGCAATTTGATCGGCCCGATTTCATTGAGCACCACCGGGACCGGCACGCTGTCCTCGGTGCTGATCACCGACAATGCCGCGATCACGCAGGCCGCGGCGTGGACCGTGGGCAGCACACCGGTCACGCTTGATGCCCGCGCCCACGCGGTCGACCTGTCGAGCTTCGCCAACGTGCTTGGTGCAATCTCCATCAACACGATCAACGGCACGCCGACGTCGGTGGCGATTACGGAGAACGACGCCATCACCCAGGGCAGCCCGTGGGTGCTCGGAAGCGTACCCGTCACGCTGGTTGCCCAGGCCGGCAACTCCATCACGCTCGCTGCCGCGACCAACACCATGGGTAACCTCACGGTCACAGGCGGCGTGGTGAACATCACCGAAAATGCCGACATCACCCAGGGCGGCGCTTGGACGACGACCGGCACTACAACGCTCAATCCCACTGCGCACGCCGTCACCCTCGCCAACGCGGGCAATGTGCTCGGCAACATCGCCATCGCCGGTACTCCAAGTACCGTCAACATCCGCGAGAACGACGACATCACGCAGGCCGCTGCGTGGGTCCAAGCCGCGACGCCGTTCACGCTGAATGCCGGAGCGCATAACATTGTTCTGTCGCAAGCCGGCAATCAGCTTGGCAGCCTGACGCTGACGGGAGCGAATGCCACTGTCACCGAGAACGACACGGCGGGTATCAGCAACGCCGCGGGCGGCGCCTGGACCATCTCCGGTACCACAACCCTCACCGCCGGCGCCGGCAATCCCATTGTGTTGGACGGCAGCACCAACAGCGACTTCGGCACTGTGAGCATCGTGTCGGCTTCGACTGCCGGCATCGCGGATGTCAACGCCATCATCATGGGCGCCTCCACGATTGCCGCCGGCGGCACACTCAGCGTCTCGGCGGGCGGGGCGATCACCCAAAGCGGTGCCATCATCGCGCCTTCCCTGCGCCTCATTGGCACGGGCTCTGCGACGCTCAACAACCCTGCAAATACCGTGAGCAATTTCGCCGCGGGCTTCACGGGCGGCGACCTGAGTTTCACCAACAGCGGCAGTTTTGCCGTTGCGGTGGTCGGCGGTACCACCGGCATCGCGATCAACAGCAACGATGTCACGCTCACGTCGGTAGCAGGCACCATCACCGGCCTGACCTCGATCAACGCCAGCAGCGGCTCTTTGACCCTGACCACCGGCACGGCACTGTCGCTGCCGCAGATGGGCATCGCCGGATCGCAAACGTACACGGCCGGCAGCGGCGGCATTACGTTGACCGCCGGCATCAACAGCTCCGCCGCCGGAGCGATCAATTTCAATAGCCCGGTTACGCTCGCTGCCTCCTTGACCGTCAGCTCGACGAACTCAGCGATCAACTTTTTGAGCACCTTGGCGGGCGGCACCCGACAGCTCACCGTGAACGCCGGCAGCGGCAGCGTCGAATTTCACGACGTCGTCAGCGCACTCGGCAAGACCACCGACGCCTCAGCCGCACTGACGCTCACCTCGGGCGGCGCCATGTTCGACAGTACGGTGAGCGCCAACAACGGTCTCGCGATCACCGGACCTGTGGTATTCAGCGATACCGTCACGCTGGGTGCGGGCAGCGCGGCCTCGGTCTTCACCGGATTGGTGACGCTCGGCAAAGCCGGCGGCATGAATCTGTCCGGCAACGGCCTCAGCTTTGATGGCGGCGTGCTCTTGCAGAACGGTCCGGCCACGATCAATTCCAACAATCTGCCCCTTAATTTCCTCGTTACGGGATCAGTCTCCGGCCCCTTCGCGCTCACGCTGAACTCCGGTACGTCGGCACTGACTGGCTTGAACCGCATGGGCACCGACCTCACCAGCCTCACCGTCACGGCCCTCAACCCGACGATCCCGCTGAGCGGCGTCTCTATCGCAGGTCCGCAGAGCTACACGGCAACCGGCGGCAGCAACATCACCTTGGCCGGCAACGACACCAGCACCGCATCCGGAACGATCACCTTCAACAGTCCCGTCATGGTCAGCGCAGTCGGCGGCGCCAGCGTCTCCAGTTCCAATTCCCCAATCGTGTTCGCCTCCACGGTTGACGGTAATAACAATCTAAGCGTCAATGCCGGCACCGGTGTGACCACGTTCACAGGCGCGGTCGGCGGCATTGCGCCGCTCGGCAGCGGCTCAGGCGCAGCCATCAGCCCGCAGGGAAGCGGCGCCACCAACTTCGATAGCAGTGTCGCAGCCCGCTCAGGGATGACCGCGGCAGGAGCGGTCAGCTTCGACGGCAATGTGACGCTGACCGCCGGCAACACCGGGTCGGCATTTGCCGGTCAAGTCACCGCCAGCGGCGACAACATCAGCGGTTTCGGCGGAATCGCCTTCAATGGCGGTCTCGCGCTGGTTGGCGGACCGGTCAGTGTGACCTCAAATGGCAGCACCTTGAGCTTCGGCGGCGCCGTCACCGGTGCGCAAGCCCTGACGCTCAACGCCCTGGCCGGTGGCGCGGGCACCGTGACCGGACTCGACCAGATCGGCACCACGTCGGGACTCACGGCACTGACGGTGACGGCGCAGACCCTGGTGCTGCCGAGCACGGGACTCGCGACAGCCGGACCGATGACATTCACTGCGGCGGGAGGCATCACTGCCAACGGCGCGGTCGGCAACGGCTCCACCACGGGTGCGATCACTTTCGCGGGCCCTCTGAGCCTCGCCACGGGTCCCATTGCGGTGACCACACACAACGCGGCCATTAATTTCGGTGGAACCATCAACGGCGCGCAATCGCTGGCATTCGACTCGGGCAGCGGCACGACTACCTTTGGCGCGGCGGTGGGTGCCACCACGGCGCTCGCGAGCCTGATCAGCGGCACGGGCGGCACCACAGCGCTCAGCGGCGGCAGCATACGCACCAGCGGCGGGCAAACCTACCGCGATGCCGTGATGCTCGGTGCCGGTACCACACTGACGGGCGTCAACGTGCAATTCGGCGGACTGCTCAACGGCAACTTTGCGCTTGCCGTGAATGACTCCGGCACCACCGCCTTTGGCGGCGTGGTCGGGGGGATCACCCCCCTTGTCAGCATCACCACCGATGCGCCCGGCAGCGTGGCCGTGAACACCTCAGCCATCACCACCAGCGGCGCACAGACTTACCACGAAAACATGCTCCTGGGCACGAACGCGACCCTGAGCGGTCTCGGGCTGACCTTCGGCGGCGCGCTCGACGGCGCCTTCGGCCTCACGGCCAATGCCGGCAGCGGTGCGCTGCAATTCCTAGGTGCGGTCGGCGCAAGTACGCCGCTCATCTCACTTGCGGCAAGCGGCAACACGATCGCCGCGGCCGGCGTTATTACAAGCGGCGCACAGAGCTATATCGGTCCGGCCGGCGTCGCGCTGAACGGAACATTCCATACGACCGCCAGCAACTTCACGGTCACGGGTCCTGCGACCTTGAGCGGCGATGTCGCCGTCCAAACGACCGGCGGCAATATCACTTTCTCCGGCGCCACCAGCACCGTTAACGGCGCTCATAATCTCGCGCTCACCGCGGGCACCGGCAATGTGGTACTCGGCGGCGTCGTGGGTGGCATCACGCCGCTCTCCGGCATCGCGGTGTCGGGTTTCAACCTCACGCTGCCGAACATTTCGACAGTCGGCGATGCGAACCAAAGCTACACAGCTTTGAACAACATCACGCTCAATCAAAGCCGCACGCTCAGCGCACCCATCAGTTTCACCGCCGGCGGCTCGTTCATTCTGCTCACCGGCGTGTCCCTGACCGCCTCCAACAACACGCTGTCGATCCAAGCGGCGGATTTGGACTTGCAAGGCACGAGCACCCTGTCCTCAGGTAGCGGTTTGATGACCTTGACTGCAGCTTCCGGAAACAATATCGCGCTCGGCGGCTTTGCCACCGGCTTTAGCCAGGCTGGGCAGATGACGATCTCGGGCGACGAACTCTCGCGGATTTCCACCTCGGGCGGTCTCAATCTTGCGACCTCCGGAGCCGGCTGGGTGCACGTCAATGGCATCACGGCCGTGCAGAGCGGCAATATCCACGGCGCACTGGATCTGATCGCGCAGGGCAGCGGTGATGTCAGCTTCATCACTGCGGCATCGACGTTCAACGCCATCACCGGTGACGCCGTCGGCGGCAATATCACGGTGGGCGTCAATCTGAGCGCCAATAATGCGCCGATCATGTTCCTGACGCCGGTATCCGTATCCGGCGCTTCGACCATCTCGAGCGCCGGCGGCGCCATCAATTTCGCCAGCACCCTGGCCGTTGTCAACGATCTCACGCTCTCCACCGCCAACGGTGCGCTCACCTTCGGCGGCGCGGTCGGCAGCACCAAGACATTGACGTTGAACCTCGGCGGCGGCTCGGTCTCGGGTTTGGGCCAGTTGCAGAGCACGCTCACCGGACTTACGGTCAATGCCACCTCGAGCATCACGCTGCCGGCGTTCACGATCAACGGCCCTCAGGTTTACAACACCGGCATCATCACCGCCACCGGCGATTTGGGCGGCGTGGGTCTGACCTTCAACAATGCGGTGAATGTGGTTCCAGGTTCGGGCTCGGTGTTGGCGATGAATGCCGGCACCGGTACGCTGGCCTTTGGCAGTGCAGTGTCCCTCAATGCCAACAACATCACGCTGACGGCGGACGAGATCAATTTCGCCGCGGCAGTCACAGGATCCCGCGCTTTGACGCTGCAGCCCTTTACCAGCAGCCGAAATGTTGAAGTGGGCAGCAACGGCACGCCGATCACCGGTCTCAATCTGACGCGCACCGACATGAGTTGGTTGCCGATAGGTACTCTCACCGGGCTGACCATCGGCAGCGCCGCGGGCACGGGGAGCCTCGATATCGGAGGCGCCCTCAACGCGCCTGGCGTCCCGCTGACGCTGAATGGCGGCGGCGGTATTACCGAAAGCGGCGGCCCGGTTGTTTCGGGAGCGCTTACGCTGTATGCCGCGGGCAACGGCATTGCACTCAACAACGGCGCGAACGCAGTCGGTGCCATCGGCATCAACGGTACGCCATCGGCGCTGAGTGTCGTCAACACCCTCGCGATTACCCAGCTCGGTACGGCCGGGTGGAACCTGGGGAACGCGCCCGTCACGCTCATAGCCGGCACGCAGGACATCATCCTCAACAATGCGGGCAATACTTTCGGCACGCTTGTGCTGAATGCCGGCAACGCGCAGGTGATGGAAGCCGCAGCCACCGACCTTGGCGCATCGACTCTGACCAAGAACCTCACTCTCGTTTCGAGCGGCGGCATCAACTTCAGCGGCGCTCTGGCGACGCAGGGCAACGTATCCTTGAGTTCGACCGGCGTCATTACGCAATCGGCGCCGCTGACCGTCGGCGGCAATCTCACGGTGGCCACAACGGTCAATGCCGGCGATGTGGTGTTCGACAATTCCGGTGCCGCTGCGACCAGCATCGGCAATACGCTGGTGGGCGGCGACTTCACGCTCACGGCGAGCAACGCTCCGATCTCACAGGCGCCTGGCGCGTCCATGGAAGTTGCCGGCCATTTAACCTTGACGGGCGCCAGCATTCTGCTGAGCGGCGCCGGCAATCTCGTCGGCAACGGCGAAACCCTGTCGCACACGAGCACAGTGGGCACGAACGTCATCGACTTGTCCGGCGTGATCGAACTGGGGAACCTCGCCGAATCCGGCAATCTGACCGTGATCAGCGAGGCCAGCAGCCGCACATTCAG
>DATHKV010000132.1:0-12532 GCA_035488895.1 Steroidobacteraceae bacterium
GACGACGTTGCCGCTCTGATCGGCCATCTGAAGCTCGGCAAGGCCGACGTCATGGGCTACTCGCTGGGCTCCGACGTCGCGCTGCAGACCGCCATCCGCCATCCGGACGTGGTCGACCGGCTCGTGCTCGTGTCCGGGGCAATGAGGCAGGACGGCTCTTACCCGGAGGGGGTGGCGGCCTTCAATCAGCTGGAGGCCAACGCTGCCATGCTCGGCGATAGCGTCAAGGCATCGCCGTTAGGGCAGGCCTATCCCGATGTCGATTGGACGAACCTCTTCAGCAAGGTCGGTGACCTGACCAAACGCCCCTTTGACTGGAGCGCCGACGTCGCCAAGGTTCGGGCTCGCACACTGCTGGTCTTTGCCGACGCTGACTCCATTCGGCCCGAACACATGGTCGAGTTCTGGAAGGCGTTGGGAGGCGGCCAGCGCGATGCCGGGATCGATGGCTCACTGCGGCCCGCAAACCAGTTCGCAATCGTGCCGAACACCACTCACTACACGGTCGCCGTCGAGCCGATGCTGCCGGAGATCGTCGAGCGCTTCCTCGGAACCGCATAGAAGGCAGTCGGTCGCGGCGCGGCCCCGCGAAGCGCTCACGAATAAAGAGGGCGGAGTAGGAAAAGAATTCAAACCTACGCGCGTTCAAAACCGACATCGCGAAAGCTGACAGTAGTGGCCGGGCGCGAGGCTGGCGCATTGACGATCAACAGCCTATTTGTTTTCCGGGCATTGCCTCGATGGATCGAGATTTTCGTGAAACGATCGGCGACGCCACAAATTCTGGCGATGCAGCAGCCACCGCTGAAGTTCAGAGTGCGCGGATGACCGCGAAGTTCTCTCGTACTCGAACGAACGCCGTACACCGGTCATGAACTCCAGTGTCAAACCGTTTGGATCATTAACGCGGAGGGACAGAGACGTTCCTAGACTTTCGAGCGTGCTCGCGACGCCGGCTGCATCTAGACTGCGCTCTAACTGCTGCACCGTCGCGTCTCCCTCCACTTCAAGCGAGATGTGACGATGACAGGCGTTTCGCGAGTTGAAGCACTTGGGATGAACCAGCGACATTTGCTCAAAGAAGGCTAGCGTATCGCCGTCGCCGATTTCGAAAAACGTGTAGAAATACCCTGAACCATCGGTGCGCAAGGGATCTTCGATCACGATCGCCTCGATTAGCGGCATTGCGAGAATATCCTCGTAGAAATAACGTGTTTCCTCGGAGTCCCAGCAAGAATAGGCCTGATGATGTATGTGCCTCACCGGACTCGTGCTCATTTTCATGCGCACGGTATCTCCTTGGTCTGTTGTAGTCGTGTCCTCAGCCGCTGCTTGTGCCATTGGTATCTCCGCCTGAGTCGAGAAGTTGGCTGATCGAATTCAGAGACGAGTTTGATGGACCAAATTCTCGCGGTCTTATCCATGAGTGCTGAGCGCTATTCATTGGTTGCGGACATTCAGAATGTTGACTGCCCCTGCTCACGTAATAGAGTAGATGTGAGTCCGACGGGTGCGCCTCGTTGGAGAGCGACGAGCAGTCCTTCCGGACAGGTCTCAGAGTCGGTTGAAACGGCGCCGATACTGGCCCGGTGTCATGCCGGTGCTCTTACGAAACGCTCTGGTGAAATTGGCCTGAGACGAAAAGTTTAGCGCAACAGCGATGTCGAGCAAGGACTGATCCCATCGCGTCAAAAGCTCTTTTGCGTGATCGAGACGGTACGCGCTGACATACTGATGAGGTGATTGACCGACAGCGGCTTTGAATGCTCGTGCAAAGTGGAATTGGCTCAACGATGCGACTTCCGCAAGCTGCGCGATCGTCAGCTCCCTCTCCAGATTCGCCGCAATGAATTCCTTCACCCTGGTCAACCTGCGTCGATCGAGTCCCCGGTTGGAGAGGCGTACGAAGTCCTTATCGGTAGGGAGACCGCTATGACGCTGCATCAACCTTGCCGCAAGACTGATCGCCAACGTTTCGGTCAGCAGCCTGCCACCGGCCGTCTGAGACCGCATCTCCGAAACAATCGCGAACGCGATCTCGGCGACCAGAGGGTCCTGGAAACTGTGCTGGTAGCGCAGGGATCCTGGCGCTGAATGGCCGAGCGAGATGCCCAGGCCCTCCGACGAGAAGTATCGCGCCGGAAGATACATATGCAAAACCTGCGGCTTGGGCGAGCGCATATTCTCGAGCGCGCGCAAATCAACGAGATGTTCTTCCGGCGGGCACAGCCAGACCGTTCCCTGCCGTGCGATCGCGCGCTCTACGACACCACCGCCCACCCGGGTGATAGGCAAGTTGCTCGCTCGGATCGCGACGCAAACCTCTGTCTCGGGCTGCGTGCTCTTCCATGCTAGCACTCCGCCGGCATGTGTGCGCAGCTCTGCCGAAAGCCCCGACCAGCCCAAATCTACTGAAGAGGCGAGCAGGCCGTGCTCTCCATACACCTCTAATCCGTTTGCACATGCGCTAACCGGTTCACAAACGTCAGTCGGCTGATTCGGGGAACTATCCACGATTTACCCTCTTTGATGATTGCAGCTAGGATTGAGAGCAGGAAGCTTCAAAACGTTTGAACCGCGCGCGAACTAGTAACGCTATCGACTGTGGCTAGTCCGGCGCTCAATGCGGTGCAAACAGCGAATCCGCTGGTTTCACATCTGGCATGTCCGCAGCGTGGAGTTTCAGGCGGCATGTGTTGAAAGGCCCGCTTCACTCTGGTGCACATACGAACGCTAGGACAATCTCATGTCCATGCAGTTCCCGAGATTCGCGCAGATTGGTCCGCCAGCGCCGGCTCGCGGAGAATCGCGAAGTCAACTCCTGCCGCGCAGACGTCGAACAGCTTCGAGCAGGGTCAAGTAGAAAAGGTCGCGTTGCGCGTGACTACCGCCGATTTTCCGCGCGACAGACAAAATGACGCCGAGCAGCTTGGTCGCGCCAGTATAGTCTCCTCGTCCGAACGCAATGAGCGCGCGACACGCCGGAAGTCCGACGAGGCTGGTGGTAACGCCATAACGGGTATTGAGGGTCTGGCGTCGCACCAGCGCGCCCTCCAGTCGACCCGCTGCCTTCCAGTCCCGTGCACCGACCAGCGCCAGCATGGCGTGCACATCACCGAAGGTGCAAAAGGCATCCTCGATATGCTTGTCCCAGCCGGACGCCAGTTCCAACCAGCGCGCGTCAGTGTCGACGCCGAGCAACTCAATACGCCATAGGAGCGATGCAGCGTCGATCATATCGGCGACCTTGCGAGAGCGTACGACGCGAATCCGGCAATCGTAGATCTCAAGTGCGGCGCCGACTTCGGCCTGCTCGAGGTAAAACAGCGCCCAATGCCACCAGCAGTGGGTTGCCGAGACTGTGCCGACGGACCAGAAGCCGAGACGATTCCGCATCCAATTGGCGCCTGTGAGTGCCTGTCCTGTCATTTCGTACACATGTGTCAGCGCATGGTGAGCACGCGCGTCGGCAGGGTTAAGATCTAATGCCCACAGGCCACGGTCAGTTGCGGCCTCGTAGTACGCGCCCTCCACCAAACTGAATGCGTGCATCGCGAGAACGGCATGATATCCAGGTGCGCCGGGCGACCATGCAGGCAGTACCGCTGCGACGCGTGCCTCCATGGTCGCCACGTCGCCAGTCAAGTAGTCGACGGCGTGCCCGACCTGCAAGGCAAGCACATCGCGCGGGAACTGCTTGAGTAGCGAGTGCACCAAGGTGTTGAAGGTCGCGAAGTCATCGGCGAGCGCCGCGCGAATTGTGGCGACGTGCAGGCGCTCGCGGGTATTTCCCGGTAGGGCTGCGGCACGCGCATATGCCGTCCGGGCCAAACGCACCCGTGCCACATCGCGACTGCACAGGAACAGGTACGCTCTGAGCACGTGCGCCATGGTGAACGCCGGGGCTTCGCGGACGGCCTGATCGAGTTCCGATTCGGCACCGGAGCGCCAGCTGAGGTGCATGTCAAGCGCGCGCTCGAAGGCGTCACGAGCGAGCGGCGTCGCACCGCTGATCTCGTCGTCTCGATAGTCCTTCAGTGTCATGCCCGAATACACACCTCTTGACAATGGGGATCTGCGAGGAAGCGCGGCTGGTCGCTGAACACCGTTCCAACTTTGCGTCGATATCAATGTATCGACGACTCAAGCCGCGCGTTTTGTCCATGAATGCTGCAATCCAGTCCTTGCTTGCGGACCTTCACGACGTTGGTTTGTCCTGCTTACGTGATGGTTAGGGCGTGCGTCTGGGCAGAACGGGTCCACATCCTGAATGTCAGCAACCCAGGAATAAGCATGCGGCATTCACGGATAAGGACGCCGTTTCACTCGTCTATATCTTTGACGCTGGCAGATGGCAGTTCGCGGAGACCGTATGGCGAGCAATCAAGTTGCAAAACCTCTGACGATCGTCTACTGGATCGCATCGATTCCCTTCGGCGCGAGCCTGATCAAGTATTCGGCGCGATGGATTTGGGTCGGCTGGGTTTTAGCGGTTTCTATTCTTTGTAGTTCCACCTACAGCGACTTTTTGGCTCCTGGTGCTGCTTGATCGCTTCGCGAAATTGAACGTCTCGCGGCGCCAAAACGCGGTCGTTGGAACTGTCGTACCCGCGCTTTATGCCTGGTGCCTATGGTTCGAAGCACTTGAAATCATGGCATTCGAGTCGGAAAGGCGTTGTCCGCACGATACCGCACATCAATGGCCTTTTGCCGAGCGGATTGGCACAACCAACATTTACAGGAGATTGAACATGTTTTCAGTGGTCGCGCGCTGGTGTCACAATTCGTTGCTCGCCGCAATGGCACTGTTGACGATTGCGCTTGTAGTTTCAACAATGTGAATGCATGACCGATTCGCTCGCGCATTTAGTGCCGCCACTCTGGCGATGAATGGAGCAACTGGTAGCTGTAGTTGATGAGATCCTTCAGACGTTGAAATTTTAGGGATGCTGCGTTGCCGACCGCGACGAGTTCCGTGGCGCGTCTTGTATCATCGCCGTAAACTGGATGCTTTCATGACGAAGCCATACTTACCTCTCGCGCTCCTGGCGGCCACAATCCTCGCAGGGTCCGTCGCTCATGCGCAGAATTCTGCAAACTCAGCGGTTGCGGAGCTCCAGGCGGCAGGCGATCAGCCCGATGATCCCGGGCCACTGGCCGCGAACCTCTCACCAAAATTGAAGCGGAGCGCCATATTGAGGGCGATGAAAACTGTGGGAGACTGGCAGCTGAGGGAGGCCGAGTCGCGCTACAACATCCAATGGACTTTCGCGGCGCTCTACGATGGCCTTCTCGCGGCCTCCAAGGCAACCGGAGACCGCCGTTATCACGACCGCGTTCTCGAGGTTGCCATCCAGAATCAGTGGAACCTCGGTCCGCGCTTCGCGCATGCCGACGATGAAGCCATTGGGCTCACCTACCTGGCATTCTATGCCGAGCAGGCTGACCAGAAGCGGATTGCACCCACTCGTGAGGCGATGGACAAGCTTCTGGCTCGTCCCAACGATCCGAATGAGAATCTCTGGTGGTGGTGCGACGCGCTGTATATGGCACCCCCCGTGCTGACTCAACTATCTATCGCGACGCACGATCCGAAGTATCTCGACTTCATGAATCATGAGTGGTGGCGCACTTCCGCTGCCCTCTATGATCCCGCCGAACATCTTTACTATCGCGACAATCGTTTCCTCACCATGCACGAATCCAACGGTCAGAAGGTCTTCTGGTCGCGCGGCAATGGATGGGTTCTCGCAGGTCTGGCCATGGTGCTTGAAAAGATGCCCGCCCAGTATCCGGATCGCGCCAAATTCCTCGCTCAATATCGCGAGATGGCAGAGCGCATTGCAGTGCTGCAGCTGCCCGATGGCCTATGGCGCGCGAGCCTCCTCGATCCCGGCGCGTACCAGTCTTCCGAGATCTCTGGATCCGCGTTCTTCACGTACGCGATCACCTGGGGCATCAATCACGGCGTGCTCGATCATAAGAAGTATTTGCCGGTCGTCACCAGGTCATGGGCCGGCATGCTCCAGCACATTTACAAAGACGGAAGACTGGGATCCATTCAGCCGATCGGTGGCGAGCCCGGAAAATTCAAGCCATCCTCGAGTTATGTCTATGGAGTGGGCGCGTTTTTGCTCGCCGGATCGGAACTGTCTCAACTCCTTGGCGACGAGCCCACGCCCCAGGGCCTCAAACACCAGGTGGACCTCCGACGGAACTAGAACCGGTCCCAGACGCCCAGCCGCTGACGACCCCAGGATCTCTGCAGCTTGCGTAGCCCACTGATGCGAAACTCGCGAGGTGCCATCGCATCTTCGCCAAGCGCGGAGGTGTCGCGCTAGACCTCGATCATGGCGAAATGCAATCTGCTACCCTAGGCCCAGAAATAGAGTCCGCTGATCAGGACTTGGCGCAAGTAGGGGGTGTCGATCCATGGAACTCAGCCGCCGTGACCTCTTGACCGCATCGGCGATGATGCTGATGCGTCCTATGAGCAGCATTTCGGCACCACTGGGTGCGCGCCTCGCCGCGGCCCCGTTAGCGGGCGGCCCCGAGCCCATGGTGTTGTTGTGTTGGAATGAGAACCCCTACGGTCCGTCGCCCGCTGCCCGCGCTGCAATCGCCCAGTCGATAGCGGACGGTTGTCGTTATCCGGATGATGAGAATCCAAGGCTCGTCAACTTACTCGCCGAGAAAGAAGGACTCGGGCCGGATCACATCGTAACCGGCACCGGCTCCGGGGAGTTGCTGCGCGCTCTCGGGATGCTTGCCGCGCGTCAGCAGGGCGAGATCGTGGCTGCCCAGCCCACTTACTCCGAGTTGACCGAGTACGCTCATCACACAGGGGCTACCCTGAAGTTGGTGCCTGTCGATAAACAGCTGCGCCACGATTTGAGCGCGATGCACGCGGCGGTCTCCGCCAAGACGCGCCTCGTGTACATCTGCAATCCCAACAACCCGACGGGCACGATGGTCGATCCCGCGACAATCGCAGCATTCGTCGCGTCGCTTCCGGATCATGTGACGACCGTCATCGACGAGGCCTATCTGGAATTCGTCGAGGCCGCACCCTCGTCGGTCAGCCTCGTCACGGGGCCAAAGCGTGTCGTCGTGTTGCGGACATTCTCCAAGCTCCACGGCATGGCCGGGATTCGGTATGGCTACGGGATCGCCCGACCCGAAGTCATCGAGGAAATCTCCGCTGCGCGCATGACGACGCCCAATATATTCGCTGTGCGCGGCGCCATTGCGAGCCTCGGTGACAAGGAGTTCCTAACAGGATGCCGACGGCGGATCGTGGCCAGTCGCGCCCGTCTCACCGCCGAACTGGCGCGACTGCACTTTCCGTATGCCGAGCCTCATGGCAATTTCGTATTCTTCGACACGGGCGTGCCGATCAAGCAGTTCGCCGAGTTCATGCGGCATCGGAATATTGCTGTCGGACGGCGTTTTCCGCCTTACGAGAACTGGTGCCGCGTCACCATCGGGACCGATCCGCAGATCGACGCCTTCATCGAGGGAGTGCGGGCCTTCCGAGCGAGTCCTGCCAAAGCAGCCTGACCTCAACGCCGTCGATGCTGCTATCGGGCGAGGACTGGCATGTACACGGCCGGAATCGCGTTCCTACCGGCACGCTACAATCGCGATCGATACTCCGTCTGAACGGTCTTGATCTTCTGATCGGTGCCGAAGAACGCATGCTTCGACATGTCCACGGAATACTTGCTGCCCTCCGGACGCCGCCCCAAGCTCTCGGCGAGAGCCCGAATGTGCTGAGGACCCGCACCACAGCAGACACCCAGGTACTTGATGCCCATGGCGTAGGCTTCGCGCCCAAAGTCAAATATCTCCTGGCGGGTGACGACGAATGGGTCCAGTCCAACCGGGAATGCACGCCGGTCTCCGCAACAGGGATCAGTCAGTGACATGAATGATGGCTGTTCTTCCGTGGTTCGATAGGGAACGGGCAGTGCGGCCACATCGCATTTGACCGCCGCGCGGATCTCTTTCAGCAGCGGCAGCATCGTCTTTGGGCCGCGATGGCAATTTAGCCCCACCACATCCGCGCCGGCAGCCTCGAGGCGCCGACAGGTCTCCGCGGCCGTCCAGCCTTCGCGTGTCACAAGCTCGCGATGGATGGAGAAGGTGACCACCGCCGGCACCTTGGAATGCTTCTTGATGGCCTCGAGCGCCATCAGAGCCTCCTGTCCCCAGGAGAAGGTCTCGGCCACGATGTAGTCGACGCCGGCGTCCGCCGCCCAGCCGATCTGCTCCTCGAAGATCCGCTCCACTTGCTTGAGCGCCTTGCTGTCGTTGGGATCGTAAATATTGGTGTTGCAGATGTCGCCGGCAAACAGTGTTTGAGTCTTACGCGCGACTTTCTTTGCGATCTTGAGAGCGATCTGATTCATCGCCTCGAGATCCTTCTCTCGGCCGATCACACGTAACTTTTCTCGATGCACGTAGTAGGTCAGAGCCTGTGTGACATCGGAGCCTGCATGCACGAAATCCATATGGAGCTGCTCCACGACCTCGGGGTGGTCCTGCAGAACCGTCGGTACGAAGGCGCCGGCCTGCAAATAGCCGCGCCGCTCCAGCTCGAACACATATCCTTCCGCGCAGACCACAGCGCCCGCGGCAAGGCGTTTCATCAAGCCTGGTTCCTTATATGTAGCCGATTGCACAGTCTTGGGTTTTGCCCGATTCGCCGCCGTAGCGCGGCTCTTGGCCCCTTTAACACCGCTTGATTTCTTCTTTGTGACCATTTTGCGCTTCCTCAACGCCTGCACTTCTACTGCAAGACAGAGTAGACAGACACCCAGTCCGTTGCAACACCAAGTTGCCTCGCCGTACGCGCGAAGCGGCCGCAGCTGCTAGGCGTCGGCCCACTGTCGAAGTAGGTTGTGATAGACCCCCGCCAGCCGTACGCACGCATCGTGATCCGCGCCGGTTCGGCCCAGCTGCTGGAGCGAGTTGTCGAATTCAAAAAGAATTGTGCGTCGAGCCTCGTCTCTGACCATGCTCTGCACCCAAAAGAATGACGCCAATCGCACGCCTCGCGTGACCGGCATCACGCGATGAACCGTGCCGCCGCTGTATAGGACCAAATCGCCGGCAGGCAACTTGACCTTTTTTTCGTCGCCCGGCTCACCGATCACCAGTTCGCCGCCATCGTATTCCGCGGGGTCCGCCAGGAAGAGGGTTGCGGACAAGTCGGTACGCACACGAAACGGGGTGCCCGCGATGGGCCGTACAGCGCCGTCGATATGGCCGCCGTAGGAGCGGCCATGCGTGTAACGGTTGAACAAGGGCGGAAGGACTCGCATCGGCAGCGCGGCGCTGATGAAGCTCTCATTCTTATCGAGCTCCTCGAGGATTACATTGCCGAGACGACGGCCCACCGGGTGACCTTCGGGTACCTGCTCATTGTTCTTGGCACGGCTCGAGAGGTATCCCGCAGTCGCTTTGCCGTCAATCCATTCCACGCTTCCGAGCGCCTGCCGAAACTCCGCAACTTGGGCGGCGCTCAAAAGCCGGGGAATCGTCAGTACCATTGTCAGTAGCGTACGTTAAGGCTCAGCAATCCGGTACGGCCTTCGCCTGGAACCACGTGGAAAAAGTGCAGCTGGTCGTAGTAATACCGGTTGGTCAGATTGTTGACGTTTATCTGCACGGCAATATTGGGTGTGAATGCGTACTTGGCCATGGCGTCGAATGTCCAGAACCCGGACACGGTCTTGATGGGCGGAACGTTCTGGGTATGCTGCGATGACACGAACCGGCTGCCGCCGCCCACCTCGAAGCGCGGCACAATCTGATACACGTTCCACTGCGTGAACGCATGCTTCGGCGTGTTCATGAGGGGCGAGCCGACGGGTGCAGCCCCGTTCGTTGATCCGGTCTGCTTGCTGTCGAGGTACTCATAGCCGGCGTCGATGCGCCACTTCGCAGTAATCTGGCCTTCAGCGCGCAGTTCGACGCCATCGACTCGTTGCGACCCGCCGAGAATGTTCAGGAGAACGTTGGTGGGGTCCGGCACCCGGGCGTTCTCTTTTTGCAGGCGGAATATCGCCGCGCTGAGATTGAGATGGCTATCGACTACCGCCCATTTCGTGCCGAGTTCATAGGTGCGATTCTTCTCAGGATCGAGGTTGGCATTGTTCAGCGAGAAGGAGCGCGAACTGCTGATCAACGACAGGTCCTCTGCGGAAGGGTTGAACGAGGTTCCGAAGGCGAGGTAAATGGAGCCGTTGGCAGCGGGTTTGTAGGTCAGTGCGCCACGGTAGCTTCCCATATTGTCCGTGTGCTCGATGGCGTCACTCTTGACGAGTACGCCGGGTGCAGTCGTCGAAAAGCTGGCGTCATTATAATCGACCGCGAAATGATCGTACCGCAGGCCGATGGTTGCTTCCCATGCCTGGCTAAATTTCAGCGTGTCGATCACGTACGGCGCAACGCTGTTGGCAGTCAGATGCGTTTTGTAGCGCACAAACGTGCTCGTCGCCGAGAAATTCAGGTTCTCGTTTGGGTTGAGCAACGGCGAGGTGGGGACGCCGCTGCTGTTGTAGAACTCCGGCGTGGCTCGTTCGTGGCCACCCTCGATGCCGACCACAGAAACATTGTCAATGCCGGTTATCGACCAGCGAATGGTCATGTTGAGCTGGTCCCACAGCATGGAATCGACGCTTCGGCCCGTGTTGGTGTTGCGGGTGACCGTCACCGCGGATAGCGGCGTGGTCAGGGGAATCGTGGCGGCGATCAACGGCTCACTGAAGCGGAAGTCGCGTGAGTAGCGGGCATAGCGGGCCTGATTCTCGATCGTGACGGCATCCGAGAAGTCGTGCTCGACCTTGAATGTCACGACATCGGTGAGCGTGTGCATGTAGTCATCACGAAAGCCGTAGTAGTTGTCGCGCGGAACCTGCGCCGGCTGCGTGCCGAAGTACGGTAACCCGTAGTCGGGGATGTCATCGTTGTATTGGCGGAAATACGCCAAGGTAAGGCGCGTCGGAGTTCCGAGTCCGAGCGAAAGACTCGGTGCAAATCCGTAGCGAGAATCTGCCACGACGTTCCGGTCGGTGACCATTGCCTTGTGACCCATGGCGCTGATCCTAAACGCCGCGCCTTCGCCCAAGGCCGTCAGCGGCTCGTTGACATCGATGGTTGCGCGTCGGGTGCTGTCGGTTCCGCCGGTGAGCGTGCCCGCAATGAGCGGTTGAAGCTTCGGAAGTTTGCTTTGCTGCTCGATGACGCCGCCCGTCGACCCGCGGCCGAACACCACGCCCGCGGGTCCCTCGAGGACTTCGATGGCTTCGAGGTTGAACGGATCGCGGTAGTAATCGCCATAGTCACGGATACCGTCCATGAACATGTCGGTTCGCGCGACGAAGCCGCGGATCGTGGGCGAGGTACCGATCGACCGAAATTCGCCGGCGCCAATGGTCACTCCCGGCACGGTCTTCAAAGCCTGGTTCATATCCACCACCGCCCGGTCCTGCATCTCCTGTGCGGAGATGGTGTTGATCGACTGGGCGACGTCGATGAGCGGTATGGCCAGCTTCGACAGGCTGGACGCGTCCATCTTGTACGCATCTTTCTGGCCAAATACGGTCACTTGCTCCAATGCATTTTGTTTGGCGGGCGTCTCAGTTGCCGGCTCGGCTGCATAAACTCCATTGAGGTGCAGTACTCCGATCCCGGTACCGGCCAATAGCGCGACAGTGCGCAAACTGTTGCTTGCGCGCGGTGTTTCGTCAGTCATTAAACGCCCTCCCTTATATCCTAGTGTATATAGCGGTACGGGCGCCGATGTCAAAATCCACGACGCTGCAGATGGATGTAAAATTTGCTATCGGAAGAGACTTGATTGGACCAGCCAGGCGCAAGGCAAACGCGGAGATCATGTGAGCACAGGCAAAGTTCTGGTTGAGTCCATGCGTCGCATCAGCGGTCTGCTGCAATCCGGT
Source organism: Steroidobacteraceae bacterium (assembly GCA_035488895.1). Taxonomy (GTDB): domain Bacteria; phylum Pseudomonadota; class Gammaproteobacteria; order Steroidobacterales; family Steroidobacteraceae; genus Bog-1198. The sequence continues at coordinate 11,967 of DATHKV010000132.1, forward strand.
CAATACGGCGCCGCACATGCACAACTAGAATCCGTGGTGACCGCAAATCCTGAATACGTGGAAGGCCTGCGGCTGTTTGCCGGCACCAAGCAAGCCCTGGGCGACCTCACCCAAGCCGAATCGCTGCTACGGCGGGCGCTCGCAATCGATCCCAAATGGACTCCGACGCTGGCCACCCTGGCGGAGCTATTGCTCATGTCGGGTCGCAGTGCCGAGGCCGTACCCTTGTTGCAGCGTGCGGTCCAAGGTTCTCCTGCCTATCCTCGGGCTGTACTTCTATTGGTTCGCCACTACCTGGACGCGGGCCAGCCGGCATTGGCACTCGAGACTGCGACACCCTGGTGCAACAGCGGCCAGGTCGATGATGATTTGTCGGCACTGCACGTGGCGGCATACGCGGCTCTGGGTCGCCAGAGCGAAGCGGTGGCACACTATCGTCGTCTCGCGACACTTGCGCCGGACAGTCACGTCGCAAGCCATACCCTGGCTGTTGCGTTGAATGCGGCCAACCAGCCGGAGGAGGGGGAGCGCGTGGCGCGTCAGACCTTGTCCCGCACCCGGCCAAC
>DATHKV010000133.1:0-24314 GCA_035488895.1 Steroidobacteraceae bacterium
CCGGTCCGCCCTAGGTGGGTGAAGTGAACACATAGGGCCTAAGAGGGGCCGGTGGTTAAACTTTCAGGAGTCATCAATGTCACTAGTTCTAAATACCAATATCGCTTCGCTGAACGCGCAGAACAATCTGACGAGTTCGCAAGCATCCCTGTCGCAGTCCCTGCAGCGTCTCTCATCGGGTTTGCGCATCAACAGCGCCTCCGACGATGCCGCCGGCCTTGCGATCAGCCAGCGTTTCACAACCCAGATCAACGGCACGAACCAGGCCGTTCGCAATGCGAACGATGCCGTGTCGGAAGCGCAAACGACCGCGGGCGCGCTGAATACGATCGTCAACAACCTACAGGCCATCCGCACCCTGGCGGTCCAAGCGGCCAACGGCTCGAACAGCGCCGCGGATCGTACTGCGCTCAACAACCAAGTGCAGCAGCAGATTGCGGAAATCACGCAGATTGCGCAGCAGACCACGTTCAACGGCTTGAACGTGCTCAACGGCTCGAGCGGCACGACGGTGTATCAGGTCGGTGCCAATGTCGGCAACACGATTGCGGTGAGCTTGCAGCAGGGTGTTGCGGCGAACCAGATCGGTCAGTTCTCCACGGCAACCGGCACCGCGGTTACCACCGGCGCGTTGTCGGGCACCTCGACGGTCACGATCGGCGACGGCACGTCCACGGTCACCGTGGCTCCTACCGCCAGTTTCGTCGGATCGACGACTTATCAGGGTGCAGGCTCTGCGTATGCCAAAGCAGGTGCCATCAACGGTGCCGGCTTACAGGGGCTTACCGCGAGCGCTGCGACCAGCGTGATCGACAACACCGCCTTCTCAACCATTTCTGGTGGTACGGGCGGCGCCACCCCGACCGCGAGTTCCTACACGCTGACCATCAATGGCACAACGATATTTGCGGGCGGCGGCAATGTCGCCACGACCTTGACCGGCTCGGCAGTCGCGGCGCAGATCAACTTGTTCTCGGGTACCACGGGTGTCACGGCGTCCATCAACTCCGACTCGACCAAGGGAGTGGTAGGCGCGCTGGTTCTCAGCAACTCCGACGGCAGCGACATCGTTACCACGCAGGTTGTCGCGTTGGGTACGGGCACGGTCGCTGGTGCAGGCACGGGCCTTGGCACGACGTTGGCAGCAGCCGGCACCGGCTCCTCATTGACGGGCAAGGTCACATTGACTGATTCGAAGCCGGTCACGATCACGGACGTCGGCACCGCCGGCGGCGCGGCGACGCTCGGCTTTACCGCCGGTACTGCCACCGGCCTCAGCCAGGCCGGCGGCGCGACTGCGACCCTGGCGAACCAGAACGTACTGACGGTTGCGGGTGCGAATAGCACCATCTCCTCCGTCGATGCGGCACTGTCCACGGTCAGCGCGTTCCAGAGCCAATTGGGCGCCATCCAGAATCGCTTCACGTCGGCGGTCGGCAACTTGCAGTCAACTGCACAGAACCTGACCCAGTCGCGCAGCACCATTCAGGATGCCGACTTCGCGGCGGAAACGGCGAACTTGACCCAGGCTCAGGTGTTGCAACAGGCCGGTATCTCGGTCCTGGCGCAAGCCAACCAGCAGCCCCAGCTGATTCTCAAGCTCCTGCAATAATTGCCGATAGCTTCGAGAGAGTAGAAAAATCCCACGGCTCGACCGACAGCGGTCGGGCCGTGGTCTTCGAACGGAATTCGAAACGAAAGAGGTATTGCGTTAAGTAAATAGGTGGAAACATGGCCAGCGATGGACAGCCGGTAAAGATACCGGCAGTGAGCCTCGTGCACGGAAGTCAGGCGCCTAAAGTTGCAGTTCAACACAGCGGCAATGTTTTGCCGCCGAGCGGCCGTCCTGCGGCGCCCCCGGCCAAGCCGCACCTGCAGGAGCAGGTTCAGCTGCTCAATAAATACTTGAACGACTCGGGGAAACCCTATCAGTTCAGGATCGATCCCACGTCCGGCGGCAAGACGATCCAGCAGGTCAATCCCGCGAATGGCGCGATAGTCGCCGAATTTCCGGCCAGCGAATTCGCCGCCCTGGCGCGCAGCCTAGGGGTTTCAGGCGTCATTCTCGACAAGCACGCCTAACCGCGTCGCTTTGGCGTCCCTTGGTACGCCGCTTGCTTAAGTTCCGGCGATGACAGCCGATAATTCAAGCAAGACAACGTGCGGGCCAATCCTATGAGTTCAGTCATATCTCCTTCCAGCGGCAGCGGCAGCGGCGGCAGCATCACCTCGACGGGCATCGGATCGGGTTTGAACATCGGCGCCATCGTGTCCTCGCTGACGACAGCGTTTGGCGCGGCCCAAACCACGCAATTGACGAACGCACAAACGACGCTTGACTCCCAAGTCTCGGCGTTCGGAACCTTCACCGCGGCGCTCGACACGCTCAAGCTGGCGCTGCCCGCTCTCGAGGATCCGAGCCAGCTGGCGGCATTTGCGGCGACGGTCGCCGACAAGAACATTGCCACCGCGACCACGGGCTCCAGTGCCGTCGCCGGCTCCTACTCCTTACTGGTGAACAATCTGGCCACGGCGGCCGTCGCAACATCGGCGCCGCTGTCGAGTACCGCCGCGGTGGGCAGCGGCACGTTGACGATTGCGGTGGGCGGCGTCTCGGCCGACATCACCATTGATACGACCAACAACACGCTCGCCGGCATTGCCGCGGCCATCAATTCAGCCTCGAACAATCCAGGCGTCAGTGCCAGCGTGATCACGACCACTGACGGCTCGCGTCTGGTGCTGACCGGAACGCGCACCGGTCTTGCCAATCAGATCACCGTGACGCCATCGGGTGGAGACGGCGGCCTGGCGTCGCTGGCTCTCACCTCGGTAGCCGCAAAAGATGCGAGTTTCTCGATCAACGGCTTCCCCGCCACCAGCGGCAGCAATCTGGTAACGGGTGCGATCACCGGCGTCACCATCAACCTATTGGGAGCATCCGCCCCGCTGACGCCGACCACCCTGACGATCAGTCCCGACACCACGTCGGCGCAGGCGTCGATCGACAAGTTCGTCACGGCGCTGAACGGGGTATTGAGCAGCATTCAAACTCTCACCGGGTACGATCCGTCGACCCAGACGGCCGGCCCGCTGAACGGCAATGCGACCCTCGAAGCTTTTCAAAATCAGCTGCAAAGGATCCTTGGCCAGGTGGTTACCGGCACGGGCGGCGTGAAATCTTTGACCGATATCGGCATCAACGCGGGTACCGACGGTAGCTACGCCACCGACGACACCAAGTTGGGCAACACCTTGAGCGCGAGCCTGGCGTCGATCGGCAAGCTGCTGGGCGGCGCGAATGGCATAGCAACCCAACTCAGCAATCTCGTGGATGGCTACATCAAACCGGGCGGATTACTCGATACGATAAACAAGGGTCTGCAGACCAGCTTGAGCAGCGTCGAAGACCAGCAGACGGCGCTCAGTGCCCAATTGGCCGCGTACTCGGCAAGGCTGACCGCCCAATACAATGCGATGGATGCTGCGGTGGCGCAGCTGAAGCAAATGCAGACTTTTCTCAACGCCGAGTTCAACCCGCAAGCCAACGCGGCTTCAGGCACGTCGCAGAGCAATACCAGCCTGGGCAGCGGTAACCTAGGCGTCGGCGGCTAGTCATGTACGCTCAACGAGGGGCGGCTCAGTACCGCTCGGTTCGCAGTCACGGATTGGTGGCGGACGCCAGCCCCGCGCGGCTGGTGCAAATCATGTTCGAACAGATTCTGGCGCAGCTCGCGACGGCGCAGGGCTGCATGGAGCGCATCGAGAATAATCTGCCGCTCAATGACGTGGTGACGAAGGGCAAGACCCTCGGCAAGGCGATTCGGCTGATCGACCAGCTCAACAATACCCTGGACATGGAGCGCGGGCAGAACATTGCCGAGAATCTGCGTGCCTTGTATGTGTATATGCTGGCTCGGTTGACGCTGGCCAACGTCAACAACGACGCGCAAATCGTCGCGGAAGTGATGTCGCTGGTACAGAAGATCAAAACCGGCTGGGATCAGATCGTCGAGGCTCGATGAACAGCGGCAATCCCGACCCAGGAGTGGCGCGCGCCCTGGCGCTTTCCGAGGAAATCTTGAGCGCCGCCGAAAGCGGCAACCTTGAGTCCGTGGAGCCGCTCGACCGTGAGCGAATGGAACTGCTAAAGTCCTTTCGCAAGGCCACGCGGCAGGCGGCTGCGGCTGATCAGGCTTTGCTGCAACAAATTGCACAATTGAACGACCGGGCGATCGGATTGCTGGAACACCAGCGGCGCGCCAAAGGCCGGGATCTGGATATGGCTGCAGTGGGCCGGAGGGCGGTCGCCGCCTATTCCAGTATTCGGCTGCAGCGCTGAGAACTTCCAAGAAGGGCGAGGAGCCTAGGCCATGCCTGAACCATTTCTGGGCGATGGTTTGATATTCGAGGAGTCGCTGCCCGTGACCTGGACGCCGGGCGCGCTCGCCGACGGACTGCTGCTCGCGCGGCTCAATACCGACAATCACCAGCTTCTGGGCGCCGAGTCGTCCCTGGACGAGGTGCGGGTCCACGAGGCGCTCAAGGACGAATCGCCCGCCTTGCTGCATGAGCTGCAGCGTCTCGAGTACAAGGTCAATATTTTGCTGCGCCTCACGGCCGAACTCGCGCTGCGCAGCAGCGGACTTCCCGCCGCGGAACGCATCCGCATGTCCTCGCGCGGCTTGGAGTGGTGCGGCGAGCATCCCGCTGCGACCGACGCCACCGGCCTGCTGTCGATCTACATTAATTCCGCCCTGCCGCAGCCGCTGAAGATTCCCAGTGTCGTCGCCGGTGTGCGCGCCATCGATGGCACCCACGCTACCCAGTTTCGTTTCGTCGGAATGAGCGACGCCGTGGTGGACATGCTGGAGAAGCTGATTTTTCGTCACCATCGACGTTTGATCGCCGGCGCCAAACACGCCTCCTCGTAAAAAGCCTTAGCTCTTTTCGAGGACAAACCCTGCAGATTATTTTGGGTAAAGCCCCTACGCTCTTTGCGGGGGTTTGCCAAGATGTTTCTCACAAGTCGATCAGTTAGTATGCGTGCTGTCTCGAAATTAATTGAGATATGTCAAAGAGTTAGAAGCAAAGCTTAAGACGGAACCCGAGATTTGTGTACTCCGTCACACTTTGATTAATGGGAAGGAGTCCCAGTCGTGGTTGAAGCGAAAGTTATCGTGATCGAGCCCTCAGATTCGGAGGCCAATACCCTCCTGGCTCTTTTACGTTTTTTGGACTTGGAACCGCTCCATGTGCGCGACCTGGTCGAACTGCGCCAGTTAGCGCAGTGCAACATACCCGATTGCGTGGGCGTCATTGCGCGCCGTGAGACCGTAGCCATGCTCGGTGGCGACTTGGTGACGCAGCTGCGCGCGATGCGCCAACCGCTGCCCGTCATCTGCATCAGCGCCGACGGATTACCGAAGATTGCGGAGACCAGCAGCGACCTGGCTTGGTTTCAGCTGGAAACCCCGGTCAAGCAACGGCGCTTGTCGGCCGTACTGACTCAGGCGCAAAACGTGCGCAGCGGCCATCCGACCCAACCGGGTACCCACCGCTTCCGCCCCAGCGGCGCCTCCAAGGCGATGCGCGCCGTGCACCGGCTGATCGAGCAGGTGGCGCCTTTCGATACCAACGTGCTGATTCTGGGCGAATCCGGCACGGGCAAGGAAATGGTCGCCCGCCACATTCATGAACTGTCGGGCCGCGCCGCGCATCCTTTCGTGCCGGTCAATTGCGGCGCCATACCGGCCGACCTGTTGGAAAGCGAATTATTCGGCCATGAGAAGGGCGCCTTCACCGGGGCGCTCTCGACCCGTCTTGGCCGCTTCGAGTTTGCGGAAGGCGGCACCTTATTCCTGGACGAGATCGGCGATATGTCGCTGCAAATGCAGGTCAAATTGCTGCGAGTGCTGCAGGAGCGCAGTTTCGAGCGCGTCGGCAGCAACAAGACGATCCGCTGCAATGTGCGCATCATCGCCGCGACGCATCGCGACCTGGATGCCGCCATCATCGCCGGCCGCTTCCGCGAAGATCTGTACTACCGATTGAACGTGTTTCCCTTGCAGATGCCGCCGCTGCGCGAGCGCCTCGATGACCTCCCCGTGTTGATCGAACATTTGGTGCAGCGCCAAGGCCAGGGCGCCGGACGCGCCATTCAACTGGATCAAGCCGCGATGGCCTGTCTTTCCCGCAATCGCTGGCCGGGCAACGTGCGCGAGCTTGCGAATTTGCTGGAACGCTTGGCGATCCTGTTTCCCGCTCAAACCATCAGCGCCGCCGACCTGCCCGACCGCTATCGCAACGGCGCCGGCGTGGGCTGGCTGGGCAGCGAAGTGCGCATCGATGCACGTCCCGAGCCGCTCGAGGCACCTGTGCCGGAGGCCTTGGGATCAGCCGCCGAGTTGGAGGAAGAGCCGGAGCAGGGGCCTGCGATCGAGCGCGAGACGGAGCGCGAGTCGGACTCAGTGGTCTATGAAATGCTTGATACGGCGCTGCCGCGCGGCGGCATCGATTTGAAAGACCACATGTCGGCCATCGAGATCGGCCTGATTCGCAAGGCCCTCGAAGAAGCCGACGGCACGGTCGCCGGGGCTGCGCGACTGCTGCGCATTCGGCGCACGACGCTGGTCGAGAAGCTGCGCAAATACCGTCTCAGCGCCTGACAAAATTTTGACGCCCCCACCCGGGAGCGTGCCGCCGAACTCGTAACTGGTTGATAGGCAGAGTAAATACTGCCAAGGCACAGAAGTTGCTTTCTACTCAGGCATGGCAGCCACAAAACTCGCGCTGATCGAAAACCGTCGCTCCGAACTTCAGGCGGCGTTCCTGGCCTTCGGGTCGGTCTCGGACCAACTATCGGACGCCTTTGACTCGCTACGCGGCGAGGTCGCCCAGCTGCGCGCGGCTCTCGTCGAAGCGCATGCAGGCAAGGAACATCTTGCCGCGCGCCTGTCCGCCTTGATCACTGGCTTGCCGGGCGGCGTCCTGGTGCTCGACGGGCGCGGGGCAATCCAGGAATTCAACCCGGCGGCGGTGGCGCTGCTGGGTGAGCCGCTTCTCGGCGAGCTTTTTTCCGCCGTGTATGCGCGCGCGACGGTCAATTCGCGCGGCATCGGTGAGCACACCGAGTTGCGCAGCGGCCGCTTCGTCAATGTTTCGCGGCGCGAACTGGAAAATGGCGCCGAGGTGGTGCTGCTGACCGACGTGACCGAATCGCACCTGATGCAGACGTTCCTGACGCGCCAGCAGCGCCTGCTGACATTGGGAGAACTGGCGGCCGGCCTGGCCCATCAAATTCGTACCCCGCTCGCGGCGGCACTGCTGTACGCCTCACAGATGACATTGGCGGATCGCAATCCCGCCGATCTTAAGCGCTGCGCGGACAAGACCGTCGGCAGCTTGAAGCAACTCGACAAGCTGGTAAACGACATGCTCGCCTTCGCGCATGGCGGTGCCGCGCGCGAGCCCGTCAGCGTGAGTGCATTGCTGGAACAAGTGGCGCAATGGCTGCGCCCGGCGTTGAGCGACGGGATCCGATTGACCATCCGCACCCAGGCGCCGGACCTGATGGTGCGCGCCAATGCGCCGTCTCTGGTATCCGCAGTTCTGAACCTCGCGACCAATGCTCTGCAGGCGGCAACGGCACCGCTGGAACTGGAATTGCTGGCGCGGCGCGCGGCGCACGGACGGGCGCAAATTGTCGTCAGCGACAACGGTCCCGGGGTGCCCCCGCATATTCGCGAACGCATCTTCGAACCCTTCTTCACGACGCGTGCCCGCGGCAACGGCATTGGCCTGTCCATCGTCAAATCCGTGGTCGAGGCGCATGGCGGCAGTGTTTGCCTGGCTGAGTCGGTCCGCGGCGCCACCTTCGTGATCGAACTTCCGGCAGAGGACAATTCATGAGCACAGTGAACGATGCGGTACTGGTGGTCGAAGACGACGACGCACTGCGTGAGGCATTGATCGATACGCTGCGCGCGGCGGGCCTGTCCGTGCTCGCGGCCGCCGAAGCGCAAGGCGCGCTGCAATTGCTCGCAAGCGAAGACATCGGCCTGGTGATTTCCGATGTGCACATGCCGGGTGCCAATGGCTATGAACTCCTGTCGTCGATCAAGCGCATGCGTCCCTATATGCCGGTCGTGCTGATGACCGCTTACGGCACGGTGGCGCAGGCGGTGGCGGCCATGCGCGAGGGCGCGACCGACTACATCGTCAAACCCTTCGACGCTCAGGCCCTGATCGACATGGCGCGGCGCCAATTGGCCGCACGCGTCATGCCGAATGAGCTGATCGCCTCCGATCCTGAATCGAAGCGCTTGGTGGGCCTCGCGCGCAAGATCGCTGAGAACGACGCCACGGTGCTCATCACCGGGGAGAGCGGCACGGGCAAGGAAGTGTACGCACGCTTCATTCGCGACAATTCGATGCGTGCCGACAAGCCATACGTTGCGATCAATTGCGCCGCCATTCCCGAGAACATGCTCGAAGCCAGTCTGTTTGGGCACGAGAAGGGCGCCTTCACCGGAGCGCTCGCGGCACACGCCGGAAAATTCGAGCAGGCACAGGGCGGAACCCTGCTGCTCGACGAGATTTCGGAAATGGACTTAGGATTGCAGGCGAAGATTCTGCGCGTGCTGCAGGAGCGCGAGGTCGAGCGCCTGGGCAGCACCCGCACCATCAGTCTGGACGTGCGCGTCATTGCCACGTCGAACCGCGACCTGCCCGAGGAAGTGAAGGCGGCCCGCTTTCGCGGCGATCTTTTTTACCGTCTCAACGTGATGTCGCTGCGTCTGCCGGCGCTGCGCGAACGCCGCGGCGACATCCTGCCGCTGGCACGCCGCGCAATGCAGGCCTGCGCACGTCCGGGACAGGCGGCCTTGAGCCTCTCGGCTGAAGGCGAGCGCAAACTGCTGGCGCACGACTGGCCGGGCAATGCGCGCGAATTGAACAACATCGTGCAGCGCGCCGCCTGGCTCGCCGCCGGCGGCATCATCGATGCATCCGATCTCGATACCGGAGCACCGAGCGCGCCAGGCGCCGCGCTGGCGCCCGCCGCCTCGCCCGCCGCCTCTCCCGCATCGGCGGAAGATTCCGGCCTGGACCGCGGTCTCAAGGACCGCGAACGCGAGCTGATTCTGGCGACCCTGCGCGTCACCGGCGGCAACCGCAAGCTCACGGCCGAGCGTTTGGGCATCAGTCCGCGCACCCTGCGCCACAAGCTGCAGCAGTTCAAAGCAGCCGGCGTCAATGTACCGCGCGTCCACGAACATCAATACATGGCGGTGTAACCGATGAGCAGCATGCAGATCACCCAGGTATTGGCCGAGATGCGCGCGCTGCAAGCGCGGGCATCAGGCTCAGGCATCGGCGAGGCGCCGGCGGCGACCGCACAGCCCTCGGAGTTCGCCAATCTCATGAAGAATTCGGTGGACCACGTCGCCGGCATGCAAAACCAGGCCACTGCACTGGCGGATGCCTATGAAGCGGGCGACAAGAGCGTCGACCTGACCAAGGTCATGCTGGAAGTGCAAAAGGCATCGCTGGCGTTTCGCGCGATGACCGAAGTCCGCAACAAGCTGGTCGATGCCTACCAACAAGTAATGAATATGTCGGTCTAAGGACCGCGAGGTTAAATCATGGCGGACATCGTACCCACCTCAGTTCCGGCGCGCGGCCTGGCCGACATTCCCGGACTCAAACAGGTCGGCCTGCTCGCAGGCGTCGCCGCCGCGATCGCCGCCGCAATCTGGCTGGTTATGTGGTCGCAGGGACAGAACTACACCGTGCTCTACGGCCAACTCTCCGAGCGCGAAAGCGGCCAGGTGATGGATGCCCTCACGGCCGCGGGCATCGACTTCAAGCTCAACCCTTCCGGCGCGGTCTCCGTGCCTGAATCTAAGGTGCAGGAGGCGCGCATTCGGCTGGCGAGCCAGGGCCTGCCGCAGAGCGATTCGATGGGCATCGAAATGATCCAAAAGGACTCGGCGCTCGGCAACAGCAGCATGATGGAGAGCGCGCGCTACCAGTCGGTCCTCGAAACCGAATTGGCGCGCACCATCATCAAAGTGCAGGGAGTGCAGAGTGCGCGCGTGCATTTGGCCTTACCCAAGCCCTCGGTGTTTTTGCGCGACGCGCACAAGGCGACGGCTTCGGTGATGCTGCAGCTCTACCCCGGCCGGCGGCTCGATCCGGGCCAGGTCGCCGCCATCGTGCATCTGGTCGCGTCGAGCGTGCCGGAATTGTCCGCGAACGACGTGACGCTGGTGGATCAAGCCGGATCGCTCCTCAATTCCCCCGACGAAAATGCGGAGGCTGCCGCGAGCACCCGGCATTTCGAGCAGACCCGCAAGCTCGAGGAAAGCTACCAGCAACGCATCATCGAGTTGCTCGAGCCGATGCTGGGACCGGGGCGGGTGCGCGCCACGGTCACCGCGGACATGGATTACACCGTGACGGAAGAGACTCACGAAAAATACGACCCGCAAAAGACGGCGGTGCGCAGCGAGCAAACCAGCAATGAAATGCGCAAGAGCGGCGACGGCGCCGAAGGCATACCCGGCGCGCTGAGCAATCAACCGCCGGGCACGTCGGGCGCGCCTGCGATTCCCGGCGCGGCGACGCCTGGGAATCCCGTGGCTCCGCCCGCCGAGGGTGCCGCCCAAACCGCGGCCGCGAGCGCAGGTCCGAGCTCGACCGCCCAGCGCAGCACACGCAATTTCGAGGTGGACCGCACGCTCTCCTACGTGAAGCAGCCGGTCGGCACGTTGAAGCGGCTGAATGTGGGCGTGGTGCTCGATGATTGGCAGAAGGTGGATGCCGACGGCAAAGTGACCACCTCGCCCATGAACGATACCGACATCAAGCGTTTCACGCAGCTCGTCAAGGAGTCAATCGGCCTGAAGGACGATCGCGGCGATCAAATCAACGTGTTGAATCAGGCGTTCAAGGGCAACGTCGCGCTTCCGCCGGTCGAAGGCCTGCCGATCTGGCAGCAACCCTGGCTGACTCAGCTCGCCAAGCAAATCGTCGGCGCGGCGCTGGTGTTGCTGGTGGCGTTCCTGGTGTTGCGGCCGTTGATGAAGTCATTGACCAAGCCGGGTAAAAAATCCGTGGGCGCGAACGAGGACATCGAAGGCGATCGCCTCAGCCTGTCGGGGCAGGGCAAGCCCATCAAGCTCGCGCCCAGTTTTGAGCAGCAGATCGCCGCGGCGCGAACCCTCGTGGGGCAGGATCCCAGGCGTGCGGCACAGGTCGTGAAGGACTGGGTCTCCGCGGATGGCTAACGACGAACTCGCCGGTACGCAGCGCGCCGCCATTTTGCTCATGAGCCTGGGCGAGCAGGATGCCGCCAACGTGCTCAAGCAACTGAGCGCGCGCGAGGTGCAGAAACTGGGCATCGCGATGGCCGAGCTCAAAGAGGTCTCGCGCGAGCAAATGAGCTCGGTGCTCGACAAGTTCATCGGTATCGCCGACGGCAAGGCAAACATCGCCGGCGGATCGCAGGAGTATGTGCGGCGCGTGTTGACCCAGGCGGTGGGCAAGCACAAGACCGACATGCTGCTCGACCGGGTCGCGACCGGGCAGGCCGGCCAGGGTATCGAGGCCTTGAAGTGGATGGAAGCCAAGGCGGTCGCGCAAATCATCAGCGGCGAGCACCCGCAGATCGCGGCCATCGTGCTGGCGCACCTCGAACCCGAACAATCGGCCGCCATCCTGCCGCTGCTCAACGAAGATTTGCGCACCGAAGTGCTGATGCGCATCGCATCCCTGAACGAGGTGCCGCAAACCGCGCTGACGGAACTCGATCAGCTGGTCGAGAAACAGGCCAATGTCGCGGCCCCGGCGCCTTTGCGGCGCATCGGCGGCGCGCGCAGCGCGGCCAACATCTTGAACGCCATGGAGCGCGACAAGCTCACCGACGAGATGGGCAAGATCGAGAAGGCGGACGGCGAGATGCACCAGCAAATCAAGGATCTGCTGTTCGTCTTCGACAACCTGTTGGATGTCGACGATCGCGGCATTCAGGCGCTGCTGCGCGAAGTGGGCTCGGACACCTTGGCGGTGGCCTTGCGCGGGGCAGAGCCCGAGGTGCAGGAGAAGGTCTTGAAGAACATGTCGAAACGCGCCGCGGAAATTCTCAAGGACGACATGGAGGCGCGCGGCCCCGTGAAGCTCACGGACGTCGAAGCGGCGCAAAAGGAGATCATCGTGATCGCGCAGCGCATGGCGGAAGAGGGCACGATCAGTCTCGGCGGCAAGGGTGCGGGCGAGTTTGTCTGACACCAACAAAAAGATCGTCGCGAATGTCGCCCTGTGGACGGTTCCCGACATGGAGGGCCCGGCTCCGCAGCAAAAATTGGCCACGGTCGGCGGCCTCGCCGATTTGCAGGCCGAGGCGCACCGCGAAGCCTTCGAACAGGGGCTCGCCGAGGGACGCCAGGCAGGCCGTGCCGAAGTGCAGGCGCAGGTGGATCGGCTCGCGGGCATGTTCTATGACCTGGCGAAGCCGTTCGAGGTTCTCGACCAGGATGTCGAACGGGAACTGCTCACGCTCGCCATGGCCTTGGCGCGGCAAATCGTGCGCCGCGAGTTGAAGACCGATCCGACGCAAATCATCGGCATCATCCGCGAGGCCATTGCGGCCTTGCCCGTGGCGACGCGCGACGTGCGCGTGCACCTGCATCCCGAGGACGCCGCGGTGGTCAAACAGCACCTGGCGCCGACCGAAAACGAGCGTGCGTGGACCATCATCGAAGACCCCGTGATGGCGCGCGGCGGATGCCAGATCACGACCACTACCTCGCGCATCGATGCACGCCTGGAGACGAGAGTCGGCAGCATCTTGAGCGAACTGTTGGGAACTGAGCGCCACGCAGCGGCGCCGCGCGGGTCGACTTGAGCGCCGATACTGCGCAGCTGCGACCCAAGCGCTGGGCCGAAGCGCTGGTGCAGGCGCGCGAGCGCATGGCGAGCGCTTCGGAATTCGTCGTTGAGGGCACCTTGAGCCGCATGGTCGGCATGACCTTGGAAGCGGTGGGATGCGAGGCCGCCGTCGGCGGGCGCTGCCTGGTCGACGCCGCAGAAGGCAAACAGATCGAAGCGGAGGTCGTCGGCTTTTCGGGCGACAAATTATTTCTCATGCCGACCGGGGACATCCGCGGCTTGATGCCCGGCGCGCGCGTCATTCCCACTCGCAGCGAATCTTCCGTGCCCGTCGGCGACGAGCTTCTCGGACGCGTTCTGGACGGCGCCGGCCGGCCGCTCGACGGCTTCGGCGAACTGCGCTGCACGGATCGGATTTCGCTGACCGGCGAGCCCTTGAATCCGCTCATGCGCCGAGCGATCCGCGATCCCCTCGATGTGGGTGTGCGCTCCATCAACGCGCTGCTCTCCGTCGGCGGCGGGCAGCGAATCGGTCTGTTCGCCGGTTCCGGCGTGGGCAAATCGGTGCTGCTCGGCATGATGACCCGATACACCAAAGCCGACGTCACCGTCGTCGGATTGATCGGCGAGCGCGGCCGCGAAGTCCAGGATTTCGTCAGCAATACCCTGGGTCCCGACGGCATGCGGCGCGCCGTGGTCGTTGCGACACCGGCCGACAATCCTCCGCTCATGCGGCTGCACGGCGCGTGGCTTGCGACCGCCATCGCCGAGTATTTTCGCGATCGGGGATTGAAGGTGCTGCTGCTGCTCGATTCACTGACGCGCTTCGCGCAGGCGCAGCGCGAAATTGCACTGGCCATCGGCGAGCCTCCCGCCACCAAGGGCTATCCGCCTTCCGTGTTCGCCCGATTGCCGCAGTTGGTCGAGCGCGCGGGCAACAGCGATCGCGGCGTCGGATCGATCACGGCGTTTTACACCGTGCTGGTGGAAGGCGACGATCAAAACGATCCCATCGCGGATGCGGCGCGTGCGATTTTGGACGGGCACATCGTGCTGTCGCGCCGCCTGGCCGAGAACGGCTTATACCCGGCGGTCGACGTCGAGGCATCCATCAGTCGTGCGATGCACCAAATCGCGACGCGCGAGCAGCTCGATCTGGCGAACCGATTCCGGCAGGTGTATTCGACCTATCAGCAGAACCGCGATCTGATCACCGTGGGGGCGTATCGGCGCGGCTCCGATGCCCGGGTGGATCTGGCGGTGGAGCAGTGGCCCAAAATGCTCGAATTCCTGCGTCAGGACATGTATGAACCGGTCGGAATCGAGCGAAGTTACGCGGATCTCAAGCAACTCGTGACGCAGTTCTCGGCGCCGCCGGCGCCAACGGGCCGATAGTGAACGAGGAGCCTGTCTGAGTATTCAACGTCCATGATGAAGTCCAAACGATTTGAGCCCATCCACGAGATCGCCTCGACCTCGGCAAAGGATTTGAGCCGCATCATGGCGGACGCCGGCCGCAAGGTTTCGGAGTTGGAGCGCCAGCTCGAGCAGCTTCAGACCTACCGCGACGAGTACGTGCGCAACTCCACCCAGGGCAACGGTGCCATGGATGCCGTCAAGCTGCAGAACTACCGTTCGTTCCTCGATCGATTGGGCGAGGCATTGAACCAGCATCAGAAATCTCTGGACATCGCCCGCAAGGAATTCGACAAGCGCCGCGCTCAATGGAGCGAAAAGCGCATTGAGGCCGAGTCGTTGAATCGCGTGGTCGATCGCTTCCGCAAAGAGGAGCAAAGCGCAGCGGATCGGCGTGAGCAGCGCGAAGGCGATGATGCCGCGATGCGCGTGATGCTCGCGCGCACCGATACCCGGAATGCCTGAAAGGGCGTGATACGCTGGGCCCAATGCCCAGCCCCGAAGCCCCTGAACCCGTCGAGGTGCCTTACCGCGAATTGTCCGCGGAATTGCTGCACGCCGTGGTCGAATCCTTTGTCCTGCGCGAAGGCACGGACTACGGTGAAAGGGAATATTCGTTCGAGGAAAAAGTCGCCCACGTGATGCGCCAGCTGCAGAAGGGCGAAGCCAAGATTTTGTTCGACCCGGAATCCGAGAGCGTGACCATCGCGGTCAGGCAAAACAGCAAATAGCGAGCACCGATGCGGCGAACAGGTCGCTCACCAGGGCCACGTTCTGCAACCGGTTGCGGCCCCTGTGAAAACAATGATTGATGCCCGCCAGGCCGTAATAAATCGCCCCCAGCATTGCGGCCGGCGTTACCCAGTTCGGTGCCAGCAGGCTCGCTATTCCGATGCTGCCCATCGCCGCGTTGGCAAATCCCAGTTCGCGTACGAAGAACAGCGATTCGGCGCCCTTGAGCCCCAAAATCGTTTCGGCGGTGTAGCGCGGTTGAATGATCTGGCGCAGGCCCGCCAGGCCCAAGCGCATGCCCACCGCCCAAAACACGTACCACTTTGCAACGACCGCTAAATTCGAGGCGGCGTGCAGCGCGCCGTGATCGGTGAAAAATATTTGCGCTACGATCGAAATCAGCGGCAACGCCAGCATCAACGCGATGACAATGAGAACGTACATTGGGTTACCTTGGGCGGATTATGCCCACTAAGGCGGCGCGGCGCACAGGCAACCTTGGCCGCCGCATGAAAAAACTATGGCGCCGCGCCGCCAAGGCGTGGCGCCTCGCCAGGCGCTGGTGGCGCCCGGCACCGCGCCCGGCGAAGTTCATCATGGCGGCGCTCGTCGCGCTGATCCTGTGGCTCGGCATCAACTGGATCTACCAGGTCGTGCGCAAGCCATCGGAGTTGTTTTTTCCCGTGAGCGGCACCTTGTACAAGTCGCCGGCCGAGACCTGGACTGGGTACGCGCCGATCTTCAAGAGGTTTTCCACCGCCCTGATGACGCCCGATTTCCTGGCGGCGATTGCTCAGGTGGAGGGTTCGGGAAATCCCGTGGCCCGCACGTATTGGCGCTGGTCCTGGACATCACAGCCCTTCGAAGTGTACCGACCGGCTTCGAGCGCCGTCGGCATGTACCAGATCACCGACGGCAATTTTGCCGAAGCGCGCCGCTACTGTATTCACGATCATGTCGTGGTCGCCGACGGGCCTTGGAACGACTGGCACTCGTGCTGGTTCAACAGCTTGTACGCGCGCGTGCTGCCCGGCGATGCGGTCGAGCTCACGTCCGCTTATCTCGATCGCAGCGTCGCATCGATTCTCGAGCGCCGTCACTTGACCGCGGCATCTCAACTGCACAAGCAAAGGCTCGCCGCGTTGATCCATTTATGCGGTGCCGGGGCAGGCGATGAGTTTGCCAGGCGCGGATTCAAGTTTGCGGAAGGCCAGCGTTGCGGGGACACCTCGGCGCGTGTCTATGTTGAGCGCGTGCAAGCCATGCAAAGTGTGTTCACGCGCCTGGACAATGCGACAGCGCATCCTTGATGGCGATTCTCGAGACGGTGCCGGCGTGATAATCGGTGAGCCAGATCGCGCCATGTCCAATTCCGAGGGAGTCGCCGCCCGGTCCGGCCCATTGACACAGCAGTCGTAGGTTGGCGGCGTCAACGAGCGAAAGAGGCATTTTCGCCATCGTGGTCCACACCTTGCCCTCGCTGAATGCGATGTCGCCGCCGTGACCCGGAGTTCCCAGCGGGATCGTGGCGGCATGCCTGCTGTTCGTATCGACGCGGGTCAGCGTACCGTCACCCTGATTGAGCGTCCAAATCGCGCCCGCGCCGGCGGTGAGAAACCTGGGATTAGGCCCGGTTGCCACGGTTGATATGGTCTTCCCGCTCGCAGCATCGATGCCCGTCAATTCCGCGCCGTCCGCGCGCGTCACCCAAAGCCTGCCGTCGCCGAACACCGGATTGTAAGAACCGGCGGGCACGTGGAAGGTGTCGAGAATGGTTCCGTTCGCCGGATTGATTCGCGCAACGTCGCCCGAATTGTTGACGATGAGCCATACGCTGCCCGCACCGTACGCGACCCCGCCCTCGGCGGCCGCCGGCCCCACGGCAAAAGTCGATTCCAACCTATTGCTGCTGAGGTTCACTTTGGCGAGCGAGGGCGGGGCCGTGCACAGCGGAACCCAAAGGCTGCCGGAACCCACGGTGAGACCCGCGCAGGGCTCGCCGGGCAGACTCACGCTCGCGATCAACCTGTTGCTTGCAGGATCGATGCGATGCACGGCGAAAGGACCTGTGCTTCCAACCCACACGGCATCGCCGGTGACCGCGACCCAGTCGGCGGTTTTCCCCAAGCTGATCGTCGCCAATGGTGCGAGCTCCGCAATGGGTCTCGGCGGCTTTGCAAGGCTCGGTGAGGCGCACAACAGGGCGAGGGCGGCGGGAGCAACGATCTTTAAAGTGCGGCCATTCATCCGAAGCAGTATGGACCAGCCATGCCGCGAATTCGAATGCGTAGTGTCGCCACGGCAAGCGGCTGTCATGTATGCTTTCAAAACAAAATTCGAGGCTTCGGGAGAACGTCGTGCGATTGATTGCGCTGTTCATCGTTCTGGTCGGCGTGCAAGTTGCGCACGCCCAAACGGCCGCGCCGGACGCCGAGCCGATTCAGCACGAATTTGTCATCAAGAATTTCAAGACGGAGAGCGGCGTGGTTCTGCCGGAGGCGCGCATCGTCTACGGCACCTATGGCAGATTGAACGCGAAGGGCGACAACGCCATTCTCCTGCCCTCGCATTACATGGCGGAGATGCACGGCTATGGCTGGTTGATCGGCCCGGGCAAGGCGCTCGATCCGAAGAAACTGTTTCTCATCACCAGCGAGCTTTTCGGCAACGGGCGTTCATCCTCGCCCAGCAACACCCCGGAGCCGTTGCATGGGCCCCGGTTCCCGGTGACGACCATCCGCGACAATGTGCAGGCGGTGCACAGCATGCTGACCGAACAGCTGCACGTGCAGCATTTGCGCGCGGTCATCGGCTTTTCCATGGGCGCTCAGCAGGCATTCCAATGGGCGGTGAGCTATCCCGACTACATGGACGGCATCGTGGCGACCTCCGGGACCGCCAAGACCTACGGTCATGGCATCGTGAGGCTGGAGGGTCAGATTGCGGCACTCACCGCCGACCCGGTGTTCAACGGCGGCGACTACCAGGCGCAGCCCGTCAAGGGCATCCAGGCGTTCTCCATGGTGTGGACAGGATGGCTGTTCTCGCAGGAGTGGTGGCGGCGCGAGTTATGGCGCAGCAATGAATCGTTGGGCAAAACCTTCGATGAAGTGGTTGAACGCTTCCGCACGAATTTCATTCCCGGCGCCGATGCCAATAATCTCATCCTGCATATGCGCACCTGGGAAAAGCACGACGTGGGCACGACGCCGCCTTTCAAGGACGTGGAAGCAGCGCTGCGCTCCATCAAAGTGCCGGTGCTGTACATGCCCTCGGAAACCGACCTGTATTTTCCGGTCAACGACGCCAAGTATGAGGCCGCGTTCATTCCCCACTGCACGCTGGCGATCATTCCTTCCCTATGGGGACATCCGGCCGGAGCCGGCATATCGCCGGCGGACGGTAAATTCCTAAACGAGCATGTCGCGAGTTTTCTGTCAGGGATTGCCAAAAACTAGCGCTCGCGCATCAGGAATTCGATCAGCAATTCGCTGACGGCTGAGGGCTGTTCTTGCTGAACCCAGTGACCGGCGCCCTGTATGAAATGAGCGCCGCGAAATTGACTGCAGGCGGAATTTTCCATCGCCTGCAGTGCGCCGGGGCTTTGATAGGGTCCCCAATCGCTCTTCCCGGCGATGAAGCAGCAGGGCACATCGATGCTGCGGCCGGAGAAGCGCTGCAATTGCGCGGCGCCGGCCGGATCGGCCACGTTGCGGTACCACTGCAAGCCGCCCTGGAACGAGGTGCGCGCGAATTCATCGCAGTAAACGCGCAGCTCCTCGTCCGGCAGCCAAGCACATGCCGCGATCTCGGCGGCGCTCGGCGCATGCGCCGCCACCGTCTGGGGCATCCCCCGATCCAATTCCATGATGTAGTAGGCGGGCATTTTGGCAAGCTCGGCGGCATCCCACGAAGCCAGCGGATGCGGGAGGTTGCCTTTCCAATCGGCGCTCTTGTAGTGATAGTAGGCGCGCAGGAACCCTTCAATCCCTTCGGGACAATTGCGCATGTCATCATCGGCCGCGCGCGTCGAGAAGTACGCTTGATAGTGCTTGCGCGGCGGCTGCAGCGCTGCAAGGGCCTGAGCAAGAGCTTCTGGCGCCGAGCGGACGCCCCCGTTCGGCGGCCGCGGCGGTCCGCCGAACGGCGCACTGAGCAATGCCGCGGAGCGAATCACATCCGGGTGCAGCAGCGCGCACCAGGCTGCAACGGGGGCGCCAAAGTCATGCCCGACGATCGATGCGCTGCGAATTCCGAGCGCGGCGATCAGCCCGAGCGTGTCTTTCACCAAATTGAGCAGATGGAACGACGCGAGGTCGCCGTCATAGCGGCCGTCCCATCCGATGGTGCGTCCATAGCCGCGCTGATCGGGCGCGATCGCGTGAAAACCGGCGGCGGCCAACGCCGGCAAAACCTTGCGCCAACTGTAGGCAAGTTCCGGAAAGCCATGCAGCAGCAAGACGCAGGGCCGATTCCCGGCTTCGAATCCAGCCTCCAGCACATGCATGCGAAGGCCATTGCCGTTGTCCAGTATGCGTGAACGAATCATCGCGTGCGGCTTGCCATTTGAAATGTGGGTAGACTATGCGGCGCCAAAATGACCTTCAAGACTTGGTTGCTGTTCCTCGCGATGGAGACCGCGCTGTCGCTGTCGCCGGGCCCGGCCGTGTTCTACACGGTGTCGCAGGGCGTGCGCGGCGCGCTCAAGCGCACGCTGCCGGCCGCGGCCGGCATCCTGACCGCCAATGCCATTTATTTTGCGCTCTCAGCCACGAGCTTGGGCGCCATCATCGCCGCCAGCGCCCGATTTTTCACCGTTGCCAAATGGGTCGGCGCAGCTTACTTGATCTATCTGGGAATCAAGGCGCTGCTTTCCGCCAACTCGATGCACGCGGTTGCCCTCGGCGACAATCCCGCGCAGCAAGGCCGCGATCTGCGCGGCGTGTACTTGGGCGGTCTCACCCTGCAAATGGCAAATCCCAAGGCGCTGCTGTTCTTTCTGGCGCTGCTGCCGCAGTTCATCGACCCCGCAGTCCCGGTGGTACCGCAGATGTTGATTCTGGCGGCGACGTCGATGGCGCCGGAATTTTGTATTTTGACCGGCTATGGCTGGCTTGCGCACCGCGCCGCGCACGCGACGGCGAGATTCGGCGTGACCGGCAACATGAATCGGCTGCTCGCGCGGATCGAGGGCATCGGCCTGTTAGGCTGCGCGACACTGGTATTGAAGTTCAACCGCGGCACCTGACCGCGATCAATGGCAAGGGGAAATGAGATGAGGTTCGTGATTGCAGCGGCGATGCTTTGCATCGGTATTGGTCAGTGGTGCGAGGCGGCGGAAACTGCGCAAGCGGCGCCTGCCCGGCTGGTGCATCGATACCTCGGTGTCGAAATCTCGCCGAACGGAGAACTCGTCGCCTCGGTCGAAGGGGACTCGTCGAAGAGCGGCGGCGCGCCCACGGTTCGCGACCTGGTGATCAGGCCGGTGCGGCCGGCAGGCAAGGCGATCACCGTCCCGATGCCCTGCGGCCGCGTGCCGCAGTGCTGGCCTGATTCGCCGACGTGGAGCCCCGACGGCAAACACCTCGGCTTTGCGCTGCGTACGCCCGGCAGCCATGCGCGCAGCGTGTACGCGGTGGGCGCGGACGGCAGCGGGTTGACCAAGCTGCTGGATTTCAGCGGAACCATCGTGCATTTGCGCTACCTCCCGGATGGCCGTCTCGCCATGCTCGCGATCCAAAACGCCACCAAGGAAGTGGGCGCGACTCAGGCGGGTGCGGCGATTGCCGGCGACTTGGACGCTGCTCCGCCGGAGCAGCGAATTGCGACATTGGCGAATGGGACGCTGAATTGGGTCTCGCCCCCGGACCTGTTCGTCTACGAATATGACTGGCGCGCCGGCGGCAAAGGGTTCGTGGGGACTGCGGCGCCCGGCGATGGCGACAACAATTGGTGGACCGCGAAGCTCTATGCATTCCCCGAAGGCGGCGCTGCACGCGTCATTTACACGCCCGCCGACGCGCGTCAGCAACTCGCGATGCCCAAGGTCTCGCGCGATGGGTCGCGGGTCGCCTTCATCGCCGGAATCATGAGCGACTTCGGCTCGACCGGCGGCGATGTGTACACGCTCGACTTGAACGGCAGCACCGCGACGAATCTCACGCCCGATATGCATGCCTCGGCGACCGCGATCGCATGGCGCTGCGATGATCATCTGCAGGCCGAGCTGCTTGCCGGCGACAAGACTCAGTTCGTGGACCTCGGTTCGGGAAACAAGGCGGCGCCGGCGAAGGTTCTGTGGAGCGGCGAGGAGTCCTTCGGCGATCGTGCCGGCGGAATTTCAACCGCGTGCCCCTCCGGCGTGACCGCCGACGCGCACGAGTCGTTTACGCAGGCGCCTGAGATCGAGATCGGCGCGATTGGGCACTGGCGAAACTTGACCGACATCAATTCGGGCTTGAGCCTGCCGGCGCGCGTGCAGAGCGTTTGGTGGAAGAATGATGGTTTCGACATTCAGGGCTGGCTGTTGCTGCCGCTGCATGCCGAGGGCAAGGTGCCCATGATCACGATGGTTCACGGCGGTCCCGCCTCGGCCGCGACTCCCGGCTTCGCGGGTCCGGGAACCACCACCCGGCTGCTGGAGCATGGCTACGCCTTGTTTCGACCCAATCCGCGCGGCAGTTACGGCCAGGGCGAGCGCTTCACTCAAGGCAATGTCCGCGATTTCGGCCACGGCGACTTGCGCGACATAATGACCGGCATCGACGCCGCCGCCAAAGTCGCGCCCATCGATACGGCGCGCTTAGGCTTAACGGGCGGAAGCTACGGCGGCTTCATGAGCATGTGGGCCGTGACCCAGACCGATCGCTTCAAAGCCGTGGTCGCGGCCGCCGGCATCAGCAACTGGCTGTCGTACTACGGCGAAAACGGCATCGACGCCTGGATGATTCCCTATTTCGGCAAGTCGGCGTACGACGATCCGGCGGTGTATGCCGCCTCATCCGCCATCAATTACATCCACAATGCAAAGACGCCGACATTTGCCTACGTGGGAGAACTCGATATCGAATGCCCTGCGCCGCAAACCCAGGAATTTTGGCATGCGATGAAGGCGATGAACGTGCCGACCTCCGTCATGATCTATCCCGGCGAAGGTCACGGACTGCGCGACCCCAAGCACCTTGCCGACGCTGAACAGCGGACGCTGGCGTGGTTCGATAAGTATCTGAAATAGCGGCGACGATGAGCTCACTTAAGGGACCGGCTCGCGGCGCCTTGCTGCTGGCGCTGCTCGGCGGCCTGGCCGCGGCGGCGAGCCGCGAAGAAGGATCCGAATACGACCTCGTCATTGCCAACGGGCACATCGTCGACGGTACGGGATCGCCGTGGTATGCGGGCGATATCGCAATCGAAGCCGGGCACATTGCCGCGATCGGCAATTTGTCGCGGGCGCCGCGCAAGCGAACCATCGACGCGCATGGGATGGTCGTGGCGCCGGGATTCATCGATATGCTCGGCCAATCCGAGCTCACGGTGCTCGTCGATCCACGTCTGCCCTCCAAGATCCATCAGGGCATCACCACGGAAATCACCGGCGAGGGCAATTCCGTGGCACCGATGAACGATGCCATCATCAAGGAGACTCAGCCGCAATTCGATCACTACCGGATCAAGCCGGACTGGCGCACGTTTCAGCAGTACTTCGCGCGTGTACAGAAGCAGGGCATGGGCATCAACATGGGCCACTACATCGGCGCGACGACGGTGCGCGAGATGGTCATCGGCTATGACAGGCGCGCGCCGTCGCCGGACGACTTGAAGCGCATGCAGGCGTTGGTGGCCGAAGCGATGCAGCAGGGCGCGCTCGGATTGTCGAGTTCGCTGCAATATGCGCCGGCTCCGTACGCGAGCACCGATGAATTGATCGCCCTGGCGACGACAGCCTCGCAGTATGGCGGAATCTATGCGACGCACATGCGCAGCGAAGGCGATGCGGAAATGGCGGCGTTGGCCGAGACCTTTCGCATCGGCGCCGAAGCGCATATTCCAGTCGAGATTTTCCATCTGAAGGTGTCGGGACAGCACAATTGGGGCAAAGCACCGCACATCATTCACAGCATCGAAGCCGCGCGTGCGCGTGGAGTCGACGTCGCGGCCGACACTTACGCGTATACAGCCTGGGAAAATTCCTTTTCGGCGTTCATTCCGCCCTGGGCCCACGAGGGCGGGACCGAGGCGCTGATCGGGCGGCTCAAGGATCCGGCAACGCGCGAGCGCATCCGCAGGGACATGCTGACTCCCAGCAGCGAGTGGGATAACGAGTGGCTGGAAATCAAAGGACCGCAGGACATTCTCATTTCGGCTGTCGTCAACAAGGAACTGCTCAAGTATCAGGGCATGCGCGTCAGCGACATCGCGAAGGAGTGGAACGAGGATCCGATCGATGCAATCTTTGATTTTCTGATCAGAGACTCCGCTGCGACCGGCGTGGCGGTGTTCGGCATGGGCGAGCCCGATGTGCGATTGATACTGCAGCAGCCCTGGGTTTCGGTGGACAACGACGCCTCGGGGGCGTCGCTCGAAGGGATATTGGCCACGGAACACCCGCATCCCAGAGCCTACGGCACCTTCCCGCGCATTTTGCGCAAGTATGTGCGGGAGGAGCATGCACTAACCTTGAGTGATGCAATCCGCAAATTCACCGCACTGCCGGCGCAACGCGCGCATCTCGGGGACCGCGGCGTGCTGAAGCTGGGAATGTGGGCGGACGTGGTGATTTTCGATGCGGCCACGATCCATGAAGTCGCGAGCTACCAAGACCCGAACCAGCTCTCAATCGGCATGAAGTACGTGGTGGTCAACGGCATTCCGGTGATCGACATGGGGAATATGACCGGCGCATTGCCCGGCCAGATTCTGCGTGGTCCGGGGTTCAAGGCGCCGCGCTGACTCGAGCCCCGGAATTGGCACGTCGCTTGCAATTTCAGCGGTATGAACGCAACACCGCCGATTTTTCAAGGGCTGCGCATCAGCGACGCCGCCCAGACCAATACGCCGGCTTCCCCGGGCCAGGCGCCCCAGGCGGGCAGCCGGGATTTCGCGGCCACTTTAAGAGACGCAGGCCACAAGCCCGTGCGCAGGCATGCATCACACAAGCATCCCGGGAGTTCCCCGGACGGCAGCCATTTGCCGGCCCCCGGCAATCAGCCGCCGCCCGCGCTTGCCCCGCCGCCGCCGGCCGGCACAGAAAGTCCTGCTGCGACACAGGTTAAGGA
>DATHKV010000134.1:0-6522 GCA_035488895.1 Steroidobacteraceae bacterium
GGGCACCAAACCAGCAGCAGCGCGCTGAAGCGGTTCTTCGCCATTGCCGATTCCTGGGAACTCTCGCCGCTGCAGCAGTGCCGGCTGCTGAAAATTCCTTCCCCGCAGGTCCTCGAGCGCTACCGCTTGGGTCAGGCGCCGCGGCTCTCCGCCACGCAACAAGAACGGGCGGCGCTCATCGCCAACATTCAGTACTCCCTGATGGCGGAACCGGGTCCAAAGGATCGAGCATGGGCCTGGGTGCATGCCCCCGCGGCGCGCGCGCCCTTCGACGGCGACAGCCCGCTGTACTTCATGCTGGAAAACGGCCTGCCGGCCTTGCGCGAAGTGGCGCGGCTTCTGGTTCGCGAAAGCGAACCCCGTTAGATATACTGAGCGGCTTAAATTCTTGCGAATGTGGCGGAATTGGTAGACGCGCCAGACTTAGGATCTGGTGGGGCAACCCGTGCGAGTTCGAGTCTCGCCTTTCGCACCACCGCATTCTTTATCGCTAACCCATAAAAGGACAGTCATGCAGGTTTCCGTCGAGAGTATCGGCAAGCTAGAGCGCCGTATGCAAGTGCAGGTGCCGGCCGAGCGCGTGAGCCAGGAAATTGCCGCGCGTCTCAAGACCATCAGCCGCACAGCGCGCTTGAACGGATTTCGTCCGGGCAAGGCGCCGCTCAAGGTGATCCGGCAGCAGTTCGGCAGCCAGGTGCACCGCGAAGTGATCGGCGAGTTGCTGCAGTCCAGCTACGCCGAGGCGGTGTCGCAGAAGCAATTGACGCCGGCAGGCAATCCGCGCATCGAACCCCAGAGCATGGACGAGGGCCAGGACCTGAAATATGTCGCAACCTTCGAGGTATTCCCCGAAGTCGCGCTGCAGCCGATGGAAAATCTGGATCTCGATCGCCTCACCGCGGAGGTCACCGAGAGCGACATCGACGCGATGATCGAACGTCTGCGCAAGCAGCAAATGAAATATGTCGCGGCGAATCGTGCCGCAGCAAAAGGCGACAAGATCACCATCGATTTCGAGGGAGCGATCGACGGGGTGAGCTTTGCCGGCGGCAAGGGCGAGAATATCGCGATCATCCTGGGCGAGGGCCGGATGCTGCCGGACCTGGAAGAGGGATTGATCGGTTCCAGCGCCGGCGAAAAGCGCGACGTCGCCGTGAATTTTCCGAGTGACTACCGTGCCACCGAGCTTGCAGGTAAATCGGCGATTTTCGCGACCGAAATCAAGTCCGTCGAGGAACCGGTGCTGCCGGAAATCGACGAAGAGTTCTTCAAGGCGTTCGGCGTGACCGAAGGCGGATTGCCTAAATTGCGCGAAGATGTCGCGGCCAACATGCGCCGTGAACTCGAGCAGGCGCTGCGCAACCGCAACAAAGCCGTGGTGATGGAGAAGCTTTACACGGCCAATCCCACCGATGTGCCGAATGTCCTGCTCGAAGGCCAGATTCGCGACATGCAGGTGGAAGCGATGCGCCGCGCAGGCGCCAAGGATGCCTCACAGGCCCCGCCGCGCGAACCCTTCGTCGAGCCGGCTCGCCGCCGCGTGGCGCTCGGGCTGCTGCTGAACGACGTGATCCGCAAGGAGAACCTGGTCGTGGATCGCGCCAAGGTGAACGAGCGTCTCGATGAAATGGTGTCCGCCTATGGCGATGCAGGCGCAATGAAGCGCGCCTATATGCAAAATGCCGAAGCCATGCGCCAGGTGGAGAGCCTGGCCCTGGAAGACCAGGCCGTGGACTGGATTCTGGCGCATGCCAAAGTGCGCGAAGTGAAGTCGACGTTCAAGGAATTGATGAACTTTGAGGCTTGATTGCGTCCATTTCACTTGAAAAGATGCTATGAAGTCCTCACAAAGCTCAAGAGTTCAAGGTTTCAGTTAATTTAAGGCTCAAGTCATGACCACGCGCGCACTGAATTTGGTTCCCATGGTGGTGGAGCAAACCGCTCGCGGCGAGCGGGCCTACGACATTTACTCGCGGCTGCTGAAAGATCGGCTGATCTTCATTGTCGGTCCGGTCGAGGACTACATGGCGAATTTGATCGTGGCGCAGCTGTTGTTTCTGGAATCCGAAAATCCGGATAAAGACATCGCGATCTACATCAACTCGCCCGGCGGCTCGGTGAGCGCGGGTCTCGCGATCTACGACACCATGCAATTCATCAAGCCGGACGTCAGCACGACTTGCGTGGGATTGGCGGCCTCGATGGGTGCGGTTTTGTTGGCCGGCGGCGCCCCTGGGAAGCGCTACTCGCTGCCGAATTCGAAAATCATGATTCACCAACCATCTGCCGGATTTCAGGGCCAGGCCTCGGACATCGATATCCATGCCCGCGACGTCATGGAGACCAAAACGCGCCTGAACGCCATATTGGCCAAGCACACCGGTCAAACGGTCGAGCGGGTGAAGGCGGACAGCGATCGGGACAATTTCATGACCGCTGAACAAGCCCGAGCCTATGGTTTGATCGATTCGATGATCGAAAAACGCGGCGAGATCCCGGCCAAGGCCTAAGTGACCCCCAATTTGACGTCGCGCACCCAGGTGCGGAACCCGGTCACGCCCTGAAAGACCTTATCTTTGCGTGGGGTCGGCCGGGTGCTATATAGTCTCTACTGTAGCTGCGTTGCGGGGCGCACTGAAGCCTGCAGCACGGCCAATTTGAGGACAGCATGAGCGAAGATTCGCGCGGCAAACATGATGACGGCAAGTTGTTGTACTGCTCTTTCTGTGGAAAGAGCCAGCATGAGGTTCGAAAACTCATCGCCGGGCCGAGTGTCTTCGTCTGCGACGAATGCGTCGAGCTGTGCAACGACATAATCCGGGAAGAGCTGGAAGAGCGCGCCGAGCGCACCCGCGACAAGCTCCCGAAGCCCCAGGAAATCAAAAAGGTTCTGGATGAATATGTCATCGGCCAGGAACGCGCCAAGCGGGTCCTGTCGGTGGCGGTCTACAATCACTACAAGCGATTGCAGACGCGCGGTGCCGAGGGCGTTCGCTCGCGCGATGACGTGGAACTCGCCAAGAGCAATATTCTCTTGATCGGCCCGACGGGCTCCGGCAAGACCTTGCTGGCCGAAACACTGGCTCGCCTGCTCAACGTTCCCTTTACCATCGCCGATGCCACCACCTTGACGGAAGCCGGCTATGTCGGCGAGGACGTCGAGAACATCATTCAGAAGCTGCTGCAGAAGTGCGACTACGATGTCGAGAAGGCGCAGACCGGCATCGTTTATATCGATGAGATCGACAAAATCTCGCGCAAGTCGGACAACCCGTCAATCACCCGCGACGTGTCGGGTGAGGGTGTGCAGCAAGCATTGCTAAAGCTGATCGAGGGCACCATAGCCTCGGTGCCGCCGCAGGGCGGTCGCAAGCATCCGCAGCAGGAATTCCTGCAGGTCGACACCACCAATATCCTGTTCATTTGCGGCGGTGCGTTTGCGGGCCTCGAAAAGATCATCATGAACCGCACCCACAAGAGCGGCATCGGCTTCGGGGCCGAAGTTCGCGGACACGATGCGCGGCCGCACGGCAACGACGTGTTTCATGACGCTGAACCCGAGGACATGATCAAGTACGGCCTGATTCCGGAATTCGTCGGCCGCCTGCCCGTGGTGGCGACGCTGGAAGAGCTGGATGAGGACGCACTGATTTCGATCCTGATGCAGCCGAAGAATGCGCTGACCAAGCAGTATCGCAAGCTGTTCGACATGGAGGGCGTGGAACTGGATTTCCGCGAAGAGGCTCTGCGGTCGGTGGCGCGAAAGGCCATGCAACGCAAGACCGGCGCACGCGGCCTGCGGACAATTCTTGAAAATGTGCTGTTGGACACGATGTATGACTTGCCGTCGCTGCGAAATGTGCAGAAAGTAGTGGTCGATGAGCAGGTGATCGAAGGCCACAACAAGCCCTACATCATTCACCGCACCGAGGAGACTCGGTTGGTGGCTCCAGTTGAGGAACAGCGGCGCCCAACGGGCTCGGACCATCTTTGAGCCGAGCTTGAAACCACTCCCGGCGGGCCGCATGTACTCATGGCGATTTTGACGTACGTGCCACAACCTAAAAGGCCAGCCTAGTGAGCGATGAACCCTTAAGCCTAGCCCCTGAAATCGTGCCGCCCGCCGGCGGCATGCCGGTATTACCGCTGCGCGATGTAGTGGTTTACCCACACATGGTGATTCCGTTGTTCGTCGGGCGCGAGAAGTCCATCGTGGCGCTGGACCTGGCCATGAAGGCTGACAAGCGGATTCTCTTGGTCGCCCAGAAACAGGCGGATGTCGATGATCCGAAGCCTGAGGACCTGTATCGGGTGGGCACGATCGCGACCATCCTGCAGCTTCTGAAGCTGCCTGACGGCACGGTAAAGGTCCTGGTCGAGGGTGTCGACCGGGCCAGCATCGAAAAATTGACCGAAGGGGAGTTCTTCTCGGCGGAAGTGACCCCGCTGCCGGACCAGGAACGATACGAAGAACGGGAAATGGACGTTCTGACCCGCTCCGTGATCACCCAGTTCGAACAATATGTCAAATTGAACAAGAAGGTGCCCCCGGAGATCCTGACCTCCCTGGCGGGCATCGAGCAGGCCGGCCGGCTGGCGGACACGGTTGCAGCGCACATGTCGCTGAAGCTATCCGAGAAGCAGAAAGTGCTCGAGATCCCCGACGTGCGCAAGCGCCTCGAACACATGCTCGCCGTCATCGAGGGCGAGATGGACGTGCTGCAGATCGAAAAGCGCATCCGCGGCCGCGTCAAGCAACAGATGGAGAAAAGCCAGCGCGAGTACTACTTGAATGAGCAGATGAAGGCCATTCAGAAGGAACTGGGCGAGCTGGACGACGCGCCGAATGAAATCGGCGAACTCGAGAAGCGCATCAAGGCGGCCGGCATGCCCAAGGAGGCGCGCGAGAAGGCCAATTCCGAACTCGCGAAGCTGAAATTGATGTCGCCGATGTCGGCGGAAGCCACGGTCGTACGCAATTACATCGATTGGCTGGTGAAGTCGCCCTGGAAGAAGCGCAGCAAGGTGCACCTGGACATCGCGGCGGCCGAGAAAGTGCTCGAGGCCGACCACTACGGATTGGAAAAGGTGAAGGAGCGCATCGTCGAGTACCTCGCGGTGCAGCAGCGCGTCAAGAATTTGCGCGGGCCCATTCTGTGCCTGGTTGGTCCCCCAGGTGTCGGCAAGACCTCCCTAGGTCAAAGCGTTGCCCGCTCGACCAATCGCAAGTTCGTGCGCATGTCCTTGGGCGGCGTGCGCGACGAGGCGGAGATCCGCGGCCACCGGCGCACCTATATTGGCTCGATGCCCGGCAAGATCATTCAAAACCTCGCCAAGTGCGGTGTGCGCAATCCTTTGTTCCTGCTCGACGAAGTCGACAAGATGTCCACGGATTTTCGCGGCGACCCGTCTTCGGCGCTGCTCGAAGTGCTCGATCCGGAACAGAACAGCACCTTCAACGATCACTATCTGGAAGTCGATTTCGACCTGTCCGAGGTGATGTTCGTCTGCACGGCGAACAGTCTGAACATTCCCGCACCGCTGCTCGATCGTATGGAAGTGATTCGTATCCCGGGCTACACCGAGGATGAAAAGCAGAATATCGCACGGCGCTACTTGCTGCCGAAGCAGGTCAAGCAAAACGGTTTGAAACCCGACGAACTCGTGGTGGACGACACAGCGATCCAGGACATGATTCGTTTCTACACGCGCGAAGCCGGGGTGCGCAACCTGGAACGCGAGATCTCCAAGATCGGCCGCAAGGCCGTGAAGCAGCTGCTGCTCGCACCCGCGGAAAAGACCGTCACGGTGGATACGAACAACCTCGACAAGTACCTGGGCGTGCGGCGCTTCCGCTACGGCAAGGCCGAGGAGAGCAACCGCATCGGCCAGGTCACGGGTCTTGCGTGGACCGAGGTCGGCGGCGAGCTGCTGACCATTGAAGCCGCCGTTGTGAACGGCAAGGGCAAGCTCACGCACACCGGCCAACTGGGCGAAGTGATGCAAGAGTCCATCCAGGCGGCCATGACTGTGGTGCGCAGCCGCTCGGCGCTGCTCGGACTCGATGTGGATTTCTATCAAAAGGCGGACGTGCATATTCACGTGCCTGAGGGCGCCACCCCGAAGGACGGGCCCAGCGCCGGCGTCGGCATGGCCACTGCATTGATCTCCGCGCTCACCAAAATACCGGTGCGCTCGGATGTCGCCATGACGGGCGAGATCACCCTGCGCGGGGAAGTGCTCCCGATTGGCGGACTCAAAGAGAAGCTATTGGCGGCGCATCGCGGCGGCATCACGACGGTATTGATACCCGACGACAACACCAAGGATTTGGCCGAGATTCCTGACAACATCAAGGAAAAGCTCGACATCCGCTCGGTCAAGTGGATCGACGAGGTGCTGCAAGTTGCCTTGACGCATATGCCCGTGCCGCTCGGGCCGCCGGTGGATCCGGCGAAGCCGCCGGAAGCCCTTGCGGGCGAGAAAAAAAGACGCGCCGTGCGTGTAAAGAGTCAGGTGCGG
>DATHKV010000135.1:0-12003 GCA_035488895.1 Steroidobacteraceae bacterium
CTCATGCGCGCCGCATCGCTCACGCCATAGCCTAAGTAGTCGCGCAAATACACCGGTGTCCAGGTATTGAAGGTTTCTCGAATGATCGTGCATCCCAACGACAGAAAGCAAATCAGCAGGAATGCGCGGCTGCGCAGCAGAGGCAGCAGCAGGCTGCGCACGCTCGTGCGCGACTCCTCGGCGCCGAACAAATTTAAAGGATTGGGTTTGGCTTCATCGAATTTCAAATCCTTGCGCGACTCGCGCAAGAACAACCCATTGAAGAGCAGCATCGCACCCGCCACGGCCGCCGCAAAATAAAAGAGCGCCCGCCAGCCGAAGCCATGCTGCATCAGCATGCCCATCCACTGGCGCGCCGCCGCGTCGCCGACCAGGTAGCTGATGCTGAGTACTCCGATGACGCTGCCATACGAGGTGTAGTCGAACCACTTCGACGAAACTTTGATGAGCCCCGCCCAGGCAATGGACTGCGTGAGCCGGTTGCCGATCCACGCGAGCATGAACAGCGGCACTGTTCCGCCGACCGTGAACAACAGGGTGAACGTGGCCGCACCCGCGAGGCCGATGAGAAAGCTGACGCGCCCGCCCCAGAAATCGCCCAAGCCTCCCAAGAAGAGCTTGCCAAGTGCATAGGCCAGTACCCCTAGGGATGAGACCTGGCCCATGCGCACGATGGCATCGGCGTGGCTGAGGCCGCGCCCTCCGAGCTCGTCGATCAGCAGGGGCGTCGACACCGACAGGTCCGCACGGCAGAAATACAGCGACGCATAGCCGCCGAACAAAAGCGCGATGACGGTCGCCTGACGCACGCGCAGGGGAAGTTTCGCAGCCTCGACTCTGGCCATCAGGTGCGCTCTTTGCTTCTTAAAGGCGTGCATCGTAGCATTCACGGCAAAGGCGCTTCGGGACTCACCATGCACGATGTACAGCAGCAACTGCATTCGGAAGGCTATGCCATCGTACGGGGGTTCTTTGATGCCGACGAAATGAGGCAGATCGGTCTCGAGACCGACCGGATTTACCAGGAAGGCCTCAAGCATCACGCGACTTATCGCCACAAGAATCTTCTATTGGAGGTGCTCGAGGATCCTAAAGCACGGCGTCGCGTGGTCATTCAGGCCCACTGGACCGCTTGGATCAGCGCCTACTTGGAAGGCATGCGGCGTCACCCGAAATATTTCGAATTGCTGGGACCTCTGCTCGGTCCCGATATCAAGCAGATCACGCACCAGCTTCACTGGAAACCGCCGGGCGCAAAATATACCTACTACCGTTATCACCAAGACGCGAAATTTCGCAACCAGTCCGCGGTTCGCAACCTTCTCTACGGCAGCATCAATACCGGACTTGCCATCGACCGGCAGACCGTGGAAAACGGCGCACTGCGCGTGGTACCGCGAAGCCATCTGCTCGGCTATCTTGGATTATCCGAAGATCAGACCCTGATGACCGGGCAGACTCCGGACGAGGATCTGGTACGGGTCGGACTCGACCCGGCCTCCATCGTGACCTGCACCATGGAACCCGGTGACCTTCTGCTCTGGACCTTGTACACCGTGCACGGCTCTGCGCCCAATGTGAGCACCTATGACAGGCGCTTCATGATCAGCAGCTATGTTCGTGCGAACGATAGCGACCGCGGCGAGTGGACTTTTCGCGACGGCGTGTCCACTCCCTTAGGGCTGGAGCCCGAGATCTGCAAATATGAAGAGCTGCGGGAAAAACCGGGTCCCTTTTACATCGAGCCGGACTGGACCGAGGAAGCCCGAGCCGCGCGCGCGCATGATCTCGCTTGAGCGGTCCTAAACCCGACCGCATTGGCTATTCGATCGCCTACAAGCGCTCCGTCGTCCTGCTGTTGACGCTGGCTTACACGCTCAATTCGGCGGATCGCACGCTGATCGCCATCATCGGCCAACCGCTGAAGGTCGACCTGAATTTAACCGACGCGCAGCTTGGCGTTCTCATCGGCACGGCGTTCGCGACGCTTTACGCCTTCAGTGGTTTGCCCATCGCCCGCCTGGCCGAACGATTCAATCGCGTGATCATCATATCGACGGCTTTGGCCGTATGGTCGGCGCTAACCGCCTTGTGCGGGATGGCGGCAAACTTCACGCAGCTGCTCATGCTTAGGATGGCGGTCGGCGTGGGCGAAGCCGGCTGCACGCCGCCGGCTCACTCCTTGATATCTGATTACTTTGCAGCGTCGCGCCGCAGTACCGCTCTGTCGATCTATTCCTGCGGGATCTCATTCGGCTACATGCTGAGTGCCGTCGTGGGCGGTTATGCCGCTTCCCACTATGGCTGGCGGATCGCCTGCTTGGTGGTTGGACTGCCCGGTATCGGCATCGCGCTGTTGCTGCGCTTGCTGATCAAGGAGCCGCCGCGCGGCCATTCCGATGCGCTGACGGATCCACGGCCTGCGATACCCTCTTCGCGCCCCGGGTTCGCTGATGAACTCAAGGAAGTGATGCAAGTGGGACGAACGCTGTTCCTAAAGCGGCCCGTCGCCAACATGCTCGTTGGGTTGATCGTGGCGTCGTTCGCCGCGCAAGGCTCCTATGCATTTGTGCCCGCCTACTTCAGCCGCGCCTTCGGTCTTGACTACGCAACGATCGGCTTCATTTCGGCCGTCACGGGCGGTGCTACCGTGGGCTTGGGACTCGCAGCGGGCGGCGTCCTCACCGATGCACTCGGCGCACGCGACGCGAAGTGGTATGCGCTCGTTCCAGCCGGCGGGCTCATCATCGCGCTACCCCTGTACGTACTGGCCTTTCTCCAAGCCGATTGGAGAATGAGCGCGCTATTCCTGGGCGCGGCGGGATTCTTTCAATACCTCTCGTTTGGTCCCACCGTGGCCGTGGTGCAAAACATGGTGGATTCGCGCCGGCGCGCCACGGCCACCGCTTTGGTTTACATTCTTCTTACGGTGATCTGTCTCGGATGCGGCCCACCCTTCACCGGTTGGCTGATCGATCGACTGGCGGAACACAATTTCAGCGCCGTGAGACTGGATGGCGCTTTCAATTCCACGCTGGCCCTGTCGTCCCGGCAAGGCATCATCGCGACAGTGCTGCTCTATGCCTGGGCGGCGATTCACTATCTAGTGGGCGCCGTTGGCTTATCCCACGAGATGCGCGCACGCACGCCTCGTACTTCGGCACTGTGAATTTGAGCGGCTCGTTTGGCCTAGAGGGATAGGAAGTTTCAAGGCACGGAAGAGCAGTGCCTTGAAACTTCCTATGCCCCTAGGCGTTTCGCGCCGGACGCTCAATCCACAGTGTCAAACGACGAATCTCGAACGGCCACCGTCGCTCTGGTGGCCGGCATGTGATATTGATTGGCTCGAGTCCTTGTCAGGAAGGGTAAGAAGAGGCAAGGCACTGTTGCCTTTCGTGCCTTGACTCTTCTTACCCTCCCTGCCGAGCGCTTCAGCAACCGGTCAAAGTCACTCTGCCGCACGCTGTTCAAGTGCGCATCCGCGAGCCTTTCGCATCATAGGCCGCCTCGGACAGAGGCTCGGCATGATGCCGCTCACCGATTATCTCGATCTCGAAACCTGAGGTGGCGCCGGCGATTGCCGCCGGCACGTACCCCAACGCCAGAGAATGATTGACGCGATGACCGAAGGCGCCCGATGTCACCCAGCCCACGACCTTGCCGTCATGCCAAATGGGCTCGTCGCCCAACGCATCCGCGTCCTTGGTCTCGAGCGTGAACGTCAAGAGCCGCAGGGCGCCGCCGTCCTTCTCTTCCATGGCCGCGGCACGGCCGATGAATTTTTCCTTTTTGAAATCGACAAATCGGCCGAGCCCGGCTTCGAAGGGACCGTAGATCGGGCGGTATTCCCGCGCCCAGGTGCCGAAGCTCTTCTCGACTCGCATGCAATTGAGCGCGCGGCCGCCGAATGGCCGCAGGTCATATTTTCGGCCGGCACCGACCAGCAGATCGTAGAGCGCGCGCTGGTAGTCGGTGGGGACCCAAATTTCGAATCCCAATTCGCCGGTAAACGAAACGCGGCCGACGTAACCCGGCACGGTGCCGATTTCCATGCGCTTGAAGGACAAGAACGGAAACGCCGCGGTCGACAGATCATCGCGCACCAACTCTTGCAGCAGAGCGCGCGAATTGGGACCCGCTATGGATAGCCCGACGTATTCCATGGCACAGGGGCGGATGGACACGCCGGGACCCGCAGGATGCCGCTCGAACCAACGCTGGTAGTAAGTCTCCGCGGCGTAGGTGCCGATGAGCAAAAAATGCTCGGGGGCGATGCGGCACATCGTGAAATCGCCGATCAATTTGGCGCGCTCGTTGAGCATCGGCGTCAGGGCGATGCGGCCGACGGCGGGAACCCGGTTCGCCATCACATGCGACAGCCAGTCCGCGGCTCCAGGGCCATTGATCTCAAACTTGCCGTAGTTCGAGATTTCGAGCAAACCCACCGAATTCTTCACTGCATCACACTCGGCGGCAATATGCGGAAAATCATTCGAGCGGTGAAAGCTGAACTCGTCCTTGGCGCTCTGCGCCGTGGGCGCGAACCACAGGGAATGCTCCAAACCGCAGTAGTCGCCGAACACGGCGTTGGCAGCCTGCAGCCGTTCGTAAATCGGTGTCGTGCGCAGCGGCCTGGCAGCCTGAAGTTCCTCATTGGGAAATCGAATGCTGAACCGGCGCGAATAATTTTCGCGGACTTTGGCGTTGGTATACGCGAGCGTGGTCCAATCACCGTAGCGGGCCACGTCCATGGCCCAAATATCGGCGCCCGGATCCCCGTCGATCAACCAGCGCGACAGCGCCAGACCCACCCCGCCGCCCTGGCTGAAGCCGGCCATGACGCCGCAAGCCACCCAAAAATTCTTCATGCCCTTGACCGGTCCGACCAGAGGGTTGCCGTCGGGTGCAAACGTGAACGGTCCGTTCACGACCTTCCGGATGCCGGCATCGCCCAGCGCGGGAAAATGTTGGAATGCCACCTCCAAGCTGGGCGCGATCCTGTCAAGGTCGTTGGCCAGCAGGTCCTGTCCGAAATCCCATGGCGTCTGCGTGGGAGACCAAGGCACACCGGCTTTTTCGTAGGTTCCGAGCAGCATGCCGCCGCGCTCTTGCCGGATGTACAGCTCGCCTTCGAAGTCGATGCAGTGCAGCTGTTCCTTTTTACCCTTGAGTTCCGGCATGTCGCCGGTGATGAGGTATTGATGCTCCATCGCCAGAATGGGCAATTCAATGCCCACCATGCGCCCCACCTCGCGGGCCCACAACCCGGCCGCGTTCACGACATACTCGGCATGCACATTGCCGTGGTCGGTGATGACATCCCATGATCCGTCGCTGCGCGCCTTGAGATCGGTCACGCGAGTGTGTCTGACGATCTCCGCCCCGCCGAGTTGTGCGGATTTGGCGTATGCATGGGTGACGCCGTACGGATCGACATGGCCCTCGATAGGGTCGTACATCGCGCCCTTGAAATGCTTCTTGTCGAGCAGCGGGAAAAGCCTGGCCGCCTCATCGACGGATATGATCTCGAGATCCATTCCAAGATATCGACCGCGCGCCTTGGCCATCTTCAACCAGTCCAGCCGCTCGCGCGTGCCTGCCAACATCAGACCGCCGGTGATGTGCACGCCGCAGGATTGTCCGGAGATTTGTTCGATCTCCTTATAAAGCTCGATGGTGTATTGCTGCAATTTGGCGACATTGGGATCGCCGTTGACCGTGTGCATGCCGCCGGCCGCATGCCAGGTCGATCCTGAAGTCAGTTCGGCGCGCTCGATCAACAGCACGTCCTTCCATCCAGCCTTGGTCAAATGATAGAGAACGCTGGCCCCGACCACTCCCCCGCCAATCACCGCAACTCTGGTCTCACTTTTCATCACGCCCGCCAACCTTCAATCATTCGATACCGCCAGGTGCAAATTGGGCTGCGTGAGATCGGCACCGCTGCCGAAGCGTTCAATCAGCCAGGAACGGAACAACGCCACCGCGGTATCGCCGAGGGCCTCCGGATGCGTGATCAAATAATATCCGTAGCCATCATCCAGGCTGTTGCTGAATGGTTTGACCAAACGCCCCGAACGAATGTGATCGCCGAATAGATACGTGTCGAGCAGCGCGACGCCCTCGCCGCTCAACGCGTATTGCGCGGCCAGCATCGCGGTATCGAAAACCACTCCCCGCTCCACATTGACGCTGGTCAAATTGGCGGATAGCGCAAATTGCTTCCAAAGATGATGCCTCGGCAGTTCGGAGATTCGTACGTGCACCAGCTCGTTGGCCTCCACGAACTGCGCGAGCGTCTTGTCGGCATGCCGCGCAGCGACATTGGGATGGCACAGCAGGCTCAAATGCACGGGCCACAGAAGATCCGTCACCAGATCCGTCACGGTCGGCTTTGAATACACCACCGCCACATCGACGTCCCCGGGCGGCGGCCCGACGCTGTGAGGACTCACCAGATCGATTTCCACTTCCGCCGCCGCACGGCGGAAGTCGCGCAGAATCGGCACTGCAAGATATGCCGCGAAACTGGGCGGCATGTGCACGCGCAGCGTACGTGTGCCGGTCGCGCCGTCGTTGCGCAAATCGTCCAGCGCGTATTCCAAGCGATCGAAGGACTTCATGACAGCCGGCAGCAAGTGCTGCCCGGCCTTGGTGAGCACCAATGCGTGCGGGCGGCGCTCGAACAGCTGCACGCCGATCATTTTTTCAAGCGCTATCACGTGGCGCGACAACGCGCTCTGCGATATCAGCAGCGCGTTGGCCGCGGCGGTAAAGCTCAAATGCTTGGCGACGCCTTCGAAGGCGCGCAAGGCGTTCAACGGCAGCCATCTTCGGTCGAGATGCGAGTTGGTCATGATCAAGGTGCCCAGGATTTTGTATAGCCGATTGCGCGCTTCTGATCGGCGACGATGGTTCTTGTCGCCAAGTACAGATGATAGGCGGCCCAGAGTCCGGTGGGTGCCAGTACCAGCAACGCCGCCCGCAGCGAAGCCGCGTCGGTCGGTCGCGAGCCCGCGAACCAGTCGCTCAAGAGGCCGACCACCCAGGGAGCAATGATCAGATTCAAAATGTTGGCCACCAGCAACGATATGGCGATAAACATGTTGCGCATGTGGCACGGCGCGAGATTATTGAGCAGGCCGAAACAGGGGCCGATATAAAAGTAAATGGCGGGAATGAATATCCAGAACATTGCCTTGCACAGGAACAGGGAGTGAGTCCAGTAGGCGATGAAAGACGGGATGGTCGCCAAGCCGATTCCTGCGGTCAACAACCACACCACCCGGCGCGGATCGGCCATGGGCGCGCGCGAGAGCAGCCATGCCGTCGCGATAGTCGCGAGCGAGCCTCCCCAGAGATGAATATTGCCGGTGACGGCGCCTGCCTGTCCGACGTCGAGGTCGTACGCACGCTGCAGAAATGTCGGCGTCCAATAGATGAGGCCCCAACCCCAGAGCGCGCACAGACCGCCGCCGATCATGATGTGAAACGCGGCCTTTTGTTGCCAGAGGAATTTTAAACAGGTGATCAAGGAAGGCTTGATGTCCTCGACAATGGCATCCAAGCGGCCGCGGCTCGGCTCGCGGACAGTGAGAAAAACGATCAATCCGACGACGACGCCGGGCACGCCGAGAGCCAGGAAGGCTGCCCGCCAGCTGTACGCGTGCGCAATGGCGCCCGCCCGGTCTGCGCCCAACCAGGCGCCGATCGGCGCTCCGAGTGCCAGAACGGCCATGGCCATGGGGCGCCGGTCCGCCGGAAAGCAGTCCGAGACGATGGCGGTTGACGGCGGCGTGCCGCCGGCCTCGCCCACCCCGACTCCGATACGTCCCAACAAGAACTGCAGGTAATTCGTCGACAGCCCGCATAGCGCCGTGAACGCGGACCAAATCACCAACGATCCGGCAAGAATATTGCGCCGGTTGTACCGATCGGCCAACCAGGCGATCGGAATTCCAAACGCGACATAAAAAAATGCCAGCGGCGTCCCGGTGAGAAAGGCAACGCCGGCATCGGTCAATTTCAAATCGAGGCGTATCGGCTCGAGCACGGTGGACACGACATAACGATCCGCAATATTGATGGCGTAGATCAAGCACACCAAGATGAGCACATACCAGCGCTCAATCGATGAGGGAGCATGGGTCCGGCTGGCGTCAAATGCGGTTGCGCTCAAACGTGAACCTCGATGTGAATTCCCCCCAACCATACAGGGTTCAATTGCGCTGCGCGACTCAAGCAGGCTCCCAGGTGTTTCGAAAAATAACATGACCGGATCGCGAAATGGCATAGCGCACGTGCATTGAACGACTAAGCTCTTAGGCTGTGGACGAATTTGACTACATCATCATTGGCGCGGGCACAGCGGGTTGTGTGCTGGCCGATCGTCTGTCGGCGAGCGGCCGCGACCGCATTTTGGTGCTGGAGGCCGGCGGTTCCGATGATCGTTTTTGGATCAAAACCCCGATCGGATACGGACGTACGTTTGCCGATGCGTCGGTCAATTGGAAGTATCAAGCACAGAGCAGCCCCGGCCTCAATGGCCGCACCATGTACTGGCCTCGCGGGCGGGTTGTCGGCGGCTCCAGTTCGATCAATGCGTTGGTCTATTGTCGGGGCGCGCCGCAGGACTTCGACGACTGGCGCCAGATGGGAAACGTCGGATGGGGCTGGGAGGACGTCAGGCCCTACTTTGAAATGTCGGAGCGGCGTGTCGACGTGCACGGAACTGCTCATGGCGGGGGAACACTCGACGTTGCCGACGTGACGCCCTACCTTCATCCCATGCGCCGCAACTGGCTGGATGCTGCGGATGAGCTGCACTTGCCGAAGACGGATGATTTCAATGGCGAGCGTCCGCTCGGGCTGGGTTGCTACCAGGTCACGATCCGCAATGGCGTGCGCCGCTCCGCGGCCGACGCCTTTCTGCGGCCGGCGCTGCGCCGTGCAAACGTCAAGCTCGAGACGGTCGCGTGGGTGAGCAAAATCCGCGTCCAGCAGCGTCGCGCCACCGGCGTGGACTACCTGCACCATGGCGCAGTGAAGTTCGCCGCCGCCAAACGCGAAGTGCTGCTGTGCGCCGGTACGGTCAATTCACCACAGCTGCTACAGCTCTCCGGCATTGGATCGGCTGCGGCGCTTAAGCCTCTGGGGATTGATTCGGTGCTGGACAATCCTTCGGTGGGCGGGCACCTGCAAGATCACCTCGCGGTCGTCTATTCCTTCAAAGCAACCCAACCTACGTTGAACAATGCGCTGCACTCTCCGCTGGCAAAGCTGGCCGCAGGCGTTCGCTACCTCTTGTCGCGCCGCGGACCTTTAAGTTTGAGCGTCAATCAAATGGGCGGTTTCCTACCGTTGACTCCCGGCGATACGCGCCCTGCCGTGCAGCTCTACTTCAATCCGGTGACCTACAGCACCGGAGATGCCACCCGCAAAACCATTGAAGTGGATGGATTCCCTGGGTTTTACCTCTGCTTCCAGCCGACCCGGCCGACGAGCGTCGGGCGGATCGACATCGCGAGCGCAGATTTCAGGCAGGCGCCGGTCATCGCCCCAAATTATCTATCGACGCGCAAGGACGAAGAAGATGTCATCGCCTGCGGCCGGCTGCTGCAGATGATTGCCCAAACGCAATCCATGCGATCGCTCATTCTTGAGCCCATTGCGCCCAATTTCATCTCGATGGACGGCGCAGAGATTTTGGCGGATTTCCGCGCGCGCGCGATGACCGTATACCACCCCGTGAGCACCTGCCGTATGGGACGCACGCCCGCCGATTCTGTGGTCGATTCGTCGCTGCGTGTACATGGCATCGAGCGCCTGCGCGTCATCGACGCTTCGGTATTCCCCACGGTGACCTCCGCAAACACCAATGCGCCGACTGTCATGGTGGCGCAAAAGGCGGCTGCTCTAATGCTGGCTGAATGAGAAATAGGAACCGCAAATGAAGCTCGACAGCGTCAAAGTGTTTGTTGTGGCGAATCCACCCCCGAGTTTCGGCGGCCGCTACTTCGTGTTTCTAAAACTTCGCACCGCCTGCGGAATTGAAGGGATCGGCGAGGTCTACGCTGCCACCTTTGGACCCAAGGTCATTGCGGCGATGGTTGAAGATCTGTTTGCTCGGCGCCTGCTGGGCCGGGATCCCATGCGCATCGAAGCTTTTTGGCGCGAAAGCTATGGCTCCGGATTCACGCTGCGTCCCGACCTCTCCCTCGTGAGCGTGATGAGCGGCCTGGAAATGGCCTGTTGGGACATCATCGGAAAAGCGCTCGATCAACCGGTCTACAACCTGCTCGGCGGCCAGGTGCACGAACGCCTGCGCAGCTACACGTATCTTTATCCTGCGGACGGCGAAGGCGACGAGTTCTACCATGACGCGGACCGCTCCGCACACCGCGCGGCCGAATACGTGTCGCAGGGT
The DNA here is from genome assembly GCA_035488895.1 of Steroidobacteraceae bacterium. GTDB lineage: Bacteria > Pseudomonadota > Gammaproteobacteria > Steroidobacterales > Steroidobacteraceae > Bog-1198. The sequence continues at coordinate 10,427 of DATHKV010000135.1, forward strand.
TTTACGGCGCTGAAGTTCGATCCGACGGGGGGATACTCCGCCTACGACCCGCGGCAGCCCACCCAGGAATCCCTGGAGCGCACTGTTCGCCTGGTTCGGATGATCCGCGAGGCCGTCGGAATTCGGGCGGACCTGCTGCTGGGCACGCACGGTCAATTCACCACATCGGGAGCGATTCGCCTCGCCGGGCTGCTCGAACCCTACGATCCGTTGTGGTTCGAGGAGCCGGTACCGCCGGAAATGCCGGAACAGATGGCCATCGTCGCGCGGGGCACGAGAATTCCGATCGCCACCGGCGAGAGGCTGACCACCAAGTACGAGTACGCTCGCGTGTTGGCGGCGGGGGCGGCGAATATTTTGCAGATCAACTTAGGACGCGTGGGCGGACTACTCGAGGCGAAGAAAATCGCCGCGCTGGCCGAGGTACATTACGCGCAAATTGCGCCGCACCTGTACTGCGGCCCTGTGGTGGGTGCGGCCAATATCCAAATTGCAACGTGCAGCCCGAATTTCTTGATTTTGGAGGGGATTCAACAATGGGGCGGCTTTCACGCGAGCATCCTGAAAGCGCCAATTCGCTGGGAATCAGGGTATGTGATTCCACCGACCGCGCCCGGCCTCGGCGTCGAACTCAATGAAGCTGTGGCGCTAGCGAATCCTTACGCGGAATCGGACAAACTGCATCTAGAGATGATCGACCGGCCTCTGGGGTGAGATGCGCAGCTGCGTAAATCTGTTGGTGCTACGCAACGCCTGATGCCATTTTCGCATTGGGGAATCCAATTTCTGCATATCGCTTGAAGCATTGCTGCAACAATTAGACCTTACGCTTCCTGCGCCCGATGCTATCCTCGGTACGAGTTTATAAAAATGACGACTGACCGGGCTTTTCAATAACGGAAGGGATGAAGTATGAACTCAAATCCAAAGTTGTCGTATGCGATCGCCGCAATCTTAGGCACTTGCGCGGCGGCAAGTCTCTCGAGTCGAGCATCAGCCGCGGATACCGAGGTTAGTTCCGACGCCATTCAAGAGGTCACCGTGACCGCACAGCGCCGCTCGGAAAACGCGCAGAACGTGCCCATCACGATTCAGTCGATTTCGGGCGATCAGTTGAAGCAGCTCAACATTGCGAACTTCGAAGATGCCGTCCGATACCTGCCGAACGTGTCTTTCGCCACCAACGGACCGGGCCAGGGCAATATTTTCATGCGCGGCTTGAGCCCCGGATCGGCGGGCAACCAGTCGCAGTCCTCGATCGCGTCCTTCCCGAACGTCGCGTTGTATCTCGATGATCAATCGGTGCAATTCCCCGGCCGCAATCTCGACATCCTCGCGGTGGATATGGAACGCATCGAAGTTCTCGAAGGCCCACAGGGCACCCTCTTCGGCGGCGGCGCAGAAGCCGGCGCGATTCGATATATCACCAACAAACCGAAGCTCAACGTGACCGAGGGCAGCGCCGACGCAACCTACAGCGTCACGGCCGGCGGCGATCCGAACAGCGCCATCAACGCCGTGCTGAACCTGCCCCTGATCGCCGACCATTTGGCCGTGCGCGCCGTGATCTATACCGA
>DATHKV010000136.1:0-3532 GCA_035488895.1 Steroidobacteraceae bacterium
AACGGAATCTTCTGGCGTCTGCGCACGGGCGCACCTTGGGCCGACATTCCGGAGCGCTACGGCCCACACACGACCTGCGTGAATCGCTTCAACCGGTGGCGCAAGGCGGGCGTTTGGGATCGCGTTCTGGAGGCGGTTTCAAAGGCTTATGACGGCGACATCCAGATGATCGATTCGTCATCGATCCGGGTTCATCAGCACGCTGCCAACGGCCAAAAAAAGAAACGCGATCCCGTTGCATGGGTCGCTCGCGCGGCGGGCTGACAACTAAGGTCCATGCCCTCGTCGATGCCTGCGGCCTGCCGATCCTTCTGAAAATCACCGAAGGCCAGGCCCATGACGGGCACAGCGCCCAGGACATGCTCGGCACGCTCGGTCGCGGCGACGTGCTGCTGGCCGACCGTGCCTACGATTCCGATGCGCTGCGTCAAGACCTCGCCGTCCGCGGCGCAAGAGCCAACGTCAAACTTATGCCGAACAGGGTGAACCTGCCGTCCTTCAACAAACGGCTCTATCGGCAGCGCAATCATGTTGAGCGCTTCTTCAACAAACTCAAGCATTTCCGCGCCGTCGCCACCCGATATGACAAACGCGACGACAATTATCTCGCCGGCCTCAAGCTCGCTTCAATCCGAATTTGGATGCGCTTTAATGAGTCGGTGACCTAGAGCGGTATCGCTTCAAATTGAATCGCGATACCGCTCTACGTCTTTCTTTTGCCGCGCAATTTTAGGCGAACCGGCAGCCACTTCGCCCGATCGCGCTCTAGTAGGGGTAACCTTGAAGCCTTGGCGTCCCGGGCTTCCAGTCAGGCAGCGGGGCGTAGTCATTGCCAATCGGCATCTTGACCTTCGGCAGACTCTGTTGGTCGAGGACCTGATCCTCCGGGATCACCTTGTTCACGAAGAGCAGATAGGCCGTCAGCGCATAGACCTCGTCCGCCGTGAGCGTCCCCTCATTTCCGAGCGGCATGGCGCGATGGATGTAATCCCACACCGTCGTCGCAAAGGGCGCGCTCAGGGGCAGTATGTGTTCGCGTTCCCAGATGGGGACATCCTGGCCCTTTTTCGATTGCAGCGCGGGCGCCGGCCCGCCCCCTATGCCCGCTTTGCCATGGCAGGCGACGCAGGTCTTCCGCTCAAAGAGAATTGCGCCCTCCTTGGCGGTGCCGCGGCCCGGAGGGAGTTCCTCTCCTGTAGGACCGATCGAGATATCCAAGCGGCTGAGTTCGTCTGGGGTTGTCGCGCGTCCCACGCCATATGACTGCGCCAATGCGGGGCTCCCCAGGAGCAGCGCAATCGTGACAAGCCTAAGCGAGCCCATTGGTCACACTCCCGTCCCTGGCGATCTTCCAGGGCATGACGCTGTTGTCCAGCCCAGGCATTCTGTAATCTCTATCGAAAGGCACGTTCCAGTACTGGGCGACCTGCTCGCGCGTCGGTTGCACCTGGCCGATCTCGTCGGTGCAGCGCGAAAGAATCTCGGTCTCGTTTCCATCCCACGTCCACGGATAGCCGAACCTCGTATGCGCCATGCGTTGGGGAGTCGCCTTTATCTCGGCGCGGTTCCACTTCCGCCCGCCATCGGTGGATACCTCCACGGTGCGAATGGCGCCGCCGCCGGACCAGGCCAGCCCGCTGATCTCGTAAAATCCGCGCCCAGGCAGAAGCTGGCCGCCGGATGGGCGCGTGATGACCGATTTGGGGCCGATCTGAAAGGCAAGCGCAGCTTCTTTCGCATCCCGATCGAGATGTCCGAAATCATTGTAGTTCATGTAATAGCGGTCGACGACCTTGATGCGCCGCAGATATTTGGTGTTGAAGATGCCCTCGAAGCCGGGGACCATTATGCGCAGCGGAAAACCGTTCTGAGGCCGTATAGCCTCGCCGTTCATGCCATAGGCGATGACGCAGTCGTCCATCGCTTTGGCGATGGGCATGCTCGAGGCGCCCTTCACTTCCTCGGCGCCTTCAGCGACGAACCATGTCGCGTTGCCTTTCAGGCCGCACTCTTTCAGCAGTGTTGAAAGCAGTACGCCGGTCCATTCGGCGCAACTGGTCATCCCGTGCGATTCCTGCACGGTCTTTTGCCGGCCATTGTGGCGGTTTCCCGCACACTCGATGAATTGCAGCCGGGTGACAGACGGAAGGCGCTTCAAATCGTCCATGGTGAAGGTCAGGGCGCGATCCACCAGGCCGTGGATCGTCAGAGTGTGCGCCTTGGGATCGATGTCCGGCATGAAGGAGCCGCGGGTCGTCGCCACATAGTGGAGCGAGGATGGCGTGACCACGCCAACGGAATCCTGCAGCGGCGAGGCCACGTGGAACACCTTCCCGAACGCGTCGGGTGAAGGCCTGCCGGTGCCGCCCATCGGGTGCGCCATGCGCACCGAGGTCACGTAACGGGAGCGCTGGCCGTATTCGACCAACTCCTTGCTGCCCGGGATCATCGGATAATCGTTTTGACTGCCGCCCACGGCCATCGTGTGGTCGTGTGTTTGGCCCAGCGCCGGCGCTACCGCTCCCGCCGTCAACCCACCGGCCAACGCGGCGCCGCCCTTGAGGAGATCTCTGCGGCTAGTCCGTTTCGAATCCATCAGTTTTTCCCTCGAAAAAATGATACGACGACAAAATCACGCCTTGCGCGGACGAAAGTATAGGCGGCCTTGCCAAATCTGGCTAGCAGTGCCTCTCCCATAAGTGAAAAGTCCACTTCGGCTCGCTTCCGGACGTTCGTGGCATCGGGCCGGAATGTCTGCTTTTCGCCAAAATGCGACATTCTCGACTCGTCAGAAATCCGGCACTTCGGCCCTGGGAACAGCGTGGTTTAGACCCGCATAGTATTCAGCACTGTTCTCGGCACAAACGCGTTCCGCCCAATCGCCGGAAGTCCGCCAATAGGTCGAGATTGCCGACCAGGGTATTCTGAAAATGTTTTGATCCTCGACCGTGAACTGAACTTGCAATGCCTTGCCCCTATAATCGGGATCGATGTCCACTCCGTTGCCCAGGATACTGCCGAGACGACGATTTTCCCGTTCGCTACGTTCGGCTGCCGCTTGGCCGGCATTGTAATCGATGAGTTGGTAACGTTCGACAAGGTGCAAGGCCTCGCTTTGGGGCGTACCATACGAGTCGACCATCGAATGCGGCCCGACTTTGATGCCTATCGTGTCGACGACCAGTGTGTCACCCTCGAAGTGGCCGACGGAATCTCCATACCAACTGGGAATCACGCGCGTGGGATGTTGCGCGTTCAGGCGAACACGACGGACCTCATGGTCTTCGTTGTAAAGGAACGTTATTTGGTTTTTTTGCTGCAGCACCTGTATTTCTTGGCGTTGCAAGATATAGGGTGGCGACATTGGCAGGCATTGGTTGGATGGGTTTGCAGCTACCAAACCCTTGAGTTCCAATTCGCCGTGTTTCTTCACAATTTCCGCTGCCTGGGGTTTCAAGATCGGACTCGTGTAATCTCCGACAAACTGATTGATGTTGCTCTGGCCGCGTACTCGCGATCGATTGACGATAGG
>DATHKV010000137.1:0-2218 GCA_035488895.1 Steroidobacteraceae bacterium
CGGGGACCGCGTTTCCGTTTATAACGCGCGCGTGTCAGTAGAGAAACCCGAATCTGAAGAGTTCGAGGAAGAGGACGCCGAGGACGTGGCGCCCGGCGGCGACGACGTCGACGTGGATCACATCATGCGCGACGTCGATTCGCAGCGGCGTCGTGCACCGAAGGGAGCCGAGCCCGCTTGGCGGCGGCTGGAACGCGTCATGGAAGAACGGCGAACCGCGGAACTCATGAGCGACTTCGACGACTACGAGATCGGCGGCGCGGACGGTGATGATTCCGACAGCGGTGAACCGGACGAGGCCGATGACTCGGCCAAGAGTTCGCGCAAGAAGAAGAAAACCCGCAACTGACTTTCTCTGGGAGCCTGCCCGAGTATTCAACGCGGCTCACGTTGAATACTCGGACAGGCTCCTAGCCCTGCGGCTTCGCCGGGCGCGAAAATGTGCCAAACTATTTTTGGTGCCGCCAGCAGAACAATATTCACAGCGTCTGTCAGAACGCAAAGCGCGGCTCACGCGATTTGACGCGCTGAATTCACGTATCGAGAGTATCCGACTCGGCATCGGCGCCCTGTTTTTGTTCGTTGCCTGGCTGTGTTTTGGTCCCTTGAGGTGGGGATTGCCGTGGCTGTGCGTGCCTGCGCTCGCATTCGCTGCCCTCCTCGTCTATCACCAACGCGTCCGCACTCGTCGAACCCAGGCGCAGCGGGCCGTACAGTTTTATCAAGCGGGCCTTGATCGCATCAACGATCAGTGGAGCGGCAAGGGCACCAGCGGCGCCCGTTTCGAGGTACCGCATCACATCTATGCCGGTGACCTGGATCTGTTCGGCACGGACAGCTTGTTCGAACTGCTGTGTGCGGGGCGAACGCAAATGGGCGAGAACACCCTGGCGCAATGGCTCCTGGCTCCCGCAGCGCTTGAGACGATTCACGCCCGCCACGCGGCTATCGCCGATCTGCGCGAGCGCTTCACCTTCAGGGAGTCCATGGCCACCGACGGTGAGTCACTGCGGATCACGCTGCACCCGGAGACGCTGCACGCCTGGGCGCTGGCGCCCAATCGCCTGGATCGTGCCTGGGTGCGCTGGGCCGCTCCTTTGAGCGCCGGCCTCGCCGTGGGCGCCATCGTCATTTGGGCCGTTTGGGGCTTTCTATTCCCCCTGCTGGCGGTAATCCTGATCGAGGCGGCCCTCAGCTACGTCCTGCGGAAACCGATTCATGCGGCGATCACAACGGTAGAGAGCGCGTTCGAGGACTTGAAGGGTCTGGCGGTCCTGCTGAATCGCATCGAAGCGGAGCACTTTGAAGCCGCGCCGCTGCGCGAACTGCAATCGAAGTTGTCATCGCATAGTCTGAGTGCCTCCACGGCCTTATCCAAGCTCGCGACCATCGTGAGTTTCGTCGAGGCGCGCCGCAATCCGATTTTGGCGCCGCTCCTGCTGTTGTTCATGTACCCGCTGCAAACCGCGCTCGCTGCCGAGCGCTGGCGCAGCGCGCATGGCGCGGTGATTGATTCCTGGCTCGAGACCTTGGGCGAGTTCGAAGCGCTGTTGTCGCTCGCTCAGTATGCTTTCGAGCAATCGGGGGATACGTTTCCCGAGTTCCTGGACGGCGCGCCCGCATTCAAGGCAACTGCCCTAGGCCATCCCTTGATCCCCGCCGCGGTGCGCGTTTGCAATGATGTGGACATTTCGCATCCGACGCGCGTGTTGCTGGTCAGCGGCTCGAACATGTCGGGCAAGAGCACGCTGTTGCGCACGGTCGGCATCAACACCGTGCTGGCCATGGCCGGGGCGCCGGTACGCGCGAAACGCCTGCAGCTGACTCCCCTGCAGATCGGTGCGAGCATTCGCATCAATGATTCGCTGCACGAGGGCAGCTCGCGCTTCTATGCGGAGATCACACGCCTGCGCCGGCTGTTCGAACCGGGCAAGCTGCCGCTGCTGTTCTTGCTGGACGAACTGCTTCAGGGCACGAATTCGGCGGACCGTCGCGTCGGCGCGCAGGGACTCATCCGCGCATTGATACACAAGGGCGCGATCGGCTTGATCAGCACCCACGATCTCTCGTTCACGGAAGTGGACGGCCTCGAACCCGGCGCCATTGAGAATGTCCATTTCCAGGATGAACTGGTGGGCGGCCGGCTCAAATTTGACTTCAAATTACAGCCCGGCATCGTCACCAAAAGCAATGGCATCGAGCTGATGCGCTCCATTGG
>DATHKV010000138.1:0-8820 GCA_035488895.1 Steroidobacteraceae bacterium
TGGCCACGGTGGAACCAGCTACAGCCCGACAGCAGCGCAGCGGCTAGAAGAATACAGCTAAGCCGAATTTCCATTCTTCTAAATCCTCATACACATTCAGGTTGTTGAAGACGACGTAGTGGCGCCAATCGACGCGCCACAGGAATCGCCTCGTGATGAATCCGCGCGCTCCCAGCGAAACATAGGCCATTTCGTTGCTCTGTTGCAGCGGTGCGGGCGGCACTTTGTCCTGCACATATTGATACGCAGTGCCGATGCCGGCCGTGGGCGAGAACCACTTCCACTCCGGAATGAACGTATGCCGCACACCGATCGAAGCCACATAGCGGTTATCGAGCGTGCCGAAAGCCTGCTGAACCGCGAATTCGACGTCGAGGCTCGTCGTCAGTCCGAAATCCACATACGCCGTGACCAAATTTTCGCGGTTGTAGACGCCGTAGCCTGCGCCGAGCTCCCAGCGGTGCGAGGCGAATTCAGGATAGGGCGGAATGGGCGCAGGCTCGCCCGTCTGCAGCAGCGTGCGCGCCAGATCCGCGCGGCGTACCCAGCCTTCGCTGCCGGTCGCCGCACGCACCTTGAACCAATCCGTGCGGCTGTAGAGCACCGTGACCAGCTCGTCGCGGCCGATGACGTAGACGACCGGAAATCCGCGTCCGGGTCCCGAGTGCATCTCCAGGAACGGGTCGGCAACGACCAACTCCAGATTCTTCGCCGCCGCATTCGCAAGACCACCATGTAACGCCTGCACCAACAGCAAGAGCGCGAGCAGACGACGCATCAGGTCAGTTCGCTACGGGCGCAACAAACGGATCGTTGTAGAACTGCGCGCCAATATCCAACCATTCGGCGATCAAACGCAACTCCGCGGGGGACAAATAACCGGTGTGATCGAGTACAGGGTCATGAAAAGTAGTGTCAAACATCCTAAAGAAAGCCGTCGAAGCCGCCGCACTGCCGGCAGCCATCGGGGGCGCCAAAGAGACGGGCACCATGATGGTCGTCGGCTGGCCGGTCACCGGGTCCGGAGGCCCGGGCGCGGGAACCAGCAGGTCTTGCAGCACACCCATATTAAGCGTCTGTGCATTATGTGCAAACAGAAGTTGCTCATAGGAGGTGACGACCGTGGGGTCGACGTTCGATGCGGTGCCGTTCAAGTCCAGCTGACCCTGAGGGACCTGGACCATGGCCATCGCATTGACCGGGTTGTGGCAGACCGAGCAAGTCGTCGAGGTCATCGCCACGCCGTTCACGGTGTTGGTGCGGCTGGCGTTGCTCCACACGGACTGAATAAAGGGTTGTCTCATGGCGGTATCGGACGCGTTTGCGTAGTGCAGCGTGACGCGGCATTGCGCAGTCCAAGACACGCAATTCGGATTGGTTGCGCCCGTCACCGGTGATGCCGACGTTAAATCCGCATAGCGATAGGCGAAGGCCGCGTCCGCCTGCGGCGGCGTGGTGCCGACCGTCCAGACGCCGTCGTAGACCACATCCGCACTCAGAATCTGTGAGCAGGGCGTGGGGCTGCCGTTAACGGTGCTGGGCGTACTGGGCGTAATCCCGTTCGAGCAGGTCATCCGTGCCAAGGTTTGCGCCATGGTTTCGCCGGCGTTGGTCAGGGCAATGGCCGGATTGGTGCTGGGGAACGGTGAGCCCGTGGCCGGCGCGCCCGCATTGACCGGATTGGTGAGGCCAGCGCGGCCATGCGAGATTCCCGTACCCGTGGTGTTGTTGGCGGTGCTGTGGCAGCCATTGCATTTCTTGGTCTCGCCCGGCATCACCTGCAGCCAGCTCGTGTGCTGGGCGGTGATGCGTTTCGCATTCGCATCGACGATATCGATCGTGAAGGGGACGTTCGCAGGTACTTGGACCTGAACCGATCCGTCCGGCTGGATGGGTGCGTAGCCGAGGATCTCGCGCATACCCATGCCGGCAGGGCCGAAGGCCGAGTTCTCGATCTTGCGCACGGTCTTGCCGGGGATCTCCACGGCTTTCTGAATTCGGATGAATCGGTACGGACGCGTATAGAAGGTCGGCGCGCCGGGGTTCGACACCCCTGCAATGTTGGGCGTTGCGGTGTCGACGCCGTCGACATCGTACACACTACTTATATCGAGCAGTCCCACGCCCGCGTTGGCCATGGTGGCGGCCTGGCCGGGGGCGGGCGCCGCATCCACCAGGGTCACGGGCGCAGGTTTGCGCGGCTGCAGGATCACAGGCTCGATGACCATCGTGCCGGCGTCGGCCGCCAGCACGGGACCCAGGGTTCCTTTGTCCAGGTCATAGACCCACAGGGTGTACTGCGGCGGAGCCAGGGTGACATTGGGACCGGAGGTGTTCGACGAGGTGCACAAGTTGGTGGCGTTGGGTGTCACGGTGGTGTCGAGCACCAGGCAGGGCGACCAGCTTACGAGCATGCGATTGGTGCCGTCGTACAACGGAAACACCGAGGCGAATCGGCCGCCCAGCGAGGGCATGTTCGAATCCGTGGTGACGCCCAGATTGGTGAGGCTGGTCTGCGCCGTGCCGCCGCCGCCGCCAGGGGTGGCGGACTGATGGATTTCAACAAACCCTTCGGCGTTGATCTGCACGATATCGCCGCCCAGCTGCGTACCCTTGAACGGCCGCACCAGGGCGACCAAGGTGCCATTGGCGAGTTCACGGGCATTCAAGAACTGAATGACATTGTTGTTGGTGCCGGCAATATTGGCGCCCGTGGCGTGGCTGTTCGCACCGTAGTAGAGCTCGAGTCCCGTGCCGTTCGGATTCGCGCGGTACAGGCCGATCTGACCGTTGTTGCCGCCCTCCCAGCGCGAAAAGACCAGCTGGCCGTTGCTCAAAACAGACGGCGCAAAGTCGTGGTTCGTGTTGAAGCTGATCTGGTGCATGGTGGTGCCGTCGCCGTCCATGACATGCAGCAGGAATATGGATTGCGAGCGATCGTCGGTCTGTGCCTGGTACTGCGGCCGGCCCTCATCGAGCAGGATGGACTGGGTCCCGATCTGCCGGGTCGAGGCAAACACGATCCGGCCGTCCGGCAGGTAGCGCGCGCCCACATCGTGGCCCGCGGTGATGGCGTCGTTGGTCAACTGCGTGACCGTCTGCGTCGTGGCATCGTAAGTGTAGATATGCCAATTCGGCTGAGTCACATCCGTGTTCGGCTTATTCGGGTTCAAGGGAAGCCGCAGCGAAAAGACGATCTTGGTCCCGTCGGGCGATACGTCGAGGTCACGCACGTCGCCCATGCCCTTGGTGATGGCTCCGGTGACGTTGACTTCTTGACCGGCGGCACTGGCCTGACTGCGAATGTATAGATCCCCGCCCGTGGTCGAGGTGATCAGATCGCGCACATCGATGTCCTTGGTCAGAACCGGGCGCTTCACATAGGCCAGGGGAAAATTGGTGATGCCGGGGGTCAGGGTTTGACCGCCGGCCACGCCGGGCGCATGACCGCTGGAGGCGCTGCTGCATCCGAGCACGGCCAGCAAGGGCAACGCGATCGCTGCCAGTTTCAGCAGACCGTGACGGCGTTCACGCAGTGTGAAAGTGTTCATATGTAGCTACCTGTGCTCAAGTTTCGGTTCAGCGAGTTGCCGGCACGCGTGCAGCCGTCGTCATTGAACTTAATCGGTCCCATACACGCATCTTCGTTCGATGTTCGTACGCATACTGTTAACGCACTCACAGAAGAACTTCTCCATATCCGTTTCTCTGTGCACGCCGCGCGAGACCGTGCGGGAATAGAGCTCAGGATATAGGTCTGGTATTAGCCGTCGGTACTGTCGCGAAACACCGACGTCGTTCGGATGAGACATTACTTCAACACAAGTCGGCTGCGTATATTCGCAACCCAAGTTGAACCACAACTCACGCGAGTGGATGCGCATATGAAGAACGGGATGGAGAAACCAATGACGCAGAGTGCACGCCGTACATCAGCGACGCCTAGTCTTGTTGCGCGCGCGGTACGCGCCTCGATCTGCGCCGGCGCGCTGGCGCTGGCCGGAGCAAGCGCGCTGGCAGCGGGACCCAACGCGGACCAAGCCACGCGCATCTATAACCGCATCGCGGGCGTACCGCCGAGCGCCGCTCAGCTGGCACAAATGACCGCGGCCGGCGATGGGGTGAGCGCCGCATTGATCGCGACCAACGATCCCGCCTTCTTCAACAACACCATCCGCAATCTTGCGGCACCCTGGACCAACAGAGACCAGTCGGTGTTCGTGCCGCTCAATGACTATACCGCCACCGTGATCGGCATGGTCAAGGACAATGTTCCGTTCAACACCTTGCTGAGCGCGGACCTCGTGTATATCGCGGACTCGGCCGCCGGCGTCCCTGCGTACTCGCCCTCCAACAACGCCATGTACGACGCGCTCGACACCAACAACGTGGACCTGAGCGTGCATCTGGTCTCGAGCACTCAATCTGCGCTCAGCGGCATTCCGGCCGCGGCGACCGCCGGCGTGATGACCACGCGCGGCGCGGCCAGCGCCTTCTTCATCAACGGTACCAACCGGGCGATGTTCCGTTTCACCATGCTCAATCACCTCTGCAACGATCTACAGCTGGTCATGGACATCACGCGGCCGCCGGATCGCATTCGCCAGGACGTGACGCGCAGCCCCGGCGGCGCGAGCACTCTTTTCCTGACCAACTGCATCGGTTGCCACAGCGGCATGGATCCGATGGCGCAGGCTTTTGCCTACTACGACTTCAGCGCCACCGACCCGACCACCACGGACACGACGGGACAAATAGTCTACACCGCGGGTCAAGTGCAGCCGAAATATCACATCAACAACACCAACTTCCCGCAGGGTTTCAACACCATGAACGACGCGTGGGAGAATCGTTGGCGCGCCGGGCCGAACTACATCCTCGGATGGAGCGCGGCGCTTCCCGGCAGCGGCAATGGTGCCAAATCGCTGGGAACGGAATTGGAAAACAGCGCGACCTTCGCCAGCTGCCAGGTCACCCGGGTGTTCAAGGATGTGTGCCTGCGCGCACCGAACAGCTCGGCCGACTTCATCCAGGTCAATTCGATGATTTCATCGTTCCAATCGCATAACTACTCGTTGCGGCAAGTCTTCGCTGAAGGCGCCGCCTACTGCATGGGGACTTGAGCATGAACGTTACTCGCATCACCGGCTTAGCAGCGCTCGCGGCGTCGTTTGCCTTGAGCGCATGCGGTGGCGCCGGCGCACCGACAACGACCAACCCGCCTCCCTCGCAGACGGTGCAGGCGGATGCCTATACCGGGCCGCCGGCGGCGACCGCGGATGTCACGGCCTTCCAGGTCAATTTCTGGAACAACGTGCGCGTGCAGAATCGTTGCGGTCAGTGCCACAACGCCACGTCACCGGCGCAAATGCCGAACTTTGCCCGCAGCGACGATGTGAACCTCGCGTACGCTCAAGCCAATACCGTGGTCAATCTGGCCACACCGTCGACCTCGGCCATCGTGACCAAGGTTGCCGGCGGCCATAACTGCTGGCTGGCCGATGCCGGCGCTTGCGGTCAAATCCTGACCACGTGGATCGCCAACTGGGCCGGCGCCTCGGGCGCGGCGTCCGCCACTGAAGTGGAATTGCAGGCTCCACCGGATCAGACCGTGGGTCAGAGCTTGAATTTCCCCGCGGACTATACCGAATACCAAAACACCATATACACGCTGACGAAAGTGTATTGCGTGCGCTGCCATTCCAATACCGCGGACCCCGCCGTGGCGCAGTCGCCATACTTCGCGGATCCTTCGCTGCTGGTCGCCTACCCGGCTGCAATCCCGAAGATCGACTTCACGGGATGCGAGGGCAGCGGCGGCAACAACGGTGGTACCTGCGGCACGAACTCGCGCTTTTATCAACGCCTGTTCATCGACAACCACAATTGCTGGGACAATTGCGCCGCGAACGCGGCGGCCATGTTGGCGCAGATCCAGGCATTCGCTGCCTCGCTCACGCCGGCCAATATCGATCCCAGCTTGATCACCAGCAAAGCCTTGTCTTTGACGCAGGGCACGATCGCGAGCGGCGCGAGCCGCTACGATGCGGATACCATCGCCAAGTACGAGTTCCAATCGGTGGTCAACGGTACGACCTTCGATACCAGTGGTATCGATCCGTCGGCCGACCTCACGATCTCGGGGAGTGTCACGCTCGCCGGCGGCTGGGGCATCAATGTCGGTGCCGGCGGCAAGGCGCAGGCGACGACTCAGGCCAGCCAGAAGATTTACAACTTCATCCAGGCCACCGGTGAATTCTCGGTGGAGGCTTGGGTGGCTCCGGCGCTGGTGGCCGCGGACAAGTCGTACATGGTCAGCTACTCGGGCGGCGACACCACGCGCAATTTCACGCTGGGTCAGACCAACCAGAACTATGACTTCATGCTGCGCAATTCGAACACCGCGCTCACCGGTCTGCCGCAATTGGCGACCCCCACGGCCGCGATGGCGCTGCAGGCCTCCTTGCAGCATGTGGTGCTGACGTATGACTCGGTCAACGGCCGCCAGATCTACGTCAACGGCGCGCTGGTACCGACTACCGACGCGCAGAAGGGCGGCACCATCTCCAACTGGGACAGCACTTTTGCGCTGGTACTCGGCAACGAGGTGTCGGGCAACCGATCCTGGCAGGGGCTCATCAAGTTCGTGGCCATTCACAGCCGCGCCATGTCGGCTTCGCAGGTCATGCAGAACTTCAATGCCGGCGTCGGCGAGCGTTACTACCTGCTGTTCAACGTGTCGACCGTGACCGGCGTGTCGCAGGCCTATGTGATGTTCACGGTCAGCCAGTACGACAGCTACGGCTACTTGTTCGATGCACCGACCTTCGTCTCGCTCGACAAGAGCGTAACGTCCTTCCCGGATATTCCGGTCCAGGGCATCCGCATCGGCATCAACGGCACGGTTCCGCAGGTGGGCCAGGCCTACATTCCGCTCAACACCACGGTCACCGCGGCCAATTACAACCAGGGCGAGGTGCTCTCGAACATCGGTACGGTCATCGGCTTGCAGGGCGGCCCGCAGACCGACCAGTTCTTCCTCACCTTCGACCGCTTGGGCAGCCACACGAACGTGGTCGTCGAGGCAACGCCGACGGCGCCTGGGCCGGCGCCCGGTCCGGTGGCCTCCGACATTGGCGTCAAGACCTTCGCACAGATCAATTCGACGCTGTCGAAGCTCACGGGCGTGCCGATCACCAATTCAACCGTCAACGGGACTTACTTGGCCGTGCAGCAGCAGCTGCCGCCGACGCCGACCATCGAGGCCTTCTCGTCCGCGAACCAAGTCGGTGTGGCGCAGCTGGCCATTCAGTACTGCAACGTCGCGGTGAATACGCCCTCGCTGCAGGCAGCGCTGTTCGGCGCGCCATTGACCGCCAGCCAGTTCACGACTCAGCCCGGCATCGACTCGGTCACCTCGGCGATCGCGAACAAGGTGCTTGGCACGGGGCTGCACAGCCAGCCGGCTGCATCCGCGGTCACGACTGAACTGAGCACCCTGATCCACACGCTGTGCACCACGAACTCATGCACGACGACTCAGGGCACCAATGCCGTTGCCGCCGCAGCCTGTGCGACTGCATTCGGCAGCGCCGAAATGATGATCAATTAAGCATCGGAAGAGGTCTGTTACTTATGAGCAAGAAATCAAAGGTGCGCGGTTTGAACGACCCGTTCCTCCATCAGGACCACCCCCGGCCGAGGACGCGCCGCGAATTCCTCGCGCAAGGGTTCTTGACGGGCGCTGGCACGGTGCTCGCACCGACGCTGGCGGGCATGCTTGCCTATCCGCGCGTTGCGAAGGCGACGCTGGCCTCTGACATCCAGACGGCGGTGACCAACTGTGCCATCACGACCGGCGCCGGCAAGATTCCCTTCATCTGCTTCGACCTGGCAGGCGGCGGCAACATTGCGGGCTCCAACGTGCTGGTCGGCGGCCCCCAGGGTCAGCTCGATTTCTTGTCGGTGGCGGGTTACAGCAAGCTGGGCTTGCCCGGATCGATGGTTCCCAGTCCCAGCGCAACCGGAAATTTCATCGATTCAAGCTTCGGTCTGCGTTATCACTCCGACAGCGCGCACCTGCGCGGTATGAAGCTGCGCGCCAGCGCCGCCACCATGGCGGGCACGACCGGTACGATCATTCCGGCGCTGTCGCAGAACGATACCAACACCAATCCGCACAATCCGATGTATGGCATCTATCAGGTTGGCGCCCGCGGCGGCTTGTTGAACCTCATCGGCTCGCAGAGCTCGCAGTCCGGCGGCAATTCCATGGCGCCGCCGACCATGGTCATTTCAGCCGCGATGCCGACCAAGATCTCCAGCTCGCAGGACAGCAGCGGCCTCGTCAGCACCGGACAGCTCGGCACGCTGTTGCCGAATCCAGCCGACGTGACCAATGTATTGGAGTCCATGAAGCGCATCAGCGATGCCAAGTACGCCCAAGTGCAGGCATACAGCGATGCCACGCTCAATGCGGCGGCTCTTGGGAACAAGGGCATCCAGGCTTGCGGCTATACCAAGGCGGCCTACATCGTCGACCGGTACAACAGTCCTTCCGCGGTGAACCCCGACGTCGATCCGAATATCGTGGGAGCGAGCGGCATTTTCACCACGGCGGAATATCAGGCCAACTCGGACTACCGCAAGACCGCGGCGGTCATGAAGCTCGTGATCGATGGCAATGCCGCCGCCGGCACCATTGAGATGGGCGGCTTCGACTATCACTCCGGCAACCGCATGGACGGCGAGGGGAAGGATTTGAACCTCGGCAACTGCATCGGTGCCTGCCTGGAATACGCATCGCGCGTCGGCAAGCCG
>DATHKV010000139.1:0-40922 GCA_035488895.1 Steroidobacteraceae bacterium
GAGCCGTCCAGAGCCGGAGTCGGTGCTGTTGGCCCAGGGCCAATACGAATGTTCATCCTGCAAGCCGCCCTACAAAGTGCAGGCCGACGGCCAGGATCACCCGATCGCCGGCAATCCCTACTACGACACCCTTAAGATCGCGATCATCGACGACCACGCGATCACCAAGACCGCCAAGAAAAGCGGCAAAGTAGGCATGGAGACCACGGTGACCGTGGCTGCGGATGACGCCGGCAAAACCGAGGTTCAAACCCTCTCAGGCGTAGCTCCCGTACCCATTGAGTTGACGGCAAAATACAAGCGCATCGGCGCCGCGGCGCCCGGGTCGCATCGGGTGTCAGGCGGATGGCAGATGATCGAATTCGATGTATCCAATCACGCCGAAGACACCCTGTTCAAAGTGAGCGACGGCACACTGTCGATGTCCGACAAGATGGGCCGCTCCTTCACGGCGAAATTTGACGGTACGCCGGCGCCCTACAAAGGCAGCGATGAATTCAACGGCGTTTCCTTAAAATTGATCGGTGATCGGACGATCGAGGAATCGGATCTGCATGACGGCAAGGTGGTGAAGATCTCGCGCTGGACCCTCGCTGCCGATGGACAGACCATTCATGCGCGCTTCGACGACACGCATGGTCATATCCAGGAGCAGGACGGCCATAAGGTGAAGTAGCTGCGGACGCAAACGCCCTCGCTCGTGCGAGGGCGCTGCGAGTCACGCTGTTTTTAGACTATTGCGGATTGCGCGACGATGCGGCTGAAGCGGTGCCCGCTGCATCGACCGAAGTGCCGTTGGTCGAATGCTCCACATCGACCGCACCGGCGCCGTTCGCCCCGACGGAACCCTTGTTGGTCATGGCATTCACGCCGCCCGCTCCGGTGAGGTTCGCCGCGGGGGTCGGCTTTTGTGCCGTCGCAGAGGCTTGCGGAGCCGTGCCGGAGGTGACGTTCGGCTTGGGGGCCGGCGCCTGGGTCGCGGTACCAGTCGCGTTCGCGGCATTAGCGGTGCTCGCGGCATTGGTCACGCTTGCCGTATTGATGGCGCTCGCGCCATTCGTTGCAGTACCAGTCACGCTTGCCGTATTGATGGCGCTCGCGGTGTTGGTCGCGCCACTGGCTGCGCTCGTCGCGCTGGTGGCCGTAGTCGCAGCCGCAGGCTTTGCCAGGGCCGCCGCAGATTCCGTTGAACCTGCCAGGTTGGCGGCGCCGGCGTTTCCAGTCCCCTGCTTCACGGCATTCGACGCCGGATGCAGGTTCGGTTTATTGAGCGACCCGCCGAGAGCTCCTTGGCCCTGAAGGCTGCCTTGACCGGACAGACCGCGGTTCATTCCGGACATCCCGGAAATACCGCCCCCGAGCCCACCGGCGCCACCCAAGCGGCCGCCCAAGGGGCCCGCGTATGCGGGCGTGATGACGGCCAACGCGGTTGCGACGCTGACTGCAGCAAGAATGTGTTTAGTGTTCATCGTCTCTCCTGGTTGACCGCAGCGCATTGCGCGGCCTTCACCATAGATACGAGCGCGCCCCGCTGTTTCTTCCCGTGGGATTCAAATTTTTCTACGGACGATTCAGCGGCTCGGCAGGGCCAAATCGGTGCGATAGTCGCCCCCCACGAGCCCAAAGCCATATGTCAAATCGCGCCCGGGGGGTCCTAAGTCGATGGCGCTGTGCGCCAGCGATTCAACGGCTGCGTTGCTTGCGCTCGGGTCGGGCACGGATAGGGATTGGGCAAGCAGGGCCGCCACAATGGGCGCCGCGAACGACGTGCCGCGGATCGCCGAATACTTTCCCGCCATGTCGGCTGCCGACATATCCGCACCTCGTGCCGCAAACATCACTTGATTGCCGCGCGCCGCTTCGATCAGCACGCGTCGATGCGAATCCACGGCGGTCACGCCGACGACATGAGGATAGGAGGCCGGATACAGGGGCGCAGCCGCCGGCCCGTCATTGCCCACCGCGGCAACCAATAAATATCCCCGGGACGTCAAGGTCCGCACGATCTGAGCGAGCGCGGCGTTGTCCGGACCCACGAGGCTCACGTTGATCACAGCGACTCGCTGTTGTGCCAGCCAGGCAAAGGCCGCGGCCAGCGCGTCGACGGCGCCGCCGGTCGGCGCGTTGCAGTAGACATCCGCTGCGTAGAGCTCGGCCCTGTCCAACACCCCATGAAAGGCCGCCGATTGGCCCACGAGCAAGGACGCGACCGCGGTACCGTGCGTGCTGGCAAACGGGTGCTCGCCACATCCCCACGTATGAATGACTGCGCCTTGAAACACCGGATGCGATGCGTCGATGCCGGAATCGACGAGGCCGACGCGCGGCACGGATTGTTCGGCACCGGCCGCCTGCGCGCTCTCGGGTCTCGGCGACTCGGCTAACCTTGCGGCCGCTGCCCCGACGCCCATATAGATATGGTTGAAGTCATAGGTGCCGGCCGGATCGGCCTCGCGCAGCTGACGCAGCGCCTTGGCAGTGCTCATGCGAGCCGGGGGCTGTAGGACAACCAAATGCAAGTCGAGATCGCCGATCGTTTGTTCGCGCACGATCCTAAAACCTCGGGCCTGCGCCGCGTCGATGGCTTGCACCGTGGGTGATATAGCCAATAACTCATCGCGCACGACCGGATTGCCGCGCGGGTCCGTCTCGATGGCGCGCGGATTGGCCCGAATCAGGCGCACGATCTGCAGATGGCGTACTTCACTCAATTGATCGAGCGCAGCGGCACCGGTCTGACCCACCGTTTGAGTCAATTTCTGAACGGGCAAGGGCGGCAGCGGCGCGACCGGCAAGCGCAGCTGCGCTTGCGCCGAATTCGCCGCTACACTCGCGATCAATAGACAAATCAGGGCGCGCATCAAACTTGAATCCTTAAGGATTAAACATCAACCGTCAAACGTATACCTCATGAGTACGAACGAGAGCGTGGAAAACGTCCATGACCAGATCGTCGCTTTGCTGCCTCGCTTGAGGCGCTTCGCACGCAATCTGGCGCGCGATCCCCACGACGCCGACGACGTGGTGCAGATCGCGGTGGAGCGGGCGCTTACGCGCTTGGATCAATGGCGCAGCGATGCGCGTCTGGACAGTTGGCTGTTCAAGATCGTGCGCAACGCGTGGATCGACGAGGTCAGAGCACGTGGACGGAGAGCTAAAATATTCCTGCCCGAGGAAGCCGGCGCGCAAGTCGGAGCGGCGCTGATGGAGCGGGAAATAGACCGCCTCTCGACCGAAGCGGCGTTGGCGCGCCTGCCGGAGGATCAGCGCCTTGCCGTGGGGCTGGTGCTGGTGGAGGGTTTGTCTTACAAGGACGCCGCCGACGTGCTCGAGGTGCCGATCGGAACGTTGACGAGCCGTCTCGCGCGCGGACGCGAGGCGCTGCAGGGCATGCTGCGGCTGCCGGAAGGAGAGCCTTGATGATTTCGGACGAAACGCTGATGACCTATGCGGACGGCGAAGCCGACGCGGCAACGCGCGCGCAAGTTGAAACGGCGATGCAGGAGGATCCCGAGATTGGCAGGCGCGTCGCCCGGCATCGGGCGATGCGCGAAACCATGCGGAGCGCGGGCGCATCTGTGTTGGATGAACCCGTGCCCGAGCGTCTCATCGCCGCGGCGCGGGGCGGTGCGCCGGCGGCGGGCACGATTGTCGATCTGTCCCGGGCTCGAGAGGCCGCGACTCGCAAAGCACCCGGACTTTTGCGCGGCTGGCAGCCGGCCGCCATGGCGGCGAGTCTGCTGGTGGGCGTAGGCGTAGGTTACCTAGGCTGGCACGGATCGGCCGCATTGATTCAGGCCAATCCCAGCGGTGGGCTCTTGGCCGGTGCGGCGCTCGCCGAGGCCTTGTCCACTCAACTGTCAGACGATCGCTCACCGGCTCGGGCGGCGACCGCCGGCATGAGTTTTCGCGCGAAGAGCGGGGGCTATTGCCGAACATTCGCGTTGACGGGCGCCGAGGCGAGCTCGGGATTGGCATGCCACGAGGCCGATGGCTGGTCGATCAAGGTGCTGGCGCAATCTCCGTCCAAAGGCAGTCCCAGCCAGTTCCGCACCGCGGCTTCCGAACTCTCTCCTGCAATTCGCGCGGCGATCGAAGGATCGATCGAGGGAGAACCCCTGGATCACGCCGGCGAAGTCGCGGCGCGCCAAGCCGGATGGTCGGCGCCGCCGGCGCATTAGTGGGATCGTCGCGCAGGGACTATTGACAGTGCTTGCATTTTTATGCACGATAACTGCAACTTTATGCAGACACAGAAATGCTGAGAACCGATTCCGACCACAACAGCGCGCCCGCGCGCCGCACCATGCTCGCGAAAATCATTCGTGAGCAGAGCGTCGGGCGGCAGACCGAGCTCGTGGATCTGCTGCGCAAATTGGGCCACATCGCCACCCAATCCAGCGTGAGCCGGGATCTGCGCGAGTTGGGCGTGGCCAAAATGGGCGACCGTTATGTGCTGCCTGAGACCGCCATACAGCCGAAGAACGACTTCTCGGCGCTGAGGCAATTCGTCAGCGCACGGCTGACCGCGGGCAGCAACCTCACGGTTCTCAAAACCACGGTCGGCTCGGCGCAAAGCGTCGCCGTCGCCATCGATACCGCCCGATGGCCTGAAGTGGTCGGCACGATTTCCGGCGATGACACGATTTTCATTGCCACCGCAGGCGCCGCCGCGCAGCGCAAGCTGGGCGATCGCCTGTTAACCCTCTTCGGACGCTGAATTCCCATGACATCCACTTATGGCGCGGGCGCCGAGCCCATTCTCTTGGCTTTTTCCGGCGGCCTGGACACCTCGTTCTGCGTCCCGTGGCTGAAGGATACCTATCAGCGGCCGGTCATCACCGTGACGGTCGACACCGGCGGCATTGACGCGGCGGCGGCGAAGTCGCTGGCCGAGCGTTCGGTGCAGCTGGGCGCGATCGAACATCACTTGATTGACGCAAAGACTGCGTATTTTGAGCAGGTGCTCAAATATTTGATCATGGGCAATGTCCGCCGCGGCAACCTGTACCCCTTGTGCGTCGGCGCTGAGCGGGTGCTGCAAGCGCAGACGATCGCGCAAATGGCGTTGTCGCTGGGCACCAAGATGGTTGCGCACGGCTGTACGGCCGCGGGCAACGATCAGGTGCGTTTCGAGGTCGCGCTGCGCACGCTGGCCCCCGAACTCGAGATCATTGCACCCGTACGCGATCGCGCCTTCAAGCGGCCGGAGCAGCTCAAGTACCTCGAGGAACACCGGCTGCCCGTGCCGCCCTTCGGCGCGGCGTATTCCGTGAATCGCGGCTTGTGGGGCGTCACCATCGGCGGCAAGGAAACCCTCACCTCCCAGGGCAGCATCCCCGACGAGGCCTGGGTGCTCTCGAGGGACGCCTTTACCCGCCCGCGAGCGGCCGAACGGCACCGCATCGGATTTACGCAGGGAGTGCCGGACAGTCTCGACGGCCAGCGCCTATCGCCGGTCGCGGTCATCGAAGCCCTGGAAACCCTCGCCGGACCTTTCGGCATCGGCCGCGGCATCCATCTCGGCGATACCGTCATCGGCACCAAGGGCCGGGTGGCTTTCGAAGCGCCTGCCGCCGAGGTGCTGCTGACGGCGCATCGTGAACTCGAGAAACTGGTGCTCACCGGCAAGCAATCGCGCATCAAGGAGACGGTCGCGCAGCCCTACGGCGATCTGGTGCATGAGGGTCAGCACTTGGATCCGGTGTGCCGGGATATTGAAGCGCTGCTCAAGTCCTCGCAGACTCGGGTCAGCGGCGAAGTGTCGGTGCTGTTGCGGCCGGGAGCGGTTTTTGTGGAAGGCGTGAACTCACCCTACTCCCTGATGTCGGCATCCAAGGGCGTCTATGGCGAGTCGGCGGGCGAATGGACGCCGGCCGATGCGTTGGGATATTCAAAAATGCTGGCGCTGACCGGCGTGTTCTACCAGCGCGCCGGCGCGGGAGCGACTAAATCATGAACAGCATGCGCTCGATGGTCGTCGACAAGATCGCCTCCGTGACCCAGGCCTGCGGCCTGTCGCACGAATTGCGCATTGCACCGGAAATTCCCTGCGAGGAAGGCTTGGTGCTGGTGGTCGAGATCATGAACAACAAGGCGAACTACAACACGCTGGAACTCATCAGCGGCCGCATGGCGAAAGTGGTTCGCGGCGACATCGTGGTCGGCGCCTTGGGCCACCGCAAGGCATTGTTCGGCTATTCCGGCCATATTCCCGCCGCGCTCAAGCCCGGCGACATCATTCAAATGCTGAACATCGGCGGCGTGCTGGGCATATGCGATTCGGCGACGCAGGACAAGGGCAAGCCGTTCGACTGCAAGGTGCTGGGCACGGTGCTCACGTTTCCGTATCTCGGCGAGCGCATCGGCGTTCCGGCCAAGGTCGGCTACAAGGCTCTGGACTACGACGCGGTGCTCGACGCGCGCGGCGTGCCGGTGGTGGCGCTCGCGGGGACGTGCATGGAAGCCGGCAAGACCGCCGCCGCGGCGGCCATCATCGCGCGCATGCGCCATCGCGGTTTGGTGGTGGACGCATTCAAGGCCACCGGCGTTTCCCTGCGGCGCGACATCATGGCTTTCGAGGACTCCGGCGCGCGCCGCACGATGATCTTCACCGACCTCGGAATCGTCACGACCACGCCAAAGTGCGGCCCCGCGCTGACCCGAACCATGCTGACGGAAATGGCATCCGGTTCGCCTGACGCCATTGTGTTCGAATTGGGCGATGGCTTGCTGGGGACCTACGGGGTGGAGTCCATTCTGCGCGAGACCGACATCAAATCCGCACTCACCGCCGTGGTGCTGTCGGCGAACGATCCGGTCGCGGCGTGGGGCGGCGTCAAGCTGCTGCGCGAGCGCTTCGGCATCGAGCCCTGCGCGGTGACGGGCCCATCGACCGATAATCAGGTGGGCATCGAAATCATCCGCGAGCAAATGAACGTCGAAGCCTTCAATGCCATCAGCAACCCCGCGGACTTGGGCGATCACATCATCGCCTCGCTGGGGCTGCGCAACGTGCGCGAATCCAAGGTCGTGGGCGAATGACGACTCCCACACCGGCCATCGTGCTCGGCGGCACCGGCTATGTGGCCGGGGAGCTGCTGCGTCTCATCGCCGGCCATCCGCAATTGGAAGTCGCCGCGGTGCTGTCCGACAGCCAGCCCGGCGCGCCGGTCGCCGATGCCTTCGCGCATTTGCGCAGCGCCTATCCGGATCTGAAATTCGCAGCGGCAGACGAGCTCGAGGCAGTCATTCGCCGCGCGCCCGTGTCGGCTTTGTTTTCCGCCGCGCCGCACGGCGTTTCCGCCGCCATTGTCGATCGACTGTTGGCCGGCGCCGCAGCGGCAGGCACGCGCGTGCATTGCGTGGATATTTCCGCCGACTTCCGCTACGCCAATCAGGCGGCATATGAAGCCGTGTACAAGCACGCGCACGGCGCACCGGCCAGAATCCGCGAATTCACCTGCGCCGTCCCGGAGCATCTGTCGAAATCGCCGACGCCGCATGTCGCGCATCCGGGTTGCTTCGCAACCGCAACGCTTCTGGCCAGCGTGCCGCTGCTCGCACTGGGTCTGACCGACACGCGCCTGTTCATCACCGGCATCACCGGCAGCACGGGTTCGGGGCGCAAACCGGTCGACGGTACGCATCATCCGCATCGTCACAGCGATCTGTACAGCTACGGCGCGCTCAGTCACCGCCATGTCCCCGAGATCGCGGCGTGCGCGAAGCTGGCGACCGGCGTCGAGGCAGAATTTAATTTCGTGCCGCATTCCGGGCCCTTTGCGCGCGGCATTCATGTCACCGTGCAGGCCAGCTTGAAGAATTCGATCTCGACCGCGCAGGCGCTCGAGGCGCTGCAGTCCTATTACAAAGGCTGCCCCTTCGTGCGGGTCGCCGCGGCGGCACCGCGCGTCAAGGATGTGGCGAGCAGCAACTACGCCAACTTGAGCGCCGTGACCAATGGCCATTCCATCGCGGTCATGTCGGTGCTCGACAATCTGAACAAAGGTGCCGCCGGCGGCGCCATACAGTGGATGAACCGGTTGTTGGGCTTCGCCGAAACCACCGGCCTCACCACGCCCGCACCCGGATGGACTTGATATGGCAGCGACCAATCCCATGACAGCAGCTCACGCAACCCATTTGGCGCAAGTCTTTGCGCAATATCCGATCGAGGTGGCGCACGGCGAGGGCGTCTGGCTGTATGCACGCGACGGCCGCAAGATATTGGATTTTTACGGCGGCCATGCGGTGGCGGGACTGGGCTACGGACATCCGCGCTGGCTTGCGGCACTCGAGCGCCAGGCACGCCAGATGGCGTTTCAAACCAATGCACTGCCGATGGTGATTCGCGAACGCGCCGCGGCACGCCTGACCAAGTTCGTGGGACTGGGACTCGACACGGTGTTCTGGATCAACAGCGGCGCCGAAGCCAACGAGAACGCTTTGAAGCTGGCCTTCAAGATCACCGGCCGCAGCAAGGCCGTGGCGCTGGAACAGAGCTTTCACGGCAGAACCGCGGCGGCGGGCGCCGTGACCTGGGGCGCGCTCGAGAAATGGTATGGCTTTCCGCGCACGCCCTTCGACGTACGCTTCATGCCGCGCGACAACTCCGACGACCCGGCCCGGCACATCGACCGTGAAACCGCGGCGGTCATCATCGAACCCATTCAGGGAGTCGGCGGCGCTTACGATGTCGGCAAGCCGATGCTCGAAGCCCTTCGCCGGCGTTGCGACGAAGTCGGCGCGATCCTGATATTCGATGAAGTGCAGTGCGGCGTCGGCCGTACCGGCGCGCCTTTTGCCGCCAACTACTACGGCGTGGCGCCCGACATCATCACCGCCGCCAAGGCCTTGGGCAATGGGTTCCCGGTCTCTGCCTTGCTGCTATCGCGCCGAATCGCCGCGCAGCTGAAGTACGACGACATGGGCACGACGTTCGGCGGCGGACCCATGGCCTGTGCCGTGGCCGAAGCCGTGATCGACACCATCGAGTCCGAAGGGCTGCTGGCCAATGTCCGCCAGGTTTCCGCCTACATTCGATCGAGCTGCATCATCGGCCCCGTGACGGGCGTGCAGGGCGCAGGCTTTCTGCTCGGACTCAAGACTTCGCGCCCCGCCAGGGAAGTTCAGGCGGCGCTGATGGCTAAAAATATCCTCACGGGCACGAGCGGCGATCCGCACATCTTGCGTCTGCTGCCGGCCTACATCTTGAACGAAGGCCATGTGGATGCCTTGAGCGATGCGCTCGCGCAAATATCCGCATGAAGCGCTTCCTTGATTTAGCGAGCTTCAGCCGCGAGCAGATCCTGGACTTGCTGGCCCTGGCGCAGGCGCTGCAGGAGAAGCCGGAACCGCGCGCGCTCGCCGCCAAAGTGCTGGGGCTGGTGTTCTTCAATCCGTCCCTGCGCACCCTGGCCTCGTTTCAGGCCGGTATGGCGCGCCTCGGCGGGAGCGCCTTCGTGATCAATCCGGGTCTCGGTACATGGCAGTTGGAAACCAAGCCCAATGCCATCATGAAAGGCGCGGCCGCCGAACATATCCGCGAAGGCATTCCGGCGCTGGCGTCTTACTGCGACGTGCTGGGCGTGCGCGCCTTTGCCGACGGCAAGAGTCTGGAGAGCGATTTGAATGAAACGCTGTTCGGCATGATCGACAAGCTCTGCGACAAGCCGCTCATCAATATGGAGTCCGCCATGAACCACCCCTGCCAGGCGTTGGCGGACTGGCGCACCCTGGATGAGTTCAAGATTCCGACCCGCGCGAAGTTCGTGTTGAGCTGGGCCTATCATCCCAAGGCGCTGCCGCTGGCCGTGCCGGCGGCGACGGTGCACATGGCAGCGATGCGCGGCATGGAGGTCGTCGTGCTGCGCCCGGACGGATTCGCCCTGCCGCAACAAGTTATGGAAAAGGCGCGCATGGCGGCGCACGATGCCGGCGGTTCGCTGACCGAAACGTCCGACCGCACGGCCGCGCTGTCCGGCGCGAGCGTGCTCTATGCCAAGGAATGGGGAACAACCACGTACTACGGCGACGTCGAGGCCGATTCGCGCCTGCGCGCGGACCTTTCGGACTGGTGCGTGCGCGAACGCTGGTTCGAGCGCGCGCTGCCGGATGCGAAGCTCATGCACTGTCTGCCCGTGCGGCGCAACGTGGCGGTCGCCGACGAAGTTCTCGACGGTCCGCGCTCGGTGGTCAAGCGCGAGGCCTTCAACCGCTTGCCGGTGCAGATGGCTGTACTGCATCGCATGTTGGCCTAAAGTGTCTATCACCGTGTCTACGACCGTGTTGATCCGAGCGTTTGCCGAAGCGGAGAGTTTCTAATGATCATGAGCCGACCCGATCCGTCCATCGCCGTGCGAGCGCTGAAGAGCGCGGCACCGTACATTCGCATGTACAAGAACAAGATTTTCGTGATCAAGGCAGGCGGCGCGGTCTTCAGCGACGAGGCCTCCACGCGCGGTTTGATAGAACAGGTCGCCATCCTGCACCAGGTCGGCATCAAGACCGTGCTGGTGCACGGCGGCGGTCCGCAGCTGGATAATTTGCAGGCGAGCTTGGGGCTGGAGACCCGCATGGTGAACGGCCGGCGGGTCACCGATCAAAAATCCATCGACGTGACCGCGATGGCGCTCAACGGACTGATCAATACGCGCATTCTGGCGATCTGCCGCGCGCTGGACATCGAGGCGATCGGCTTGAGCGGCGTCGATGCGGGATTGATCCGCGCACACAAGCGACCGCCCGTGGCGCTGGCGGGTTCGACCGACGTCATCGACTACGGATACGTCGGCGACATCGACTCGGTCAACTCGGCCGTGCTCGAGAAACTGCTGGAGAACGGACTGATGCCGGTGGTCAGCCCGCTGTCGGCGGACTCCCACGGCACGCTGCTCAACATCAATGCCGACACCGTCGCGGCGGCCATCGGCGGCGCGCTGTCGGCGGAAAAACTGGTGCTGTGCACGGGCGCGCCCGGCATTCTGGAGCGCGTCGAAGAACCCGGCTCGGTGATTTCCTACACCGACATCTTGGGATTGAAACGCCTGCGCGATCAAGGCAGTTTGAAGGACGGCATGCTACCCAAGGCCACAGCCATTGAGACCGCGATTCGCAGCGGAGTGCGCCGCGTACACGTGATCAGCTACAAAACCCCCGACAGCCTGCTTGCGGAGGTGTTCACAAACGAGGGCACCGGAACGCTGGTGGTCGCGGACCTGAAGGCCTTGAGCCCGGCGGAACAGCTGCAGCAGTCATGAAGCGCGCACCATGACCCGGCTCTGGGACAAGGGCACCTCGCTCGATGCGCGGGTTTTAGGCTACACGGCGGGCGACGACCATGCCCTGGACAACCGCCTGGTCGCCTACGACATCCGCGCATCGATCGCGCATGCGGAAATGCTCGGCGAGCAAAAGCTGTTGTCGCCCAAAGATGTCGCGGCCATACGCGATGCCTTGACGGCCATCGGTGCGGAGCACGCACAAGGCCGGTGGCGCATCGCGCTCGATCAGGAAGACTGTCAAACCGCCATCGAGAATTTGCTCACCGCGCGCATCGGCGATGCCGGCGGGCGCCTGCACGCCGGCCGTTCGAGAAACGATCAGGTGCTCGCGGCCTTGCGGCTGTACATGCGCGACGCTGCGCAGGCACTGAACCTCGGCGCGATCGCGGTGGCCGATGCGCTCCAGAATCTGGCCGAGCGTCACGCCGATCAGGAACTTCCGGGCTACACCCACATGCAGCAGGCCATGCCGAGCAGCGTCGCGCTCTGGGCGTTGGGATTTGCCGCGGAATTGCGTGACGATGCGGAGGGGCTCGAGCACACGCAGCGGCGCATCGGCAAAAACCCCTTGGGATCCGCCGCGGGCTTCGGCACCCCTAACTTGAGTATCAACCGCGAAGCCACGCGCCGCCGTCTCGATTTTGCCGTCACGCAGGAGCCGGTCACGGCGGTGCAGTTGTCGCGCGGCAAAGCAGAGGCGCAGCTGCTGTTCGAAATCACGCTGCTCACGCAGGATTTGGGCAGGCTTGCAGCCGATCTCATGCTGTTTTATTCACAGGAATTCAGCTACGTCAGCTTGCCGGAAGCCTTTACGACCGGTTCGTCCATCATGCCGCAAAAGCGCAATCCCGATGTCTTCGAGCTGATGCGCGGCCGCAGCGCCGTATCGCAGGCCGCGCTCAATGAGGTGCTCGGCATTACGCAGAAAATGACATCCGGATACCACCGCGATTTGCAGCTCATCAAAGCGCCGTTGTTTCGCGCCATCGACTCCTGCCTGCAGACTCTGGAAATCCTGCCGGCCGCGCTCGAGGGCGTGCGCTTCCGGGCGGAAAATATCCGGCTCGATCCCAGCATACATGCCGCCGCGGCCGCGAACGCGCTGGTGGCCAAAGAGGGCATCCCCTTCCGCGACGCCTACCGTCAGGTCGCCGCCAAACTTAAGGACAAAGAATGAGCATTTGGCGCAGCCTGCGGACGGTCGAGGAATTGAACGGCAATCGGCAGGGAACGCTGATCGGAACTCTCGGCATTCTGTTTACGGAAATCGGCGCGGACTTCGTGCGCGGCACCATGCCGGTGGATGTGCGCACGGTGCAGCCCTATGGGCTGCTGCATGGCGGAGCGTCGGTGGCGCTCGCCGAAACGTTGGGGAGCATGGGCGCAGCCATGTGCGTGGATGCGGACGAGTATCAAGTCGTGGGCCAAGAGATCAATGCCAATCATGTCCGCGCTGCGCGCAGCGGGCTGGTCACGGGAACGGCGCGCGCCGTGCACCTGGGCGGGCGAACGCAGGTCTGGTCGATCGACATCGTCAATGAGGCGCAAAAACTCGTGTGCATTTCGCGCATTACCATGGCGGTCATCAAGCGCGGCGCGCTTACGCCGTAATTTGCGCTGGCATTTGTCACCGCAAGAGGCGTATCTTTTGCGCCATGAAAAATTTCACGAGATTCGGACGCCAGACATTCTGCCTCGCGCTATTGATGACGGTCAGCGCGCTTGGGCAAGCACAAACACCCCCTCCGGCTGTAAAACCGCCGCCGACCACCGCGCCGGGTGCCGATCCGGGACCGGGGCCCACGCCTGAACAACTGAGCTATGTGTTCGGTTTGATTTACGGCGCCCAAATGCATAACACGGGGATCACCGTCGAAGGCCTGGTATCCGAGTCTCTTGTCCGCGGGGTCAAGGATGGCCTGCAGGGTAAATCGCCCTCACCGGCTGATCAGCAGCAGGCACAGGCTTATGCGCGCTCGAGTTTCGATGCCCTGGCCGCCCGCAACGCAACCGCCGCGAAGGAATTCCTGGTCCGCAACGGCAAGGAGAAAGGCGTTGTCACCACCAACTCAGGCCTGCAATACAAAATCCTCAACGCCGGAGACAAAAAGGCGCCTGCGATTGGTCCTACCGACAACGTGACGGTGGACTATCGCGGCAAGCTGATCAACGGCACAGAATTTGACAGCTCGTATGCGACCGGGATGCCGGCGACCTTTCCCGTGAACGGCGTCATCAAAGGCTGGCAGGAAGCGCTGGTGCTGATGAAGCCGGGTGCCAAGTGGCAGCTGTTCGTACCACCCGAACTGGCCTACGGCCCAAGATCGCAGGCGAAAATTCCGCCCAATTCGCTGCTGCTCTTCGAAGTGAACTTGCAAAGCGTCGAGCCCGCCAATGCGCCGCCCAAGGCTCCGCCCGGTACTCCGCCCTCGCCTCCGGTGAAGAACAAATAATTATAGCGCCGCTGATTACAGCGCGGCGGGCTAGCGCAGATCGAGCGCGTTGGTGAGATCACCCATCGGTGGCGCTCCGTGAGCGGCGAGACCGGCGTCGCGTTGGACCATGCCGGGCAGCATTTCCAGATCAAATCGGCGCGTGATCAGCCGCAGAATGGATTCCGTGTCGTACTGCGTGTGATCGACGATACCCCGTTTGGCCAGGGGCGAAATGATCAGCGCCGGAATGCGTGCTCCGGGCCCCAATAAATCGCCCTGCGGTGGGGCGACGTGGTCCCATGAGCCGCCGAATTCATCGTACGTGATCACGATCACCATGTGAGGCCACTGCGGACTGGCGCGCAGTTTCGCGACCAGCTGCGCAATGTGCGCATCGCCGTCCGCGACCGAAGCGTAGCCGGCATGCTGGTTTAAATTGCCCTGCGGCTTGTAGAACGCCACCGGCGGCAAGCGACCCGCGCCGATGTCCGCGACCAAATCGTCGTAGTCCTTCAAATGGGCCGCGCGGTGTTCTGGATGGGCCGCAGGATCAAAGTGCTCGTAAAAATTGAACGGCTGATGATGCGCCTGGAAATCGGGATTGCCCCGCGCGGTCTCGGGCGCGTAGATCACCTCGCGCTTTTTCGACGGCGGTCGAGTACCGTCCTTGACCGCGGCATTCCATGCACCGGCGTACCAGGCCCAATCGACGCGCTTCGCGTCCAGCGCATCGCCGATGCTCATGCGTGTTTGCGGCGGCAGCGTGGTCGGATTGTTGGGGTCCGCATAGGCGAAGCTGGCATCGCCGGCCGCCGGCTTGTTGCGGCTCGGCTGGTAAGGCGGCTGCATGGTGTTCACGGCATAGAACTTGCCGTCGCCGAAGTAGTTGAGCGGTGTTATGTCGCCGCTCTTCGCGAACGTGGGCGGCTCGTCGAGCGCCGAGGCCGGCGGCGTGGCCGCCGTTTTCAAACGCGGCAAGTAGCGGCCGTTCGCATCCTTCTCGAGCGTCGCGATGGCGGGCTTGGCGGCGGCGGTGTCGGCTCCGGGGTATTCGGGCGCGCAGGCGCAGATCAGATATTGATGATTCAGAAATGAACCGCCAAACGCGCCTTGAAAAAAATTATCGGCGAGCACGAATTCTCTTGCCAGGGCGTAGAGCGACGAGCGGCTATAGTCGTAGTATCCCAGCGCAAGCCCGCCCGCATCCGACCAGGCGGCATAGCCGTCATTCTTGCCGCCGTCGATCTGCATTTGGTGTTCGAAGAACCGGTGCCACAAATCGCGCGTCACCGTCTCAGTCGTCAGGGTTACTTGCGATTGCGCGGTAAAGCCGTGCTCGATGGAAAACGGCGCGTTCGGCAAACCGACGCTGTGCTGCTGCGTGACGACCGGCGTGACGCCGGGCGAGGTGACACCGCCCCAGGTGGGCGGCAGTACGGACAACACGCTGCCGTCGCGATCCAACTGCGGGTGATACGAGGGCAGCGGCCGCCCATCGCGATCGAGGACTTCGTTCAGGCCCCGCGCTCCCGGGAAATTGCCGTACAAATTGTCGAACGCGCGATTCTCGGCGTAGATCACGACAATGTTTTCGACCTGGTTGCGCAGAGCGCGGCTGACCGCGATCGACGCGTCGCGCTCCCTTGAGGGGGCGGTTGCCAGATCCTTTTGCATGCAGCTTGCGAGCGCCGCCGCACACAGTCCATACAGTAAATACCGATACGCGCGCGATCTGGGGTATGTCATGGGCGCAGTATAAGGCGCGGCGCCCTTTGAGGGCGACCGCGCCGGCTTCGAACGGGAAAGAACCTAACGCGCGGGAAAGCGCTGCGCTAGAACTGCCACACCGCGCTGACCATCAGCGCATCGGGATCGCCGAACTGAGAACTGATGCGTTCGTATTCGCCGCGCAAGATCAAACCAAATGGAAACTTGGATTGCACTCCCGCGCCGTAGGCGACGCGCGTATCGGTCACTTTATGCCGATCGGTGGGCACGAAGTACGGACACGGCCCTCCGGATGTGCAGGGCTGCTGAACAAAGTCGGTGACGTTGGTCGACAGACGCGCGACGCCGGCCTTGGCGAAAATATCGATGAAGGGGATGGGAATCGGCAAGTACCCCACTGCGAATAACGCCGGGGCTGTCGGGTGGGAATCGCTGCCGGAAACGTTGAAATCGTAGCGGCCGTTGTGCCGGTACGGCTGGCCGAAATCGATGTATTCGGCCTCGAGGCCGATCAGGCTGATGGGTCGGATTCCAATAATCCCCTGCCAGGCGAATTGGTAGTCGTTGTAGTACCCCGGGTAGCCATAGCGGGAGTCATCGCTCCGGTTCTGGGATGTTCCGACGCCTGCGCCGACGTAAAATCCCAGGGGATTGTCCGCGAGGGCCGCGCCGGTGACGCCGCATCCAGCAATCGCCAGCAGCGCCGCAAGGGTTCTTGATATCCGCATAAAAGACCTCCGCTTTCGATAACGCATTTGACCGGATGCCGTTGACAGAAGTTCCGGCCCAACCGGCGGCGCCGGCGCGCGTATACTTGCCATCATGAAGTTTGCGCAACTTTTCGTGCTGATTGTTCTCGCGTGTGGAACAGTCGCTTGCGGTCAAAAAGGCCCTCTGGTCATGCCGGATGCGCAAAAGCACAAGCGCACCGTACCTACATTGCCGCCTTTGCCGGGCGCGCCTGCCAAACCCCCGAGCACAAGCCCCGCACCGCCTTCGCCCGCGCCCAGCACTTCGCCCGCGGACCCGACACATCCCTGATCGGGTGTCGATCATGAGCGCCCGCAAACTAATTCTGGTCGACGGCTCGGGCTATTTGTATCGCGCCTTCCATGCGCTGCCGCCCCTGACCAACTCACGCGGAGAACCCACCGGGGCGGTATTGGGCGTGCTCAACATGCTGAACAAAATGATCAAGGAAGAAGCGCCGGATCGCATCGCGGTGGTATTCGACGCGCCCGGCCGCACCTTTCGAGACGATCTGTTCGAGCAGTACAAGGCGCACCGCACCCCGAT
Source organism: Steroidobacteraceae bacterium (assembly GCA_035488895.1). Taxonomy (GTDB): domain Bacteria; phylum Pseudomonadota; class Gammaproteobacteria; order Steroidobacterales; family Steroidobacteraceae; genus Bog-1198. The sequence continues at coordinate 16,745 of DATHKV010000139.1, forward strand.
GCCGGACGACCTCCGAGCGCAAATTCAGCCTCTGTACGATGTGGTGAGCGCCATGGGCGTGCCGCTGCTGCGAGTTGCGGGCGTTGAAGCAGATGACGTGATCGGCACGCTGGCAAAGCAAGGAGCGGATGCGGGATTCAAGGTCCTGATTTCCACCGGCGACAAGGACATGGCGCAACTGGTGGGGCCGAATGTCGAGTTGCTCAACACCATGAGCAACACGCGGCTGGATCGCATCGGCGTCAAGGCGAAGTTCGATGTGTTTCCGGAACAGATCGTCGACTACCTGGCGTTGGTCGGCGACACCTCCGACAATATTCCCGGCATCACCAGTGTGGGTCCGAAGACTGCGGCGAAATGGCTGAATCAGTATCAGACGCTCGACGCCTTGGTCGCGCACGCTGCCGACATCAGCGGCAAAGTCGGCGAAAACCTGCGCAACGAACTGAAGATGCTGGAGCTGTCGCGCAAGCTCGCGACCATCGACACCGGTTTGGGGCTGGAGGTCACGGCGGAGCAGTTGAGTTCCGGCGCGCCCGACGTGCCGCGGCTGCGCGAGCTGTACACGCGGCTGGAACTGCGCGCACTGCTGAAATCCCTGGGCGCGGCAGCTGAGCCCGCCGCCCGGGACGATGCGCAAATCGACGTCGTCATTGCCGAAGCCACGAGTTCAAGCGGGGCCGAGATCGCCGCGGTTGCCGTGGTCGCGACGCCCGCGCCGCGCAACTACCACCGGGTCATGTCGGAGGACGAACTCGACATTTGGCTCAATAAACTCAAGTTGGCGCCGCTCATCTCATTCGATACCGAGACCGACAGCCTGGACTACATGCGTGCGCAGATCGTGGGCGTATCGTTTGCCGTCGCTCCGGGAGAAGCGGCGTATGTGCCGGTGGGCCACGACTACGCGGGCGCGCCGCATCAGCTCGATCGCGCCAAAGTGCTCGCCGCACTCAAGCCCGTGCTGGAGGATATGACCAAGGCCAAGCTCGGCCATCATTTGAAGTTTGATGCACATGTGCTCGGCAACTACGGCATCGCACTCAACGGCCAGCGCTTCGATTCAATGTTGGAATCCTACGTGTTGAACAGCGTTGCCACGCGTCACGACATGGATGCGAGCGCCATGAGGTATCTTGGCGTCAAGACGATTCACTTCGAAGACCTTACCGGCAAGGGTGCGAAGAAGATTACTTTCAATCAAGTGGACGTCGATCGAGCCGCAGAATATTCGGCCGAGGATGCGGACATCACGCTGCAGCTGCATCAGGCCATTTGGCCGCAAATCGAAGCCGTCCCGACCTTGAAATTTGTCTACGAGAACATCGAGCAGCCGCTGGTGCCGGTGCTGTTCCGCATGGAGCGCGCGGGCGTGCTCGTGGACCGTGCGTTGCTCAAGGCACAGAGCGCGGAGCTGGCGACACGCATGCTGGAACTGCAAGCGCTGGCGCACCAGGAAGCCGGCGGCGTCTTCAATGTGGATTCACCCAAGCAGCTGCAGGAGATCCTGTTCGGCAAGCTCGGCATTCCAGTGATGCGCAAGACGCCGACCGGTCAACCCTCGACCGCGGAGGACGTGCTCGAGGAACTTGCCGAGACCTATCCGCTGCCGAAGCTGATTCTGGAATATCGCGGCATGGCGAAGCTCAAGTCGACTTACACCGACAATCTTCCGCTGCAGATCAACGAGTCGAGCGGGCGAATTCATACCTCCTATCATCAAGCGGTGGCGGCCACCGGCAGGCTGTCGTCGCAGGATCCCAATCTGCAAAACATCCCGATCCGCACACAGGAAGGACGGCGTATCCGCCAGGCATTTATCGCGCCGCCCGGCCACTCGCTCGTTGCCGCGGACTACTCGCAGATCGAGTTGCGCATCATGGCGCATCTATCGGGCGATCCGGCCCTGCTCCGCGCCTTCGCTGAGGATCGCGATGTGCACCAGGCGACCGCCGCGGAAGTGTTCAGCATTCCGTTGGATCAAGTCAGCGCCGATCAGCGGCGCTCCGCGAAAGCCATTAATTTCGGACTCATGTACGGCATGTCCGCATTCGGATTGGCACGTCAGTTGGGAATCGGCCGCGGCGAGGCGCAAAAATACATGGATCTTTATTTCGAACGTTATCCCGGTGTTAGAGGCTACATGGAGCAAACGCGCCGCCAAGCGCGCGAAAAGGGCTACGTGGAAACGGTGTTTGGCCGCAGGCTCTATTTGCCGGAGATTCAATCTCGCAACGCTGCACTGCGCCAATACGCGGAACGCAGCGCCATCAACGCGCCCATGCAGGGCACGGCCGCCGACATCATCAAGCGCGCCATGATCGAGGTGGACTCTTGGCTGCAAAGCTCGCGTGTAGCAGCGCGTTTGATCATGCAGGTACACGATGAGCTGGTTCTCGAGGTTGCCGACGACGCAATCGAGACAGTTGTAGGACAAACACGGACACACATGATCCGCGCAGCGGATTTATCTATCCCGCTGAAGGTGGATATAGGGGTTGGCCGCAATTGGGACGAGGCGCATTAAACCGCGTGCAGTAGCGCAAAAATAGGCGCAATATTCGAAGAACGAACGTTGTTTCGCTGCGGAATGCAGCCGATAAAAAAATGGCTCTCAAAGGACTGGAACTTTCGCGCACTGTCCCCATCTAACCAATTGAGCGTTTAAGACGCTCCTCGCTCTTCTCCCTGAGCGAGCATGACCCGGTTTGTCATCCCCATGCCGGGTTGGTCTGCCCCGATGGTTGCCACAAGCGTCCATCGGGGCTTTTTTATGCGCCGTTCAACCAGCGATCCATCACCTCCCGCGCCTCCTCGATGCCTTGGCTGTTATGCGCCGAGAAGAGTTGCGCGGATACCGCAGCGTCCGCACCGGCGGCCACAGTTTCCCGCAACACGCGCAGTGAATCTTGCCTGTTCAGTTTGTCTGCTTTTGTCAACAAGACATGCGCGAAGCGGTTTCTTGCAAGTATCCACTCGAGCATCGCGACATCCTGAGCGCCGAGGCCGCGCCGGCTGTCGACGATCAGCATCAAGCCCACCAGCGATTCGCGCACGTTGAAGTAATGTTCCATCAAAGCCAGCCACTTCAGGCGCACACGCTCGGGCACCTTGGCGAATCCGTATCCCGGCAAATCCACCAGGCGCCGTTCGGGCCCCAGCTCGAAGAAGTTAATGAGCTGGGTACGGCCGGGAGTGCGGCTGACGCGGGCAAGCCCCGAGCGCTGGGTGATGGCGTTGATGGCCGTGGACTTGCCCGAGTTCGAGCGTCCTGCGAAAGCGATTTCCCGGCCGGAATCCACAGCAAGCTGATGCGCTTCGGCCGCGCTGGTCATGAATTTCACGTGCGAATAGGTCGTCATGGCCGCCGGCGGGACGCAAATTATTGACTCTAGTGTACAATTTAGGGTCGACAGCAGGTCACTTTAAAATGGGGTATCACGGCGTCATGAAGCGGCTTTGGATTCTCGCGGCGACAATTTCCGGCATTCTGGTCTCGACTGCGGCACTCCCAGCGCCCAGTGTCGAAGCGGGTGCCACAAAGGCGGCAACTTGCCAGGCTTGCCACGGCGCCAACGGCAACAGCACCAATGCGGAATGGCCCAGCCTCGCCGGGCTTGGCGCCGATTACATCGCCGATCAGTTGAATAACTTCAAGACGGGCAAGCGTGCGAGCCCGGTCATGATGCCCATGACGGCGAATTTGACGACGAACGACATGGCGGATTTGGGCGCGTACTTCGACAGCCTGACCAACACCGGCCTGGAAGCCGACCCGTCTTTCTGGGCGGCCGGAGAAAAGCTGTATCGAGGCGGCGATCAAGCGCGCGGCATCCCCGCGTGCGGGGCCTGCCATGGCGCGACCGGCAAAGGCAACGAGCCGGGAAAATTTCCCGCCCTGCGCGGCCAGCAATCGGGCTACGTCGTAAAGCAATTGAATGACTATGCGTCGGGCGCTCGGACGACCGGGCCGAACGGCATCATGCAAACCATCGCCAAGCGCCTGTCTCCCGACGACATCCGCAACCTCGCGTCGTACCTGCAAGGGATACGCTGATGCAAGTTCGCGCGCTGCCGTTGCTGTTGGGACTCGGCATTGTGCTGGCGTTGACGGCTTGCGGCCGCCAGGAGCCCTCGGGACTTGCGCCCGCAAAAGCGCCTGCGCCGGCGACTCCACCCGCCGTGAACACCACGGCCGCTGCAGTTCCCGGTAAGACGGCGGCAGACGCCTCCAAGCCTCTGACCATGACGCGTCTCAACGAAGACGGCTCCGAGTCCGTGGAGGAACTCCCGGGCGACACTAAAGCACAGAATAAATTGCTGGCGGCGGTGGCATCGACCGTGGCCGCAGCGACGTCCAGCACGCCGGCCGCGGCGGCAGGCACGCAATGGCAGGATGGGGTGAATTACACGCGCGTCGTTCCGGCACAACCCACCAATGTTCCTGCCGGGCAGGTCGAGGTGCTGGAATTTTTTTGGTATGCATGCCCGCATTGCTACGCGCTCGAGCCCACGGTGGCGGCGTGGCTCAAGTCCAAGCCGGCCTACGTCACGTTCACGCGCGTGCCGGTGGAGTGGAATGAAGGCCACCGATCCCTGGCGCGGCTTTATTACGCGCTCGAAGGCATGGGCAAGCTGAACGACGAGCACAACGAAATATTCAAGGAAATTCAGGTGAATGGCGATCCGCTGATCGGAGCTGATCCCAACAACGCCGCCGCCGCGGAGCGTGTGCAAGTGGCGTTCATCAAAAAGCAGGGCCTCTCCGAAGCAGACTTCGGCAAGGCGTATCACGACATGAACGTCGAAACTGCAATGCAGCGGGCCGATCAACTGGCGCAACGCTATCGCGTTAACGGGGTTCCCTCTTTCGTCGTCAACGGCAAATACGTCACCGACATTGCCATGGCGGGCGGCACGCCCGATAAACTGATGTCGCTCGTCACCGATCTGGCCACACAAGAGCACAAACACTAGCCGGGCCGATGATGCGCACCCACACCGGCGGCTGCCATTGCGGGCGGATACGCTTCGAAGTCACCGCGCCGGCTGCGATCGTCGTCGATGAGTGCGATTGTTCGATGTGCCGCAAGTTCGGATTCTTACATCTGATCGTGCCCGCCGAGCGCTTCAAATTGTTGAGCGGCAACGACGCGCTCACAACGTATACGTTCAATACGGGAGTGGCGAAGCACTACTTTTGCGCGACCTGCGGCGTGAAATCGTTTTACGTGCCGCGCTCGCACCCTGACGGCATCAGCGTCAACGCGCGATGCATCGACGAGGGCAGCATCGAATCGATGTCCGTGAGACCGTTCAACGGACGCGAGTGGGAAACGGGCCTCGCGCAGTATCGTGCGCCTGACGGCGAATAATGCTTTACACATCGCAACGCGTTCGCAACATAACGAAGCAATCTGACCGCGTTATGTTGTGATCCACCGCATGCCGATCCTTCACGCGCAAGACTATGTGTGTGGTGAAGGAGCATTCAGGGATGCCAGAAATCGAACCGGTCATCGGCACGACCTGCGCGCGACGGCAGCCTCGTTGCGCCGGACTTCGCGAACACACCTTGATAGCGGTCTTCATCAGCTGCGTGTGCGGCAGCGAGGCGCTGGCCAAAGATCAGACTCTCGGCTCTGAAGGGCCGCTCAAACCGGGCGCGGAGTTCTCGGCGCTTTTTGCTTTGCCCATATCTTTCGATGAGCCTCGGGCGTTTTCGGCGACGGAATTTCGGCCGCGAAGGCAGAGTCTCGGCGGTGCCGACGCGCCGCTCACACCGGGCGCGAAATCCTCGGCGCTTTTTGCTTTGCCCATATCCTTCGATGAGCCTCGGGCGTTTTCGGCGACGGAATTTCGGGCGCGAAGGCAGGGCTTAGGCGGTGCTGACCCGGCAAAACGCGAGAGCTCCGTCATCGACGCGCCGATGCTGGACTCGTCGGTTGCCCGCCAATGGCGGGAATCCAAGTCTCAGGGTCGGGTGCGCTTGCTGACGCTGTGGCAGAGCAGCCTGAGTTCCGTGTCCCTGCAAGCGGGCAAGCACGGCATGCCCTCTTTACAGTGGAGCACGCCGTGGATGCACCGCGATGTGGCCTCGAGGGGACTGTTCGACCGCTTTCTTACCGTGTCGCCGCGCAGCGGCGGGGGCGGCTCCCGCAGCAATGTGCCGCGGCAAGCCGGCACATTCGCGGCCAGCAAGCCCGCAGACTTGAGCGCCTCCCTCAAGTAGGCGCGGAACTACCGTCGCTTACGGGGCGGCCCCCGCGGCGTAGCGGCGGAAAAAGCTATCCTGCTTCCATTGCGGCCGTTTGGCCTCGTTGGCCACTTCGATGGTCAGCGCCCGGATGAGTTCTTCGTAGCCTGCGGCAGTGGCCAAGTCCACCGGCTGATTGGCATCGTCCGAGGGTGCGTGATAGCGCTCTGTGCGCCAGGATTTCAGCGCGGCGGCTTCGGGCGAGCCCGGCACGGCGCCCACGTCGATCATGACGGACGGAACGCCATGCCGCACAAAATTATATTGATCGCTGCGAATGAACACATTGAGCAGCGGCAGCGGGTCGGGCTGGATGCTCACTTTCAGCTGCTCGCCGACCTTCGCCGCGCGGTCGCCCAAATCGGACTCGGCCAGACCGTAGACGGTGAGGACCTTAAGCGGCACGATGGGCAGGAACATGTCGGTATTGATGTCGGCAATCATGGATTTTGCCGGGACCGTCGGATGCTCAGCGAAATACTTGGATCCCAACAGGCCCTTCTCCTCGCCCGTGACCCACACCAGCAGCACCGTGCGCTTGAGTGGCGTGGGCGTCTGCTTGAGCGATCTTGCAATGTCCAGCAGCAGCGCGCTGCCCGAACCATTGTCCATCGCGCCGTTGTAAATGCGATCGCCGTTGATCGGCTCGCCAATGCCGACGTGATCGATATGCGCGGAAAGCACGACGTTTTCGCTCTTGAGCGTCGGATCGGTTCCCGGGATGCGCGCGACGACGTTGGTCGAGTCGACCTCCCTCGAATGTGTGGCCGTCGTCGCGCTCACGGACACCTTCAAGGCAAAGTGCGGCAGCGGTTTGCGGTCTTTGCCCAAGGCGGCGATCTCCTCGAACGTATGTCCGGTTCCTTGCAGAAGCAGATCCGCATGCGCGGGATTGAACGCGACCGCGAGCTTTGACCCGGAAGTCTCATCGAACTCCGGCCCGATCAAATCCATGCTCGGGTGGTTGCGGTTCAGCGACGACCTCGCCCACGGCAGGTCCATGGAAGCGGGATTCTGAATTTGGATGATGCCGATGGCACCGGCGGCTTTGAGCGCTTTCCAGCGCTCGGCGCGCGATTGGTAGTGGGCGCTCAACGCCGACGGTACGTCGGCGGGGGAACCCGTGAGAATCACGGCCACCTTGTTCTTCAGGTCAAGACCGGCAAAATCGTTGTAGTTCTTTTCGGGGATATTCAGCCCGTAGCCCACGAACACCAGTGCTGCAGCGACTTTTGGCGCCAGGGGATAGCGCGTGGAGAAGTACGCCTCCTCTCCCAACTTCAGCACTTGTGCTTGGCCGTCTTTAACCAGCGCCAGCTGGCAGTGCGCTTCATCGATCTCGACAGTTCGCAGCTTTACGCTCTGGAAATACCCGTTGGAACCGGCCGGTTCGACGCCCAGCGCCTTGAGTTTACCCACGATGTATTCCTGCGCCTGATGTTCGCCCTTGCTGCCCGTGTCGCGACCTTCGTATTTGTCGTCGGAGATCTCCTTCACTGTGTCCCACCAGGACTTGCCGTCGAAATGCGGCGCGGCCTGCGCTGTGCAAGCGGCAATAATTAACAACAGTGCCGGTGATCTTCGCGTCATCTTAGGGTTCCTCGGTTTTTCTTGTGAGTAATTTGTAGATTATACCGCGCCGACTTGTTGATCTATCAGGTGCTACCTCAATGGGTCGCTCAATTGCATGCCGGCCAATCGATCAGCTTCACGCAGTGTGAAGTTATGCAAATGTTGTCGCTGCGGATGTCCCAGTGGGTGAGCGCGGTCAGTCAGCCGCCGAACAGTCCCACGATCTCGCCGAATGCCAGCACATGGTCTCTCATGGCTTCCATCACCGAGTCACGGTCACCTGAAGACGGATGAATCTGCGCGACATCGAGCACATAGAGACGAAATAGGTATCGATGCTTGCCGAGCGGTGGACACGGTGGCTTGTAGGCAGCGGCGTGGGACGAGTTGTTGCCGACGTCGATTTTCTCCTGATTCAATTCCGCTGTCGTGACCGCACTCTTGATCTGATGCACGCCATGGGGGATGTTGTATAGGACCCAATGAGTGAAGGTACCGAGCCGAAAACGCGGCGACGGACCATCCCAATCCGTCACGACCAACACATAGGAGCGCGCACTGTCCGAAACGCCTTCCCAGGAAATCTCCGGCGACACACCCTCGCCTTTGCAGGTGTAGGAAGCGGGAATGTCGCCGCCCGCGCTGAAGCTGATGCTATGCAAGATGACGGTTTTGGGGAGGGTTGTGTGATACGCCTGATCGGCATCACGAGCCTTCGCAGCGCGTGTCAGCGAGAACCCGACACCGGCCGCCGCCAACACAAGAATCGCCAGCAGAGCTATGCCGATGAGCTTCACGGCGATAGCGTAGCAAAACTGGCGGGATGAGCGTATCGGTGCCCGGCGGGATTACTCGGCGCTACGCGCCTCGCCCTTCGGGTCGTCCTAAAGGGCGATCGCCGCCGCTGCGCGGCGTCGTCGAACTTTGTTTATGTCGTGGGTTCGACCGCTGATCTGTTTCGGTGGGTAAAAGCTGCAGAGGCAATTTTTTTGAAAAATGGCGCGCCCGGCGGGATTCGAACCCACGACCCTCGGCTTCGGAGGCCGATACTCTATCCAGCTGAGCTACGGGCGCTGCGCAGGGGTGGCGATACTACCCGCCGTTGGCAAGCGCCGTCCAGCGGCGCCTTAGGCAGGGCCCTTGAATTGCTCAAGCCTCTGTCGCATCCTTCGCGGCGGCCTGTAATTTAAGCACCGTCGCCCAGTTGCGGGTGGTGACCGTGGCGCCGGCTTTGCGGCTAAATGCCAGGCTCAACTTGCTGTCCAGCAAACCCGTCGCACACCAAAGGTAGGCGGCGCGCTGTGTGATGGCCAGAGCATCCGGTTTCCAGGGTTCTTTGAGCATGGGACGCATCGGCTCGAGATGTCCGGCGTGCCCAACAAAAGCGACCAGATGTTTGGAGGGCTCCTTGGCGAGGTGCAACAAGGGATTCTCGTCGATGATGCAGTCGAGTTCTTGGGCCGTGATGACCATGACGTTTGCGGAGAATCCGCAGCTGGCCGTGATCGCGGCTTCAATGCCGGACGAAATCTTCATGGCATTGGGCCGCTTGCTTGTGAACACGACATTGCCGCTGTTCAGCAGCGTGCGCACGTCGGTGTGGCCGAGATCGGCAACCAGGTCTCGTAGATCGGCCATGGCGACGCGCTTGCCGACGCCGACATTGATACCTCGAATCAGCGCAATGCAGGTGCTCACGGGCTCTTGAGCGTGCTCATTGGGCCCGGGACGCGGTGCTGCTTCCCTTGCCATAGAGAATCATTTGAGTGCAGCGGAACACCGCGAGCGTACGACCCGTTTCCTTGTGGGTGACGACCGCATCCCACACCTGTGTCGTCTTGCCGCGATGCAAGGGCGTTGCGACGCCGACTATCGTGCCTTCCAGCGCGGTGCCAAGGTGATTGGATTTGAGCTCAATGGTGGTAAAGCCGACGGCGTCCGGCGGAAGATTGGCCACACAGCCATATCCCGCCAACGTGTCCGCCAGCGTGACGACGGTTCCGGCATGCAGGTAGCCATTGGGCGCGATGACGGATTCGACCACCGGCAATTCGCCGCTGACGCGCGACGGGTCCACTTCCGTGATGACAATGCCCAGGTGCCCCGGCAACTTTCGGGCGCCGGCCTTGTTGAAACTCTCCGGTGTACGCAGCGTTTTCATATCGTTGCTCAAGCGCTTGCCCTCCTCTGCACGCGGCCCAGCGCGACCAGAAGCAGCCCGAGCATGATGAATACGAACAACAAGCCGACGCCATTGATCATGGTTCGCTGATAACCGATGGCATTGGGGTTGATGAAACCATAGGGATAACTATCGATGATTCGGCCGCGGATCAATACATAACCCAGATACACGGTGGGATAAAGACCCCAGATCAAGGGATAGCTCCAACGCAGCGCGCCTTTCGGAAAGTTGAACCACCAGTGGAGCAAAAAGAGCGCGGGCATGACGTAGTGCAATAGGATATCCGCCACGAGTTGCAGCCCTTGAGGGTTCCAGGTGTTTCGCAGCAAGAAGTGATATGCAAGACCCACGAACACAATGCTGGTTGCAACAGCCGCGGTGACATCCGAGCGGGCGAAGAATCGGCCCGCGGCAGTTGCCGGCGCCGCCAGCGGCAGCGTCAGGGAAAGGCAGACCAGCAAATTGGTCAGGATGGTGAAATAACCGAAATAGCTGACGATTCCCCCGAGCAGGCCCCTGCCGTTCAGCAGGGTCGAGTGCAAGGTCACGAACAATTGCAGCAGCACGCTGACCCAGGCGAGCGCCGCCAGCGCCATGACCAAGGATCTGTTTTTTTGGTACGTGCCCTTCATCGTGACCCGGTTCGTGCGCTAATCGGCGGGCGGCATGTTGTCGAAAAAATCGACCACCCCGGTTTCCAGCGAGTATTCCGCGCCGACCACCATCAATCCGGCATTTTGAATCAGATTCTCGATGATCTCGGAACCATGTCTCAAATGATTCACCGAAGCGCGAATATTGGCGCGGCAGGCCGCATGCACCAGCGCATCGTGATTGTTCTTAAGATCCGTCTTCAGCAAGCCTTCCACGCCGGGTCTGATGAAATCGACGATGGAGTGCAGGTTGCGCGACTGATTCTCCACGGGCCGCTGCAGTTGCTCGAGCGTGGTTTCGATCGCGCCGCAGCGAGTGTGTCCGAGCACCACGACCAGCCGCGTGTGAAATTGTACGGCGGCAAATTCGACGCTGCCGATCAACGAAGGGGCAACGATGTTGCCGGCCACCCGAATCACAAACAGATCGCCCAACCCCTGATCGAAAATGATCTCGACTGGCACGCGCGAATCGGAACACCCCAGGATCGCCGCGAACGGCTCCTGACCCGCCGCCAGTTCCAAGCGGCGTGCGCGGCTTTCGACGGTATCCCGGCTCGGTGCTTCGGACACGAATCGGCGGTTACCCTCTCGCAACAAGGCGAGCGAATCTCGAGCCGAGATCATCGGGAATGCACCGAGCAGTTCGCAGCGCGAACGTGTCGACTACAGTGAGCGGCGGACGGTGTTATCGCGATGCCCGAGGACGCGCGCCGGCAGAAACAGAATCGCCCGCAGCAGCGCAAATATGGCATCGAAGGAAATCCCGATGAGGCGAAATGGAATGGACAGCAGCCAAATCAAGGGCCAGAGGACGAGGGCCAGGATGGCCACCGGCCAGCACAGGACCAGCAAGACACACCATAAGAGCAAGGTTTTCACATCAGACCCCCTTCATTCTCACGGGCAACTTTATCACACCTAAGCGCTTGTTGCGGCGCAGCGCGGGACTAGGCTCCGATCGTGCGAAGCAGCTCCATTTGTCTTTCAGGGTTGGCGGGCGCGGTAAACCCAAACTGCGCATACAGTCCATGTGCATCACGGGTATGCAGCGTGTAGCGCGTGATCGTTTTCAATTCCGGGTGCGAGAGAATGTTGTTCATCAATAACTTAGAGATACCCTGGCCGCGAAATTCGGGAAGGATGAAGACGTCGAGCAAATGCGCGAATCGAACGTAGTCGGTTATGAGTCGCGCAAATCCGATCTGGCGGCCGCCTGCATAGACGCCAAAACACAGCGAGTGTTCAATGCACTTCTCGACGCTGTGGCGCGTTATGCCGGGAACCCAATAAGAATCGGCTAGAAACGAGTGAATCATGGCGACATCGAGCCGGTTTCGATCCGTCGAGATTTCGAAGTTCATTGCTTGCGCCCGGCGGACGGCTTGACGAACTCCAGGCGCCTGAAGCGCAAGGCTGACCAATCGTCGTCGACCGCCACCATGCGCACCGAGTCGAAGCCGGCTTTTCGAATCACTCCCCAGCCCGAATCGCGATTGAATTCGCAACGGTAGCGTTTCGAGGTTCCCTTCGGATAAACGAACCACAAAACGGCGTCCCCCTCCGCCGCCGCCGCGAGCATTTTCGAGGATCGATCCAGCTGCGCCTGCGTCGTGGCAAAAGCCAACGCGAATTTGACCGACTTCGGCTTGTTCGCATCGCGCGTAATTTTAACGCCCTTGAGCTGCTTGAGTTCCGACTCGAAGGATTCCGGCGCATCGAGGACCACGATTTCCCGATGCTCGCCGAGATTGAGTTTTTTGAAAAGCGGCGTTGGTTCAGCGTCTGTCATGAGGCGGGCGCGCCTGTTGCAGATCCGGCTGCCCCCGCGGACCAAATGAGCGTCAAGCCGACATACAACAAGTAGGCTGCACCGACGATTTTTACCGCGGTGAATGCGGCGGCGGATGCGGCGAGGATGGCCGACAAGCCGAGGGCGGCCGCGCAGATGTGAACCAGAGTGCCCGCACCGATCCCCAATGCGGCAAACGCTCCGGCGCGCCATCCCTGCGTCGAGCTGCGCCCGACAACGTACAAAGTGTCCGGGCCGGGCGTGATGTTCAAGAGCAGGCCGGAAAGCACGAACAGCCATAGATCATGCGTACCCAACGATATCCCCTCGAGTATCACTGCGCGGTAAGGGCGGCGCTAATCCCGCGGCGCGCTTTTCGCCTTCATTGCAGCGTACCGCGCCAGGCTGTCCTTTGGCCATTGCTCTTTGGGATTGTAGTACTCGGCAAAAACGCGCGCGCCGGTAGGCAATTCCACCCAGGGCTGTTTTGTCGAGGTGAAAATGTGTACGTCGGGCGCCAGCGAACTCGGTTTGTCCAGCGTTCCCACGCGCACGAATCGAACGGCATCGCCGGCACCGGCGTAGTTGCTCCACAGCGCCACCGAGCACTTGGGGCAGCGCGCAATGCGCTGACCTTTGCCGCTGTTGGAGGGCGTGTCGACAACGCACACCTCGCCTTCGAGGAGTCGCATGCGATCGGCTTCGATCATGGCGTTGAGCGCAAACGCCGCGCCGGTTTCCCGTTGGCACCAGCTGCAATGGCAGCAATGCACGAACAGCGGCTCGCCGGTCATGCGATACCGAACTTGCCGGCAGCTACAGCCGCCGTCGCGGCTTCGCGCCGCGCCATCGCCCGGCGACTCGGCGCTCACGCTGCACTCACGCGCGCGGTTACCTCGATCTCGATTTGCATGCGCGGATCAAGCAGGCCCGCCGAAATCATGGTCATCGCGGGGCGGCTCGCGCCAAAATATTTGCGCAGCACCGGCCAGCAATCCACGAAGCGCTCACCCTTTGGGACGATGTAGTTTACGCGTACGACGTCCGCGAAATCGGCGCCCGCCTGCCGCAGCGCGGACTGAATGTTCTTCAGGGTTTGTTCGGTCTGCTCCAACAGATTGTCGGAAATGGTCATGGTTGCGTAGTCGAAGCCCGTGGTGCCGGACACGAATATCCATTCGCCGTCGATGACGACGCGCGAGTAGCCGACTTCCTGTTCGAATTTTGATCCTGAGCTTATTAGGCGTCGCGTCATGGCGTGCCCTCCTTAAGGCCCATTGTACTTCGTGCGGCTGAGCGCGTTCGGGTGGGTGTCGAAAAACTTCAGGGCACCCGAAAAAGTGAACCACCATGCCGCCGCAAGCCACCAGCCGCCCAGGAAATCGGTGTAGGTCTTTGCGAAGAATGCCAACCAGGTCGCCAGCACGCATAGGAAGGCCGTCGACAAAATCAGGCGCGAGGACAACTTTCGGATACAAAACAAGCGAATGAGCGAGCCGTAGGTGATCGCGCCCGACAGGGAACAGAGGCCAAGCACAGCGTAGAGCCGTTGGCTGCCGGGGAGGACGGCGAACAGCACGAGCCCCATGATGCCGATGTACATCGTAAAGACGCTGAGCGCGGCCGCCAACGCGATGAAGCAGGATTTGCGCAGCAAGCTCTGCGGCGAGCGCAAGGCAAGCACCAGGGCGCAGGCGTGCAGCGCGCCGCTGATCGCGAAGGAGACGAGGAGCGAGTCGGAAATGAGATCCCAATGGCTTAAGAGGAACAGCACGACCGTCGCCGCGCCCAGCACGCCGAAGTGCCGTGCATAGTAAAAGTGTCCCATCGCGGAACTTAGAGGGGCCCGCGCGGGCCGCGTTCCGTTTGCAGCGCAGCGTTGCGCAGGAAAACCGGCAGGTCGGTGGTGGGCGGCGGTGCGGGAATTTGAGCCATCATGGCGGCGATGTGGCCGCGATGGTAGGTCGTGTGATTCACCACGTGCAGCAGAATATCGCCGCGGCTCATGGAACCATCACCGCCGCCGATGAAGGTGAAATCGACCATCTCCTCGCCCAAGCGGTCGGACATTTCCTCCGCATACCGAATGTACCAAGAGTCAATCGTGGCCTGCGCCATCCGCAATTCGGAGAAGGAGATTTTGACGTCGGGCGTGCGGGTCTTGAATCCGTGGGGTCTGCCCTCGAGATGCGCCTGCCATACAAGGTCCATGCTGTAGACATGATTCACGGTGCGGATCAAATTGCCGAACACGATCTGCCGCGGTTTCGTCAGCTCCTCTTCGGGGAGCTCGCCGAGGCTCGAGTACAGCAGCGAATTCGCCCACGCCGAGTAGCGCGTCAGCAAGCGGATGTTTCGCAGCGCCGACACGGGCTAAGTAGAAGGCCGCGCCGTGGGCGGCGCGCTGGTTGGTGGGCCGGCGGCCGATGCCGGTGCGCCCCTTCGTAAGATAAGGAGCAGCACGCCGGCCATGATGGCCATATCCGCCGGATTGAATATGCCGGTGCGCAGCGAACCGATGCCGACATTGAGGAAATCCGTCACGCGGCCGTCATACAGCAGCCGGTCGATCAAGTTGCTGATGCCGCCCCCGGCCACAAGAGCGAGCGCGACAAACCGTGCGGTGGAGAGACGCCGCGCAAACAGCGACGCACACACCAGGCCGACCAGCAGTACGGCGACCGCCGCGGTAAACAGTGTGAAGCGTAGATGCTCGGGAAGCGAAGCGCCGAGACTCAGGAAGGAGCCGGGGTTCTCCATGAGCTGCAGGCGCAACGAGTCGGCAAAAAGCGATTCCGTAACACCTGGATGAAGCAGGGAGCGGGCGGCGGATTTCGATGCTTGATCGCAACCCACGCAGGAACACAAAGTCAGGATCACGACAACGAATCTGGGAATAGATCGCATGATGGCTCCTGCTAGAGATGTTCTCTGATCAAATCGCCGGGCGTTAGTTTCAGAATTTTTGTCTGCCGGTCAAAATATCCCACCACAGACGCCAGTCGCCCATCAAACTGAAGCCGGGATACTTGAAAGTCGCGGGCCTGTTGTGCTCGAAGAAAAAATGCCCCACCCAGGCAAATGCATAGCCTTGAATCAACGCCGCGCCGGCAAGCCAGAATTTTTGCGTGACGACCGCGGCAATCAGCAGCGCAAGCGCGATGCTGGTGCCGGCGAAGTGCAGGCGCCGTGACGTGCGATTGGCGTGCTCGCTCAAGTAGAACGGGTAGAACTCCTTGAAGCTGCGAAAGTGTTTTTCATCGGCCATGGATCGCGACCGCCCTACTTGCCCAGGCCCGCCTCGACCCAGTCGAGTCTGTCCTTATGAAAATGCTTCGCGGTAACCGGTATTCCGGAGGCCGGAAATTCCATCATGTATTCATCGGCGGCGGCGAATTTGGGCCAGGTCGGGCCGCCGGCGGAATCGGGATCGCCGGTTTTGGCGAACTGCGCCCAATACTTGTTGGCTGCCGCCGCGACGGCTTTGCCTTCGTCATCGAACGGCATGGCGCGCGGCACGTTGAACACGTAAGCCAGTTCTCCGCCGTGCGCCAGTCCAAATAGGGTCGCGCGCTGGGCGGCGGGTGTATAGGAGAAGTGATACACGTAGGTGGCATTGCCGCGCTTGGCGTGCAGCCGCGCGAGATCGCGGTCGGGTTCGCTGATCGATGAGTCGGTGACGAAGCGGGCGATGATGCGATCGGCATCGCCCGTGCCATCAGGATCGTAGGCGGTAAGGAATGCGTCGCGCCGCTCTTGAATTGCAGCGAAACGCTCCGCGGCGTTCAATCCGCGCCGAGTGAGGCTGGCTTCGTCGCTGTTGCCCCCGAGCAGATAGGGGACATGCGCCTCCATGCCCTTGGCGAAACCGTCGGCGGCACTGCCGGTGATCATCTTGCCGTCGGCCATGGGCAGTATCTGCTCAGCCGCGCCAATGCCCGCGACATTGCTGGTCAGCGTGGCCCATGACAGTGCCCGGAGCGCTTTCGCTGCGGCGGCATCGCTGCCCTGAACACCGGCCTTCTCGGCGAAAGTCACGCCATTCTGTTCCACGGAAGAGAGGGGCCTTGCGGCGAGACGGCCAAAACCGGACTCCGACAGCGCCTTTTCGAACAGACCCTTGGCCTGAGGGGCCAGCATCAGGTAGTTGACGGAAATGGCGCCTGCCGACTCGCCGAAAATGGTGACGTTTTTCGGATCGCCGCCGAACGCCTTGATGTTCTCGTGCACCCAATTGAGCGCCGCGACCTGATCCATCAGCCCGTAGTTGCCGAGCAGGCCCTTGGGATTTTCCGCGGTGAGCGCGGGATGCGCGAACCAACCGGCGCGGCCCAGACGATAATTCACCGTCACCACGATCACGCCTTGCCGGGCGAATTGGCTGCCGTCATAAGCAGAACCGGAACCGAACAAGAATGCGCCGCCGTGGATCCATACCATCACCGGCAGGTGGGCACCCTTCTTGGCGTCGGCCGGCTCATATACATTCAGATACAGGCAATCCTCGGCTTGCGCGCAGGTGGCCGAGAACGCATTCGCGGCGCGGACGCCGGACCATTTGGCGGCAGTCTGCGGTGAGCGCCAGCGCAAATCGCCCACGGGGGGCGCGGCAAATGGCAATCCTTTGAAGGTAACGACACCGTCGGCTACCAGGCCCTGCGCTTCGCCCTGGCCGACTTTGACGATGGGCCCGTTGGGTGCCGGGGGCGGGGGCGGTGCGCCGGCAGGGTCGCCGGCTTTTTGTGCCTGGCTGACGGCGGCCGTGCCCGCCAGTACCAACACGAGCGCAGCGGCGCGAGCGACGAAGTGTGATGTCGACATGAATCCCCCGACCTATTGTTAAATCAACGGCAACTGAAGCGAGACCGAAGCATAAAGGATGTCGCTCAACGGGGCGACAATCATGGGTCCTGCTAGAAATTCAACAGGTCGCCGCGCCAAGGCTGGTGTGCGGCATAGAGTGAGGCGCGTTGCTGCAAAGGCTGCAAATCCCAGCCGAGCCGAGTCGCCTCAGACAATGCCTGGATTTGAGCCTTGGTTGCGGCGCCGTAGTCGTCGCGTGACGCGAAGGCCGCGGCGCGAATCTCCCAATAGCTGGGATCTTCGCGATAGGTGCGTTGCAGGGCATCGGTCAGCGACAGGGCGCGCCCGGGATCACGAATGTCTTGGAATGGATTGGCGGCCAGTATGGACGACAACAGCAGCTCGCCAGCGGTATTGCCCTGCTTCGTTGCGCGCTCCAGCCATAGCATGGCTCCCTGTTGCGCTTCCGGGGTTGGCTTCCCCTTTAAAAGATATTCGGCAAGGGAGACCTGCGCATCTGCTTGGTCCGCCTGAGCGGCCTTTTCCAGCCAAATCTCACCCTTGTTCTCTTCGCACTGGCAACCCCGACCGTTCAGCAGTCCCGTGCCAATTTGAAATTGCGCATAGGGAACACCCGCTTGCGCCGCCTTGAGAAACCAGGGCAAGGCCTTGTCGTAGGTTTGATTGAGCTGCGGCAGGCCCGCAATCATCATGCCGTAAAGCATCTGCGCCGACACATCGCCCGCCTCCGCTTTCGCCTTTGCTTCTTGAACGCGTTGCGCGAGATCTCCGTAATCATGCAGCGATACGGATTGCACCTTGAAATTGTAGAGCATGCTCATCGATGCTGAAATCGGCTGTCCATTGATTCTCGCGGGCAAATAAGTGGAGCGCATGACGCTCTCACGCACGTAATCCTCGAAGTACCCGGTAGGCAGGGAATACAAAATGCGCGGCGTGCGCGGATGGCCGTCGGGCGCGACAACGAACTCGACGTATGTTTCGCCCTGAATCCCCTTGTGCTCAGCAGCCTTGGGATAGGAAGGGACGTAGGGCTTCAAACGCCGCGGCGGATCGCGATCTGCGTATTCCCTGCCGTTCAAGACGTGGGGCAACAACCGTGCATTGAGTTTTGCCTGACTATATTGGGCCTGAATTTCAGAGGATACCTGCAGTGAAGTCGGTGTCAGCGACGCTCCCAGTTCCTCGGCGATTGCTTTGCCGCGCTCTTCGCCATTCTGGGCCGCCAGCAATGCCCACGCATGCGCGTACGTCGCATTGGCCGCAACGCCTTTTCCGTGCCCGTACATAATGGCCAGATTGAGTTGGGCGGTGGGCTGCCCCAACTCCGCAAGCTCCTTGAATTGTTGAAATGCGGTTGCGAAATCATCTTTCGCGTAAGCCTGTGTCGCCGTATACAAATCCGCCCTGGCGGGCTGCGCGGTAAAGATCAAGGCAGCCGCAAAAGTTGCGACGAGTATTCGAATTGCGATCGGGTGCATAACTATTCCTTGTCGCCAAATAGGTTACTGGCCTACTTGCGCTCGGCTACCGCCAAGCGGGCGGTTCGCCCTTCCAGTAGCAAATCAACATGAGCAAACAGATCATGGCGAGCACAAATCCCACGTACGCTAAAACGTGATCGCGCCCAAATAATAGCAGCGCGGCGATCACGACGCCTATCCAGCAAACCAGAACTAATTTGCCCTGCCACGCGGTCGGCGGACCCCAGCCCCATCCGCGCCGCTTGGCGGGAAACCAGTAAGGGTCACTCATGGTACCTCCCTGAAACTCTCGCCCTATGTGCCGACCTGGTACTCGCTCTGAACCAGGCCGCTCGCGTACTGGCGCGTCGCAATGTGCTTGAGCGGAATGTCGTGCGCGACAGTTCCAAACAGCGGAATTCCGCTGCCGATCAGGACGGGTACCCGCGTCACGATCAGGCGTTGAATGAGGCCGGCGCGCAGAAACTCCTGGATGGTAATGCCGCCGTCGATATAGGCGTGCTGGATGCCGCGGGCAGCCAGTTGGGCCTGGATTTGCGCCGGCGGGCCGGACATGTGCTCGATACGGGCACCCGGCGGTGCGGGCGCGAATGTGCGGGTGCTCAAGACGACGACGAGCTTGTCGCCGTAGGGCCAAGCGCCGCCCATTGCCAACACGGTTTCGTAAGTGTTGCGGCCGATGACCAATGCGTCAACCGACTCCATGAATTCGTCATAGCCGTGCGGTTCGCCGCCGCCAGCAGGCAGAAAATCAAACGCGCCGTTTGTGCGCGCAATGAAACCATCGAGACTGGTGCCGACAAACACCGAGGCTTTCACCGGGAAGACCCTCCGATCAGGTAATCCACGATAGCAGGAATGCGAGGCGCGACCTAGCGCGAGGCGAGCAGGACGCCACAGTCGACGATGCGCACGCGTTAGCTGGGAGGCTTCGCGTCATGGCTTGCGTGTTGCGATCTGCCATGTATTGCCCCACTGATCCTCAACCATTCCGCGACGGTCACCGTAGGGCGTGTCCAGTGGTGCTTCGATCGAGCGCGCGCCGGCGTCGATGGCGCGCTGCCACGTGGCATCGGCGTTTTCAACGTACACGTACAGGCATGCCGGCACAGTGTCGCGCACTCCGGTCTCGCTGATCATGATGATGGAATCGCCGATCCGCAGCTCCGCGGGTGCCTGCGGATGATATTCACCGGTTGCGCCAAATACCTGCTTCACGAAATCGACCAGATTCCTGGCTCCGCGAACGATGATTCGGGGCGTTACGTCATGCCATCCCGCGGGCTTGTATGTGGAGAGGTCGGGCAATGGATCAAACCTCCTCGACTTGGAAGACCACTACGCGCTTAGCTCTGTTCGGCGATTGCCATAGTCGCGCGCTGTCCCGCAGGTCCAGTATACGTTACCTTGTCATTTGATCGGTCAGGCAGGGGGAGACGTGTTAATGCCAAGAATAATATTCGGGATTTCTCTGATGGCATGCGCATTTGTCGGCGGACTCGCCGCGGCAGCTTCACCGGCGCCGCCGCTCGCCATCACCAACGTCACCGTCATCGACGGAACCGGCGCGGCTCCCAAGGCCCACATGACTGTGCGGATTGAGGGCGGTCGCATCGTTGATATCGCGCCGGGCTCCCCGCGGGCGACGCGCGGGGATTCGCAGATCGACGGTTCCGGCCGGTTTCTGGTTCCGGGTTTTTTCGACAACAACGCGCACTTGACGGTCTACGGTCAGCCGGCGCGGCGCGATACGTCCGCAAAGTATGGCGATCGTAACGAAGAATTGGCGCTGGAATTCGCGCAGCGGACTCTCAAAGCCGGCGTGACCACGTTGGTCGACAGCTATGGGGTCCTGCCGCCATCCATCGTGGTGCGGGACCGGATCAACCGCGGCGAGGCCGTCGGCTCGCGGCTGCTGCTTGCAGGCAATATTCTGGGTTGGGGAGGGCCATTTTCCATCACCTTCTCGTTGACGAAGGACGCAGATCTATCGTTGTTTGAGGAAAAATGGAACGATCTCCTGGCACAGGGAGCCGGCGAAGACCTGGCGGACATGACGCCGGACGAGCTGCGTGCGGCGATGAATTCCTATCTCGATAAGGGCGTCGATGTCATCAAGTACGGCGGCACCAGCCACTTCATGCGTCCGTCGCTGATCGGCTTTTCGCCCCGCCAGCAGGCCGTCATCGTGGGCGAAGCGCACAAGCGCGGTAAACCGGTGCAGACGCATGCGACCAGCTCCGAAGGATTGCGATTATCCGTGGAAGCGGGACTCGACCTCATCCAGCATCCGGAAATGATGAGCCGGGATCTGCCGGACGAGCTGATTCAATTGATCGTGTCCAAAGGCGTGTACTGCGGGATGCGAGCCAACTTGATCACCGGCGAAGCGCGCGCGCGTCACCTGTCGGAGCGGGCGGATGCCGAGGCAAAATTCGCCAAGCTGCCCCCTGCCGCGACCAGTGCAGAGCACTGGCGACGGCAGGACATGCTGCAGGAAACGCACGACATTCAGCGCCGCAACGCGGTTCGGTTGATTTCGGCGGGCTGCAAGGTAACGCCGGCCACGGACAGCTACCTCGGCGATGCCCCGGAATTTCGGCGCAGCGTGAAGACGGCCGAACTCGAGCCCGGCAGCGGCACCATTCTGGCCATTGAAGGATTTGTCGAATTGGGCATGACGCCGATGCAAGCAATAGTCGCCGCGACTGCCAATGGCGCGGCCGCCGCCTTCCGTTCTCGTGATCTTGGCACCATCGAGAAGGGGAAACTCGCGGATGTCATTCTGCTGGAAGCCGATCCTTTGATGGACATTCACAATATCGAAAAGGTGGGCGCCGTCATTGCTCAAGGTCGCCGGGTTGATTTGGCCGCCTTGCCGGAGCATCCGCTGTTCTTCAAGAACCCTTAGGCTGGTGCGTCAGCGATTCGGGCGTCCACGTAGACCCAAGCCTCGCGGCCGGAGGCGAGGTTGGCAACAGTGCGCTTATATGCCGCAACTTCGTACAGGTCGGCGCGATGAAGCTCCGCCTGCGTCAGCTGGTAGACCGTTCCCCTGATACGGCTTGAAGGATCCTTGCTGGGTCTGACGATCGTGTGATGCGTCTTGCCGCTGGTGGCAATCACAACGGGGTCCTCGATGAGCACCAGCGCCTGTTCGTATCCCACCAGTTCATCTTGATCGCCGCGCAGCTTCCTGTCGAAGATGGCCAGTTGCACGTCCTCCTGTTGCAACGTGCCGTACGAAAAGAGCAGGGGCATGGGCGAGTGCCGCGGTCAGTAAGGGGTTCGCGCGTTACGGGTGCCATGCGCCGAGGATTGCGCCCATCGCAGAAAACTGCACGATGTGGAAGCCGCCGTCGATGAGAAGCGCGATCCAGGGCCGATTTGAAAATTGGTAATTGACGCCAAAGCTGGTTGCGACAAAGCAGGCGCCCACCACCGCGCCCAATTTAATGCCGTCGGAAAATGTGGCGTCGACCGGAAGCAGCATGGCGAGGGCCGCGGCCCCGATGAAACTGAACACGAAGGCAAGTCCAAAGACCCGCGCCGGATGGCCGCGGTCCGTGGGGGAATGCTTCATCGCCTCGTTCCAGCGTTTCCCAAACAGCATTGGCGAGTACCAAGGGCCGCCGATCACGAATGTAGTCAGACTGGCCACGATTACCGCGACCCATGAAATGTAATTGAACATGCCGCACCCCTTTTTGTAGTTCTCCGTCTATGTTGGCACGCCGCGCGGTCAGCCGCCGGCGTTCCTTTAATCCCAGCGATTGGCGTTCTTGGGCCATCCCGGACGCTGAAGCGCCTGATCCCAGAAATGCGCTGCCTCGTCGACGTTGGACGATTTGCAGTCGATCAGGATCGCGCAAAGGCGGGAATGATGCATCGGGAATGTCCGGGAGTTACAGCGTGAGCGCCATATACAATGTCCCTGCAATTGGATTGTTGCAGTACGCGGCGATCTCTGTAAAGCCCATTGACCGATAGAGCGCCTGCGCCCCGGTCATCATCGGAAGGGTATCGAGCAGCATCCGGCGGTAGCCCGCGAGCCGAGCCTCATCAATCAGGCGCGTCGCCAGTCGACGGCCGAGACCCAGACCGCGACCGGCCGGGCGCACATAAAGGCGCTTCATTTCGCAATCCGCGCCAAGCGAGCGCAGCGCCACGACGCCAAGAACGGAAGAATCGCCAGACGCTAGAAGCAAGCGGCCGGTCGGCCGTGCGTAAGCACCCGGCAACGACGCCAGCTCCTCGTTGAACCCCTGAAAACACAGGTCCACGCCGAGGGTTCGTTGATACTCTTCGAATAGCTCGCGAGCGGTCGCGATATCGGCGGCTGTGCTCGCCTCGCGGATCATGGGCATGGTCAAGCGCTCACATCCAATGGCCGGGAAATCACCGGGCCGCCGCTAGAATTCTAAGCAATATTTGCTGCGAGCGCTGCTGGCCGTAGCCACGGCCGTAAGCGCTCGAGGTGATCGCCACCACCATGTGCAGCGAGGGCACCACGTAGATTTTATTGCCACCGTTCCCAGAGGCGAAGTGAACCTCAATCTTTCCGGCGCCGACAGGTTCATCCTTGGTATACCACATGAACCCATAATAGTCGGCGTAACGGTCGCTTTCCGATATTGCTACCTGCCGGGACAAGCTTGCCTCGATCCATTCGCGCCTTACGACTCGACGTTTATCCACCAATCCGCCGTTGAGCAGCATTTGCCCGATGGCCGCTTCATCCCTTGTCGTGATCGAGAAATTACCCTGGCCGGTGGTGCGATTGACAGGCACGTGTCTCCATTTGAAGTCCTGGATTGCCAACGGCTCGAGGAGATTCTTCCTGGCGAAATCATCCAGCGTCATATGGCTCGCATTTTCGACAATGGCGCCCGCCAGGAAGGCGTTGATCGACGCATAGACGTATTTTTCTCCCGGCAGCCGTTTCATGGGTACGGCGTATACGGTCCGCATCCAATCCTTTGATTGATCCAGTGCATCCTCATTGCCGGGGCTTCCGGAATCGACATCGTCGGCGTCCAGACCGGAACGCATGTTCAAGAGATTCCGTATGGTGATCTTCTCCTTGCCATCCCGCGGCAGGTCCGGCAGATACTTGGAAATCGGCTCGTCAACGCTGCGGACCAAGCCCTTGTCGATTGCAATGCCCATCAACAAGGAGGTGATGCTCTTGGTCGCGGAGCGGATGTCATGAAGCGTTCCGGCATCATCGCCGTTGAAGTAGTGTTCGCTCACGAGTCGGCCGTCGCGCACAACGACGATTCCTTTGAGATCGCCGTGAGAATCTTGCTCCATGTCAGAGTAGATGGCTTGCAGCGCCGGCAGGTCCATATCCGCGCTCGCGCTGGACGATGACCAATGTATGCCGGCCGGCGCGCGTGACGGAGGCGATGA
>DATHKV010000140.1:0-34622 GCA_035488895.1 Steroidobacteraceae bacterium
GGCGCCTCGCCGCCGTACTTGACCGACATTGCCAACGAGACGGCGTTCAAAGCCGGCGTGCAGTACACGGCTCCGTTCGGGCTTGCGCTGAGCGGCATCTACGAGTACATGCATCGCAGTCTGCCGCAGGATTTGCAATTCCAGAACGAGCGGCAAAGAAATGGCATTTGGTTCGCGGCATCGCAGGACATTTTCAGCGCGGACAACGTGAGTATCGGCTGGGCGCATGCGGGACGCACACCCGGCGATCCGGGCGGTCAACATAATTTCAATCCGACCAACACCGATGATTCGGCCAACATGTACACGGTCGCGTGGAAGCACCGCTTCGACAAGAATGTGTACTGGTATTTGGACGCGGCTGAAACCGTCAACAAGGGTAACGCGCACTACGACATCGGCGCCGGCGGCCGCGGCCTGACCACCGACTGTCACGACGCGACGAACACGCCGGTAATTGATTACACCAGCGCGGGCAATACAACCTGGGGCGGTTGCAAAGAAGTGGGATTCTCTACCGGTATCAACTACAAGTTCTAACACAGGGCGAAAAGCTCTAATGACCGAGCATTGCGTTATTGCGGCGTATTGCCGCCGGCAAAGCCAGGGACGCTCCAGCGTTCCTGGCCCTTTCAACGCCCAATCACCACTGATAGTTGAGCGACAGGGCGAGCACGCGCTGCGTGTGTTCTTCCACCAATGGGCTCTGTGCAGCGCTGCCCCGTATTTGGCTGATTGCCGCATCCATATTCACGAGCCAGTGACTCGTGATGAATTTCGTGGCGCTGAAGCCCACTCCCACCGAACTGGTGCCGGCGTGAGCAACGTCATAGGCTGGATGTCCCGATGCCACCGCTTGTGCCGGTGTTACTCCGTAGAGAGTTTGCAGGTAATGATGTGTGGCGAAGGAAATGGAGGGACCCGCAAACATGACAAACGTCTTGGAACTGCCGGGCAGCGGCATATACACGCCTGCATCGCCGACGGCCCCTTGAGCACCGCCAATAAACTGGCGTGCATCGATTCGTAGGATCAACGGGAACTTCCTCGCGAGCACCCAAGTCCCATACAGCTTGGCAACGGGCGCCGCCCCGATATCCCCAAGTCCCCGAAGATTGTTCAAGTCCTGCTGCTCGTTGCGGCCCAAGTCGTACGCCATTGCGACGCCGACTTGATAATGATCCCCGCGCAGGATGTTGTAACCAATGCCATCGCCGGTCGATAGGAACGCAATGTCCCGATAGCTGATGTTGATCACAGGACCGCCCTGCACTCGATCTGCACGAGCGCCACTGTAGAGCGGAGCGGCATCTGCGGCCAGCCCCACGATCTTGTGGAACTCAGGAGCGTCAGGCTCGAATAGCCGCGACAAAATAACACCGCCCGAGTATTGCCACTCCTGAAGCGGCGATGGAGTTTGCGCGGCAACGGTGCACGGGAAGCCCGCGAGCACCAACAGGATCAGAGCTGCTGCTCGGCGACACTCATTGATGACGGCGCGTTTCAACGCCGTACTTTGCCGCGCAAAGTACGTTGCTGTCAAGCGTGGGACTGCCTTATACTTTGGGATACAAAGTTCCAACGGTTGCGGTTTGAAACGCGAGGTGAAATACAATCCTTAGCCTATTGATCTCTTGTGGATATCTGTTGGTGTTCGGGGCGACGATCTACAGCATCGTTGCATTCGGCGCTGCGCTCTCGCTGTCCCGTTCGGCTCGCCGTCCTGAAAGCCTGCCCAAGGCGACTGTATTGAAGCCCTTGTGTGGCTCGGAGCCGGAGACGTATGCCTGTCTTCGAACGTTCTGCGATCAACAATATCCCGAGTTCCAAATAATTTTTGGAGTCGCCGCTGCCGACGACCCGGTGCTTGCTGTTGTGCGACGCCTGCAGCAGGAATTTCCGCACCGCGATGTGCGAATCCTGATTGACCGCAGACAGCATGGCAGCAGCCGAAAGGTCAGCAATCTCATCAATATGATGACCCAGGCCAGTCACGACTACCTGGTAATTGCGGACAGTGACGTGTGTGTGGGCGATCAATACCTCGCCGGCGTGGTTGCTCCTCTCCGGGACGCCGGTGTTGGTGTCGTTACTTGCGCATATCGCGGTGTGCCTCGGAGTGGCTTCTGGTCCCTGATGGGATCTTTGTTCATCAATGAATGGTTCACCCCCTCGGTATACGTTGCGGCAAAAGGGGGCTCTCGCAGTTTCGCCTTCGGCGCCACGATCGCACTGAGGCGTGAAGTGCTGTCGCGGATCGGGGGATTCGGCGCAATTGCCAATCACCTCGCCGACGACTATCGCCTCGGTGAATTGACGCGCCGCTTGGGATTGAGAACGGTGTTATCCGACGTGGAAGTCGATGTGGTCGTGGCGGAGAGCAGCCTGGGCACGCTGGTGGAACATGAGCTTCGCTGGCTGCGCACGATTCGTGCGATAAGGCCGCTGGCGTATAGCTTCTGTTTCATTACGTTTGCGCTCCCGGTAACTCTACTTGGTGCACTATTCTCTCGAGGCGGCTCAGTTGCCCTGACCCTGTTGGCCACAGCTGCCGCTGCGCGAGTGCTTTTGCATCTCAAGATGCGCCGGGCGCGCGCACGGCCCGCGCAATTCGCCTTGATTCCCGTCCGCGACTGCTTGAGCCTCGCACTCTGGGCGTGGAGTTTTACGAACAGACGCGTGAAATGGAGAAACGAGCACTATGAGGTGTCCCGTGACGGATCGGCTCTACCCCTGGGTGGGAACTTGACGCCATGAAAACACTGTTTCTGCATCCGCCTTCCTTCGATGGCTACGACGGAGGAGCCGGCGCTCGCTATCAGATGAAACGGGAAGTCCGCTCCTTCTGGTTTCCCACCTGGCTGGCGCAACCGGCGGCGCTCGTCGAGGGATCGAAGCTGATCGACGCGCCGCCGCATGATCTTGCGTTCGATGACATTGTTTCGGAATTCAAGAACAGGGAGCTCGTGGTGATGCACACCTCCACGCCTTCCTTTAAGTCCGACGTAAAAACGGCGGAGATGATCAAGGCGATCAATCCCGGCATCAAGATTGGGTTCATCGGGGCGAAAGTTGCCGTAGAGCCCGAGAAGAGCCTGATGGCCGGCGCGGCAATCGACTTCGTCGCCCGCAACGAATTTGATTTTACAATCAAAGAAGTGGCGGACGGACACGCATGGAGTCAAATCAAGGGACTCTCATATCGGAGCCGCGAGGGCTTCATTGTTCATAACGAAGACCGCGAAGTTCTCCAGAATATGGACGCGCTGCCCTGGGTCACGCCGGTCTACAAGCGAGACCTGACGATTGAAAAATATTTCGGCGGCTATCTCAAGCACCCCTATATCTCTTTCTATACCGGCCGCGGCTGCAAATCGCGGTGCACTTTCTGTCTTTGGCCCCAGACTGTGGGCGGACATCGCTATCGGGTGCGTTCGGTCGGCAGTGTCGTTGACGAAATCAAATGGGCGAAAGCGGCCTTTCCGCAAGTCAAGGAGTTCTTCTTCGACGATGACACGTTGACGGATAATCTGCCGCGAGTGGAGGCACTAGCCAAAGAGTTGGGAAGGATCGGGGTCACCTGGTCGTGCAATGCGAAGGCGAACGTCCCACGCAAGACCCTCGAAGTGATGAAAGCAAATGGCCTGCGGCTGTTGCTGGTGGGCTATGAGTCCGGTAATCAACAGATCTTGATCAATATCAAAAAGGGCATGCACGTAGACTTCGCCCGCCGCTTCACGAAGGACTGCCACGAACTCGGCATTGTCATTCACGGAACATTTATTCTGGGTCTGCCCGGCGAGACCAGGGAAACGATCCAGCAAACCCTCAATTTTGCGAAGGAAATCAATCCGCACACGATCCAAGTCTCGCTGGCGGCTCCCTATCCCGGCACCTTCCTCTATCGGCAGGCTAAGGAGAATGGCTGGCTCTTCAATGAAGAGATCGATCTTCTGACGCAGGAGGGCACGCAAATCGCCCCTCTCAACTACCCTCATCTGAGTCACGGCGAGATTTTCAGGTCAGTGGAGGATTTCTATAAAAAGTTCTATTTCCGGCCCTCGAAAATTGCGTCGATTCTTGCGGAAATGATTGCCAGCCCGGAAATGATGAAGCGGCGATTGCGGGAAGGTGTGGAGTTTTTTCATTTCTTGCGGACTCGCCAGGATGGTGCTTGAAAGGCCTCATAGTCACGGCCGATGACTTTGGCGCAGCGGTCGAAGTGAATGAGGCGGTTGAATTGGCGCACCGCGAAGGCATTCTCACGGCCGCAAGTCTCATGGTGATGGCGCCTGCCGCAGCCGATGCCGTTTCTCGCGCCAAGCGAATGCCGGCACTGCGTGTTGGACTGCATCTCGTGCTCACCGAGGGTCGGCCGGTGTTGCCGCCTTCGGCGGTTCCCAATCTGGTGGATGAAACGGGCGCGTTCCGCTCAGATTTGGTCGCGCTCGGATGCGTTCTCATGTGCAATCGGCAGGCGCAGCGTCAGCTGGCGGCCGAGATTGCTGCGCAGTTCGAGGCGTACCGTGCGACCGGGCTGGCGCTTGATCATTGCAACGCCCACAGGCATTTTCACCTCCACCCCGTGATTGGCTCTCTGTTGATTGCCAACGGCCGGCGCTTCGGCTTGCGCTCAGTGCGCGTCCCGCGTGAGCCCATCGCGCCGCTGGCGCCGCTTGCGGCCAGGCGGCTCTCGATCGAAGCCATGCTAATGGCCTCATTCACGCGGCAACTTCGCCGCAAAATCCTCAGCTCGGGAATTCACATGCCGGACCAAATCTTTGGACTTCGATGGTCCGGACAGATGACAAAACCCCGCCTGCTCCATTTGATCGGCCGTCTACCCGAGGGCCTCAGTGAAATCTACCTTCATCCGGCGACGGGGCGCTTTTTGGGCCATGCGAAGGGTTATCTTTACGAAAGCGAACTGGCGGCCCTGATTGATCCTGATGTCATCGACGCGTGCCACAAAGCGTCGCTCACGATGGGCGGATATGGGGACTTTTCAAGCGCCGGGCGCAACGCGGCGTAGTGGTGTTGCGCGCACCGAAGTTCCGCCTGGCCGTGCTTGCACTGGTTGGTTGCGCCCTTGCATTCTATATCCTGAAGAGCATCGGACTTAAGTCCATTCTTTTGGCGGCCGCGACGCTCGGATGGCGCGGTTTTGGGATTCTGTGCGTTTACCAACTGCCTCTGTTTGTTTTATTGGGAACCGCCTGGTACGTTCTAATTCCCGCCTCATACCGCTCGCGGGCGCCCGTTTTCATTTGGGCGCGCATGGTCCGCGATGCGACATCGGATCTATTGCCCTTTTCTCATCTCGGCGGAATCGTGTTGGGTGCTCGGACCGCAATGTTTCGCGGTGTACTGCAACGGGTCGCGATTGGATCGATGGTCACCGACGTCACGACGGAAATGCTGGCGCAAATCGCCTTTACCGCGGTCGGCCTCGTAGTTCTGGCCACCTCCACGCCGCGCACTTCGCCGCAGTTCTCCACTACGAATACCGCTGCCTTCGGTTTCGTGACCGTTGTTCTGAGCTGCGCTGCATTCGTCGCTTTTCAACGCTACGGCCGGCCATTGACGACCAAGCTAATTTCGCGCCTGTTCCCGAACGCCGCGCCAGCAACCGAATCAGTCGCAAATTGCATTGATGAAATATATCGTCGACCCGCTAATGTGGCCCTGTCTGTTTTGTTTCATTGCGGTGGCTGGGTGGCCAGTGCGCTCAGCACCTGGATCGCGCTTTTTCTAATGGGCGTACACGCCCGCGTCTGGCCGGTCCTCGCGATTGAAAGTCTTGTCTGCGCACTGCGCAGCATGGCTTTTTTGGTGCCAAACGGCATCGGCGTTCAGGAAGTCGCCTACGCGGCTATTGCGCCTTTATTTGGCATTGGAGCGGAAATCGGGCTTGCGGTATCCGTACTCAAGCGGGCGCGTGATATTGCCGTAGGCCTGCCGATTCTGCTTCTCTGCCAGTGGACGGAAGGTCGTAATTTCCTAAGCTACAAAGCCACAGCTTAAACCCTGCGCTCCGGGGAAGCGCTGTCAAAACTGAGGGTTCTACGAAAATAAAATGGGGAGTATCCCCGCTTCGCCGCAGCCTCCCGCCGCGTAGCTTATCCCTTGCCCGGAATCCTCCGGACGATTGCAGGAGTAAGTGTCAATGTCCCGTTTAAAACTGAAATTCATTCTCGCGTGCGCGCTTGCCGGGTTGCTCGCAGGCCCCGTCAGCGCGCTCGCCGCGTCCTCGGGAAAACACGATGATCTGCCTTTCCGCACGGTCAAATACGCCGATCTCGACCTAAACCGCGACGCCGACGTCGCCGCCCTGTTTTCGCGGATCAAGACCGCGGCACGCCAGGTTTGCCAGCCGATGGACGTCTTTTTCTTGAATTTGGCGCGGCAGCAGTACAGCTGCAGCCAGGATGCCATCGCCCGTGCTGTTGCGGATGTGAACGCGCCGCTCTTGACCAGTTACTCTCTGGAAAAGACCAACGCGAGCAACGACCGTTAATAGCGTCAGCATGAGGGGACGGTGCCGCACACCGTCCTCTCATCGTGATGCATCCGCCGCGCTAGGCATCGGCCTTGAGAATTCCGAGGCCCATCGCCGCGGCGACGGCCTCGGTGCGGGATCGGACTTCGAGTTTTTCCAGAATCGAAGAAACATGATGATCGATCGTCTTTGCCGAAATGTGCAGCCGCAGGGCGAGTTCGTTATTGGTATGACCGCGCACCAGCAGCCTCAAGACCTCCACCTCGCGCGACGTGAGTCCCGCGGGATTGCCGCGGGTTGAGGCACGGGGCCCGCGTGGAATTCCGCGCACGCCGCGCTCGCGCAGCCGCTGCCGCACGATCGCCGCCAATGGCCCGGCTCCCAACCGTTCCAGAATCATGAGCGATTCGAGCAGGGCAGGTTCCGGTCCGCCGGCCAGTGCCAGCGCGCGCTCATACGGCGCATCGAGGTGCCCCCACGCGGCGGCCGCGCCCTCCCAGTCACCCTGAATCATCATCGCGTAGGGTTCGGCAAGGTCGGTGCAGTCGCGCAACGCGGGATCGGCGAGATGTCCCCAGTAGACAATTTCGCCGCGCAACCACGGATCGCGATGATCCCCGGCAGCTTGCAGGGCGATCCGTGCCTCTCTCGCGACGCGCTCCAAATCGCCGCGGTACCAAGCCACTTCAGCGCGGGTCGCGGCTATGCGCCCGATCCGCTGCAATTCTGACGTCGGCAATGCGAGCTGCGCGGCTTCATCCAGCAAGGGATCGACGCCGGGGTCTCCACGCCGCGCGCGCACCGTGGCGAGTACGAACAGCGCGGGGATGCGTTGCGCGGTGGCGATGCCGCCGCAATCCATCAGCTCCGCGGCTTCGCGTGCAGCCTTGTCCCATTGACCGACATTCAGGGCGAAGTGGGCGCTAAAGGCGGCCATGTAGGCCAGGGAATCCTGCACGTCGTGCACCTCGCAGTACTCCATGCCCGCTGCGATGTAGCGCCTTGCGGCGGGCGCGAGCCGGTCGCGCACGGTGGTACTCACCAGATTGGCATAGGCACGCCCCGCGTGCTCATGCATGTTGTGCTCCAGGGCGACCGCCAGGCTGAGTTCCAAGTGCGCAAAACCAGAGGCGTCTCCCGAACCAGCTAATGCCGTGCCCATGTTGTTCAGCGCATGAGCGCGCACACCGTGATCGGCAAACTGTGCGGCGAGATCAAGCGCCCGCTGTCCGAATTCCAGGGCCTCAGGCGTGTTGTGACTGGTCATGGCCAGCTGCGAGCGCACGCTGTACGCCATGGCAAGATCCCGTCCCGGCGGCTGCGCTTCGAGCAAGGCGATGGCCTCTGCGGCATGCTGATTGGCCTGCGCGTTTTTCCCGGATTTCCAATATTGGCGGCACAGGACCAAGAGCATGCGTGCCTGTGCCGTCACGTCGTTCAGCTCTCGCCACAGCGTGAGCGCCCGGGTAGCCGATTCACGCGCCGCCGCAACCTGATTGGTCGTATTGCATTCGGCGGCGTGCAGCTCATAGAGCTGCGCGCGCTCGGGCGCCCCGATCGAGCCGCAACGCCGAATGGCAGTCTCAAGATGCGCCACCGCTTCGCGATGCGCGCCGGCAAGCGCCGCCTGGTGCGCGGCGCGCGGCGCGTACTCGATCAAGGCCTTCACGTCTTGTGCTTGCAATGCGTGATGCACGAGTTGCGAAAGATCGGCCTGGTGCTCGACGAGGCTGCAAAGAATTCTTTGATGGAGTGCCTGGGCGCGCGAGCGTGGAATCGTGCTTTCCACCGCAAGCCGCCCCAGTTCGTGACGAAAGGCGAGCGCCTCGTCCCGATACTTCAATAATCCGCATGCCACGGCCTGATCGGCAGCATCGCCTGCATCGCCCAAGATGGCGCGAATCACCCAGGGCTCGGTGCGGCCGGGCAGCAACGATACGAGCTCCGCGACCTCGCGGGCGCCTTCGGAACATTGCATGAGCCGCGCCAACACCGCATCGCGCACGGTTTGCGGTACGGCATCCTTGGGCGCCGACAGCAGCTCGCGCACAAAAAACGGATTGCCGCCGGTGACTTGATGGACCTCTGCCGCGTCGCGCGGCGAATCCTCGATGAGTTCTTCGATGGCGCCCAGCGACAGTGGCGGCAACGGAATGCGCGCGGCGTGCTGGCCGGTCAAATCGCCGATGACCGCCCGCAGCAGATGCCCTGGCGATTGCTCGTCGTCTCGATAGGTTGCGATCAGCAGGCAGCGCGTGCGCTGAATTCGCCGGCCGAGAAAACGCACGAAGTCCAGGGTCGCCTCGTCAGCCCAATGCAAATCCTCCAGAACTACCAGTGTGAGCGGGTGGGGCGGCGACAATCGCTCCAACAGCAATGAAAAAAGGCGCTCGCGGGAGGACGAAGACTCAGGAGCGGCATCGGGCGGCAGCGCCAGGCCTGCGACCAGCTCATTGACCGGGCCCAGTACCCGGGAAGTTTGCAGCGCATCCGAATGACCCCAGAGCACACGTGCCGTGCGTGCCGACTGGCGGGAGAATTGCTCCACCAGCGCGCTCTTGCCGGCGCCTGCCTCGCCGGCGACGAGCGCGATTTTCCCCGCCCCCGTTCCTGCTTCGTGCAGGAGGCGGGCCAGTTCCGCGAGCTGAGTTTGGCGTTCCAGAAGTTCCATTGGTTGCGGAGTATCCGTCAAGCCGCGGCGCTTGGCGAAGGGTGGTCTAACTTGGGGGTCTCGGGCGCGCAAATTGGGTAATCCGCCCGATTCAGCCTCGCGAGCCCGACCTTATCGTGATCACGCAATTGCCCGCTGGCCAAAATACACGGAGAAGACGATGCCACGCTACATGGTTGAGAGAGAGTTTCCCGACGGACTCCAGGTTCCCATTGATGACACCGGCGCCAAAGCCTGTTTGGCCGTGGTCGACAGCAATATCGCGGACCAGGTTACCTGGGTGCATTCGTACGTGAGCATGGACAAGAAGAAGACCTTCTGTGTTTACGACGGACCGTCCCCCGAGTCGATTCGCCGGACCGCGGGCCGCAGCAAGCTTCCGGTGGGGCGCATCACCGAGGTGCGCGTTCTGGACCCCTACTTTTACAAATAATCCGGTACGACCGGGAGGAGATGAGCATGAAATTGATGGTGAACAATCCGACTAATCGCGGCCGGTGGGCCTTGTTGCTGCTGGGTGTTGCGGTCGTGGCGATGGCCGGCGATATCGCGTATTCCCGTCCGCAGAGAAACCCGCAGACACTGATCGAGACGGTGCGCCACGCGACGGCGCGATTTCGGGATGTCAATGTTGCCCTGGCGGAAGGCTGGGTGCCGGCAACGCCGTGCGTCAGCGGACCCGATGCCGGTGCGATGGGGGTCCACTTCGCCCAGCCCGCCCGCCAGGCTGATGGCACCGTGCCGCCCGATGCGCCTCAATTTTTGATTTACGAGCCCAAGGCCGACGGCTCGATGCGTCTCGTGGGCGTCGAGTTCTTCGTGCTGGTCACCGACTGGGAGAACAAGAACGGTGCCGGACCTGGCGTACTGGACGGCAATCTGATGAACCTGGTTCCCTTTCCGAACCGCTATGGACTGCCCGCGTTCTACGAGATGCATGTGTGGGCGTGGGAAGACAATCCGCAGGGAACATTTGCCGATTGGAATACCCGTGTGAATTGCGATCGCGAAGTCGTCCGGCCTGACTAGGCGGCACGCAATCTCAAGGATTGGAGATCGACCGCGCCAGACCGGCGCGGTCTTCTCTTTTCAGCATCAGGTGGCGGGCGGGCATCAAGCAGTGGCGGCCAGCAGCGATTTGGTCGGCACGTCGCAGATGACTGAATTGCCGCCATTGGCGCCGCGCGCGATCGACAGCCTGCCGCCGATCGCATTCGCTCGAAAGCGCATCGTCCGCATCCCGAGACCCGAGCGCGTGTCGGCATCGGCCGCCAGACCGTGGCCATCATCGATGATCGAAAGCCGCAGATCGCCCGGGCGCGAGGAGAATTCAATCTCGATGTGCTTCGCACCGGAGTGCTTCAAGGCGTTCTGCACCGCCTCCTGAGCGATGCGATACAGATGATTGCGGATTTTCAATTCGATCAATGGCGACGCCTCGTGACGACTTTTGAATTGCACGCGAACACCGCTCATCGAGCTGCGCTGCGCCAGCAAATTCAGCGCGGCATCGAGATTGCCGTCGGCATTGGTCAGCGGCGAGAGACCTTGCACGATTCGGTGCGCGTCTTGAATGCAGCTCGTCGCCAACAATGCCAGTTGGTCGAGGTCGTGGGAAATCGCGTCCCGCTCCTTCTGTGCCCGATTCGCGAGCGCACGCACGGAGAGCGCCAGTCCGGTCAGTTCCTGCCCAAGGCCGTCGTGCATCTCTTGGGCAATGCGCCGCTGCTCGCCGCCAATGGCGTCCATCAGCGCTTGACCGAAGGCGCGCCGTTCGGTGACGTCGACGGCAAACACCAGTTCGCCCGGCTGGCCGCCGCAATCGATTGATTGCGTCCAAACCTCCACTTCGAGCACACGGCCGTCTTTTGTCAGGTGCTGAGTCTCAAATGGTTCCAGCGGCAGATCCGCGGTCACGTAGGCATCGTGGGCCGGCGGCAGCACCGGTTGCTTCGCGCTGACGGAAAGTACCTCCACGCTGCGCGATAACAGCTCATCGCGGCTCCAACCGTACTGGCGGGTGGCCGCGTCGTTCACCACCAAAAATCTCAGGCTGTCGCGTGAATGCACCCACAGCGGCTGCGGACTGCCGTTGAAAATCTGCGCATAGCGCTGTTCGGCGCGCAACACCTCCAGGGCGGCTGATTCGCGCTCGCCGAGCAGTGCCGTAATAATGATGCTCAGGCCCGACAACGAAGCGATGAATGACCAAATCGTGACGAGGCCCTGCAGCTGATCGAATTGCGCGAAGGCGCCGATGCTGAACGCAGCGCTGATCGCCGTCATGGTCGAGATTGCAAACGACGCGCCGGCCGCAAGCACCAGACCGAATCGCATGGCGCTCACGACAATCAGAAGGATGGCGAACACGACGATCAGCGGTCGACCGAGGGTCCCCGGCGCCAGCATGATCGAGGCGCAACAAATGATCAGGCCGAGCAGCCATAGCGCGGCTTGGGCCCAGTGCGCCGTGAAGCGTTCAAAGCTGTTGCTGCGGTACGCCACCAAGAGGGGACCCACGAGCAGAGCACCCGCGGTCGCGTTGCTCCACCAGCGGATCCAGTGACTCAAGTCCGTGGCGAAATCCTTCATTCCCGACAGGTAGTAGCCGGAAAGGCTGAATATCGGCGCGAGAATCATGCCCAGACTCACGGCCAGGATGAAGATCGGCACATCTTTGGCCCGCGAAAAAGTCGAGTCGAATCCGCCGCGCTCCAGCAACCAAGCCGAGCACCACGCGCCGCTGGCAAGGCCTATTCCGACTCCGATGGCGGCGGGCAAAGGCTCGTGAATCCACAGTACGATCGACATCCCGGCCAGGAAAACAGCCGGCCAGACTCGTCGTCCAAATCGAAAGGTGGCTGCGACCGCGATGCCGTTCGGCAGATAGGACAGCGTCAGGCTTCCCCCGAGTCGATGCAGCGAAATTCCGATGGCAGCAACGGCAACGATGGATACGAATACAACCAGGAGGCGGAGTGCTTTGGTCGTTATTCGGTCCTGAACAAGCATCGAAATGCCTCTGGCGGGGAAGGCGCCGGGTCATTGTAGGCCGACTCTTTACTTAATTCGCGCAAAGATTGCGCATGCGACTTATTGCTTTCCATTTGGCCGATTTGCGCGGCGGCCTTCCGCGAAATTTGCTTATGTAGCGCGTCGTTCTTGACATAAACAACGCGCGTGTCGCTGCCAAGAGACGCCGATCACGCTTTCATTCCGGCCTCTTCGTCAATATCTTGAGCACCGGTACCGTTCCTGGGAAGGGATTTATGGCAACGCCGATAAACGCGCCAATGGCAGGCGAGATCTGGCATCTCAGCATCGAGGACCTGTTTCAGCCGGTGCAGGAGGCACCTCGTCTCGGCGGCGACGGGCCCTTCGTCATCAATCTCAGCGTCTCGACCGCGCCGATCAACCTGCCGACCCAACCGTTCACCAGCAGCCGCCTCGAGGCGCATGTCTATCAAATTCAAGTGACCGAAGATGGGCGCACGCGCTACCGCCTGAGGCTCGGCCCGTTTGCCACCGAAGACGAGGCCGATGCCGTCCTGACCGAGGCCAGGGATACGTATCCCGGCGCGTTGACCGCGACCGCCGGTGCCTCGGATTTGCGGGTCATTGGCAGCATGCAGGCCAAAGCCGGCAGTCGGCACCCCGTTCAAAAGCAGACCGACAATGTCGTGATCGACAAGGCGGTCTCGGCAAAAATAGCCGCGACTCCGTCTGCGCCCGAAAAACCTGCGCCTGAAAAAGCAGCGCCGGCGAAAGCCGCGGTCCAGGACGAAATATCCATCGACATCGCTTGGCCGACGCCTGCGCTGGTAGTCCCGCCGAGCCCGCCGCCGCATGCCGCGCGCGCACCGTTGCCTGCCGCGCCCGCGCCCGCACCAGTACATGCCGCGCCTGCGCCAGTACATGCCGCGGCGCCAGCATCAGTGCATGCCGCGCCTGCGCCAGTACATGCCGCGCCTGCGCCCGCTGAGTCCGCGCTGCAGTGGGAATTGCCCGAATTGGATGTTCCATTGCCAGCGGTTCAGAAACGCCCCGCGTCGGCCGCCCCGGTCGTCACCCAGGCCGAGACCGCGGCGCCGAAGGCTGCTGCAAAGGTTGACGCGCCGCTGGCCCTCGTAGACGCGCCCACGCTCACGGAAGTTGTTTTGCCCGCCAAGGCGTACAAAAACGCAGCCAAACGTGCAGCCATCGCCACACCCGTGCTCACCGAGGTGGTGCGGCCGAAGACCAAGGCCCCGGCTGCACGCGCAACGATCCCGACCGCCGCCGCCGCGCCCGCTGTCGTACAGGCGCCAGCAGCGCCGCGTGCGACTCCCGCGCCGACGTCACCGCCCGCAGCGGCGTCGCCTCCCGCGCCGACATCACCGCCGCCCGCCGCTGCGCGTGCGACCGCGCCGACGTCTCCGCCGGCGACGCCATCTCGGCCCGCGCCGCCGCCAGCGGCCGCGACAGCACCAGCAATTGCGGCAACGCCGACATCTGCGGCAACGGCGGCAGCTGCGGCAACGCCGCTAGCGGCGCCACCGCAACCGCCAGCGACTGCGGCAGCTCCTCAACCGCCCGCCGGGCCGGCGCCCAAGCCTGCGCCAGCGAAAAGTGCAGCGCCGATTCCCGCCGCGAAGCCGCCGGCACCGGTGGATCCGCAATCGATCGCCCATCCTCCACGCAAATCCGCCGCTGCAAGGCTCCGAGCATTCGCGCAGAAAGCGACGGGAAACAAGCTTACGTCGTTGCAGCATGTGGTTGTCGCGACCGCGCCGGTACCTGCGCCGCGCGAAGTGAAAGTGCTCGACGAGCCTCTCGAGGACCTGGAATCCACGCAAACCCTCCGCGCGTTGACACCGGTGGAACTCGAAGATCACGCAGCAACGCGATGGTTCGTCATTCAATTGGCGTCCGCCGATCATGCATTCGATCCGGACGCCGTGCCGAACTTGGATATTTTCAGCGAGTATCGTTTGTATTCGGTCGCGGGAGTCGAGCAGGGCCGTGTGGTGCACGCGCTCCGCCTTGGGTTTTTCCGCGAAGAAATCGGCGCAGTCGCGGTCGCCAGCTACCTGGGTGCCTACTGGGACAAGCCCACCATCAAACGCGTGAGCGTTGCCGAGCGCGAGCGTTTTGCCAATCAACGGGTGGAAGCGCGCAAGGACGTCGGCGCGACCGGCAAGCACGCCGTCATCGAGATCACGGACGAATTGGTCGCCCGGCGCCGCCGATCCGCCAAGATGCCCGCCGCAACCAAGCCCGCACACCGTCCGATCTGACGCCCGGTAGCGTCCGGACGCTGTCCGCTTTGTCCGCGGACAGTGTCCGCGCTCTGTTCATCGAGCGCGGACAAAAAATAATCCCTTAAAAAATAGGCATTTAAGCAGCGAAAGGGATCTGGCACGGCTCTTGCTTTGCTGTTGGTGGGGAAATTGGTCCCCGATGCACAGCAAATTTAGGAGACGGTCATGAACACCAAAATTTCCGCGAAACTCGCCGCCCTCGCGATCGCCCTGATGATGAACGGCTTGATCATCGGTGGCGTGGCCTACCTGTTCGACGCGCAGACTCAGCCCCATTTGACGGTGCTGTCGTTTGCAAAACAGCTCGCTCAATTTCAGTGGGTGATTTGATCGCAGCACAATTGGATGTCGCCGGGCGACCCAAGGGCTAGTATTCGTTATCCACTTGAGGTCGCGGAAGGCATGCACATGGTCAAATTGCGGTTCTTGGCATTCGGCGTGGCGATGATGTTTTTGCCGCTCGCCCACGCGAGCGCTCGCGGCGAGTTCTCGATGGCGCAGGTACTGCACTACCCATTTGCCGCGGAACTCGCGGCGGCGGAGCATGGCGATGTCATTGCCTGGGTGTGCAATCTCGACGGTGTGCGCAACGTCTGGGTCGCGCGCGGACCGAGCTTCACGCCGACTCAAGTCACCCAGTACCGTGAAGATGACGGACAGGAAATCACGCAACTGACCTTCTCGCCTGACGGCACGCGGCTGGTGTACGTGCTGGGTGGCGACCATGACGCAAATTGGCCTGCGGAGGGGAATCTCGCGCCCGATCCGAGTTCCTCGCCGGAACAGCCGGTCACGGCAATCTGGGCAGTGCCGCTGAACGGCGGCGCGCCGGTGAAAATCGATGAGGGCGATGAGCCCGTCATTTCCGCCCAGGGCCAGATCGCTTACACAAAGGATGATCATGTTTGGGTCGCCCCCCTCGATGGCGGTGGCAAGCCCGAGCGCTTATTTTTCGATCGCGGCAAGGACAGCGAGTTGGCTTGGTCGCCGGATGGAAGTCGCTTGGCATTCGTATCCGACCGCGGCGATCACTCCTTCATCGGGATTTTCTCCTCGAAGAAGACCCCGCTGCAGTACCTTGCGCCCTCCACCAGCAAGGATGTTTCACCTGTCTGGTCGCCCGACGGTACCCGCATTGCATTCGCGCGCCGAGCCGGCGATGGCGGACCGCCGCGTCTGGTGCTGACACGGACGCCACGCCCCTGGTCAATTTGGGTTGCCTCGGCAGCCGATGGCGTCGGGCACGCAGTGTGGCGGAGCCCGAACACGCTCGCCGGTTCCTTCCCCGACACCGCGGGCGCAGCCAACTTGCATTGGGGTGCCGGCGATCGCATCGTTTTCATGGCGTATCTGGATGATTGGCCGCACTTATATTCCGTTGCAGCTGCCGGCGGCACGCCGGTCTTGCTCACGCCGGGCGCCTTCATGGTCGAGCATGTTGCGCAGAGTCGCGACCGCCGCTTCATGATTTACGACGCCAACACCGGCGCCACCGCCGGTGATGATGACCGGCGCCATCTGTTTCGCGTGTCCGTCGAGCATCCCGGTGCAGTCGCGCTGACGTCCGGCGAGACGTTGGAGTGGACTCCCGTAGCCGCGGCCGCGGACCGCATCGCGTTCGTCGCCGCAAGTCCGCAGCAGCCTCCGACCGTGGCGATGTCGGCTCTTGACGGATCGCATCGAACCTCGTTGGCCGCAGCGACCAACTCAGAGTTCCCGCTTGCGAAGCTCATTGCGCCCAAGCAGGTGACGTTCAAGGCAGCCGACGGAACGCTGGTTCACGGACAGCTGTTCGACACGAGCGGCGCCAAGGGCGGTGAGAAGAAACCGGGCGTGATTTTCGTGCACGGCGGACCGCCGCGGCAAATGCTGCTCGGTTGGCATTACATGGATTATTACAGCAACGGCTATGCCGTGAATCAGTATCTGGCCGCGCACGGTTTCGTGGCGCTGTCCGTGAACTACCGCCTCGGCATCGGCTACGGGCGCGCATTTCATCACCCTGAGCACGCGGGCTATGCGGGCGCTGCCGAATATCAGGACGTTCTGGCCGGCGCGCGCTTCCTGCAATCGCTGCCCGGCGTCGACGGCAACCGCCTTGGTATCTGGGGCGGATCCTACGGCGGGTATCTCACCGCTCTTGCCCTGGCGCGCAATTCAGACATCTTCAAGGCCGGCGTCGATTTGCATGGCGTCCATGACTGGTCGCGTCTCATGGATGAACTGACCGGAAAGCAGGCGACCCGTTACGAGAAGGGCGACCGCGAAAAGGCGATGGAAGTCGCTTGGGAAGCCTCGCCCAATTCGCAAATCGATAACTGGAAATCGCCCGTGCTATTGATCCAGGGCGACGACGATCGAAATGTACGATTTCAGCAGACCGTGGATCTCGCGCGGCGGCTCGAGGCGCACAACGTTCCTTTCGAAGAACTGGTTCTGCCCAACGAGATCCACGGCTTCTTGCGTCATGCTTCTTGGATACGCGCCGACGAGGCTACGGCAAAATTCTTGGCGCGCACTCTGGGAGTCGCGGCAGAATAGTTGCGTTACTGATTCGCGCGTTGCCTGTGGCGTTTGCGGCGTTCGTCGAGTGGATACACTCGAGCATGCTCGGGATTCGCGGCTTCACCGTCGCCGAATCCTTGCATCTGCACGACACTGGGAAGGAACTGCGGATCATGCTGCTCGGACAACCTTGCGGCGTGCAGATCACGAAGCGCCGCTTCTCTGCGCCGCTGCGCGGCGCCTTGCTCGCGCCAACTGCGGTACTCTTCCCTGACGTAGGCGACCGACAGTCCGATTCCGCCCACAATCACCGCGATCAAGAGAAGATCAAAACCCATTCGCTCACCCTTCAACGAAACTCCCAACAACAGTGCAATCGACGTGGGGGTTGCCCAATTGATTGCAAGGTGCTGATTGTCATTTCTTGACGCTATTTTACCGTCCAGGGGACGGTTAGTAAAATCAAGCAATCGCGCGGCCAATATGACAATTTGCTGCCATACGGAAAACAATCTCGATGCTGCTCGCTAGTGCGATTTGAAATTCACAATGGCGGTGTTGCCGCCGCAGATCAGGACACCGACGCGCTCCTCTTGGGCAGGCACATATTCACGGGAGGTCAGCGCCGCGAGCGCCGCCGCGCCGCCGGGCTCCGCCACCACCCGGAGTGTCGTCCATAGGCGCCGCTGCGCATCCAGGATGGCCTCGTCCGACACCAAAACACTCCGGCTGACGTAGCGCTGTATGACGGGAAACACCAGTTCTCCGACGCGCCGCGGCGCCAACGATTCGGCGGCGATGCCGCCGGCTTCCGCATCGACGGGACGACCCGCTTCGAGTGCGCGTGCGAGCGTCGGCGCCTTGACCGGCTCGACCGCGATGATCTTGATCCGGCCCGCATACCAGGCCGCGAGACCGGCGATGAGTCCGCCGCCGCCCACCGCGACCATCAGCGTATCGATGCGCGTTTGCTCTTCGAACTCCAACCCGACGGTACCCTGGCCCAGCATGGTCTCGCGCTGATCGAAGGCATGAATCGGCATCGCGCCCGATGAGGCGACCCAGGCTTCGCTCGCGGCCAGCGCGTCGGCGTAGACCTCGCCGCCGACCACCAATTGCGCACCGTACTCGGTGATCTGCTGAATTTTCGCGGGCGAAGCGATGCTGGGCACAAAAATCTTGGCAGGCACCTTGAGCTTCATGGCGGCGAACGCCACCGCCGCGCCGTGATTGCCGCCGGAGGCCGCGACCACGCCTGCGCTCGGGATTTTACGCTTCAGCAAGCTGGTGAAGGCGCCGCGCGCCTTGAACGAGCCGGCATGCTGCAGCAGTTCCAATTTCAACACCAGCGGCGCGGCGGCCACGCCGAAATCTGCGGCGTCGACTTCGATGATGGGCGTGCGGCGGATGTGGGGCGTGATGCTCGCATAGGCGTCGCGGATGTCGGCGGCGGAAATCGTTGCATCGTTCATAAGGATCCAAACATGCGGTTGACTAGCTATTCGTCTATTGGCAAACTAACTATATGATTGATTTGCACGCAATT
The DNA here is from genome assembly GCA_035488895.1 of Steroidobacteraceae bacterium. Lineage (GTDB taxonomy): Bacteria > Pseudomonadota > Gammaproteobacteria > Steroidobacterales > Steroidobacteraceae > Bog-1198. Next base: position 18,522 of record DATHKV010000140.1, read on the forward strand.
CAAGCGCTCGGCAACGACCGGCGTCTCAAGATCCTCGAGTGGCTGAAGCGGCCTCGGGCGAATTTTCGGCCGCAGATCGACGGCGATCTGGTCAAGGATGGCGTTTGCGCGGTTCTGATTGCCGAAAAGCTCGGCATCAGCCAGCCTACTTTGAGCGAACACATGAGAGTTCTGCGCCAGGCGCAACTGGTGCACTCGAAACGCATCAAGCAGTGGACGTTCTACAAACGCAATGAGGCACGCATCCGGGAGATCAAACGATCAATCAGCGGCCTGTAGGAGAGACGTTGAGCGCATCAATTCAGGTTCGCCCGGTTCGCGGCGCCGATTTTCCGCAATGGCAGGTTCTGTGGGAGGGCTATAACGCCTTCTATGGCCGGTCAGGAGACACCGCACTGCCGGCGGACACTACGCGAATGACCTGGTCGCGTTTCTTCGATAGCTACGAGCCTGTGCATGCGCTGGTCGCGGAAGCCGCGCAAGGCTTGGTCGGCCTCACGCACTTTCTCTATCATCGCAGCACCATTCAAATTCCGCCCACATGCTATCTATCGGATTTGTTCACCGCCGATGCCGTGCGCGGCCAGGGCGTCGGCCGCGCGCTGATCGCCGCCGTGTACGAGCACGCCAGGCTCGCGGGCTCGCCGCGCGTCTACTGGCAGACGCATGAAACCAACGCGGTTGCGATGTGCCTTTACGACCAGGTCGCCGAGCGCTCCGGCTTTCTGGTGTATCGACGATCTGTGTGAAGCGCCGCGAAAACGCCGGTCGCTGAAACTTGGCCGGCGAATCGCCGTTTCTCCCCTCAGGGCGCTGTCGCGGTGCGCACGGTCCAGCCAAATTCGCCGTGCTGGAACTTGTCATGCCAGGTGCCGGTAATTTCGTTGTTGGCCAATTTGCCCTGAAGCGTCACTTCCGTATCGGTACTGCCGTCGGGATAGCGCAGCTGCACGCTGTTCATGAATCCCAGGTGCGTGAACTGCTTGCCCGTGATGTTGTTGGGATCCGTCATGTTGATGACGGCATGGCTGCGGTTTCCAAATGCGTCGACGCAATCGACGCTGCCATCTTTGTTGATCGTCAGCGTCGGCCGGCCGATGATGCCGGGCAACAGATTGGAGGTCCCCCATGCAGGAAAGGGACCGCCCGGCACCAGCACGACCCTGAGCGCGCGGGCGGCGCCGGCCGGCGCCGCATCCTTTGGCGGCGCTGCCGAGCGCGAAAGCTTGCGGCTCATCATCTCCGCCTCCGCCACATGCATGCCCTTGGGGAAATTTTTGGTGTAAGCGGCAAAGTCGGAGGCATCGCTGCTGGACCTGATGCCCTGCCAATAGGATTCATCCAGCTCCGCGGCGGTGGGCACGTGAATCGATGCGGCAGCGGCGGGCGCCGCGCCGGCGCCGACAGCGGCGCCGGGCGCGCCTGGTCTGAAGAAAAACTTGCCCAATGACTGGTCGTAGAGCGCGGGCACCTGTTCGTGATTCACGCTGTGCGCGAGTTCCACCACATCGCTCTGCACATCCTTGAGCAGCACACCCGCCGGTACGCCGGTCTTGCGCATTTCCTGGATCAGCACGCGTGTGAATACCCCGTTGGGACTCGAGTCCTTGGGCCCGAGATTATCCAGGGCCGCTTGGCCGGCGCCCGCGGAATACATGATCATCTGCCCTGTGGCGGGCGTCACCGACGCGAGACCGCGGCCGCCGATGGCGCGTCCCGCTTCCTTGAAAGGGTTGCTGCGGCAGGCGTCGATGATGGCCAACGAAAATCGTGCCTTTTGTTCGGTGAGATCATCCAGGATCCGCTGCAGGGGAATGGCGTCATCCGCCACCTGAGCTTCGCTGTCCGCCGTGATATCGATGGGAATGAGGTAGTTCGATCCGCCGAACTGCACCCCGTGTCCTGAGAAGTAGAACACCACCTCATCGCCGCCCTGGACCTGCGCCTTGAAATCCCGCAGCGCGGACTTCATCATTTTTTGATTCAAGTCCTGCTTGAGCGTGACGTCGAATCCCACCGCCTTCAGTTCCACCGCGATGGCCTTGGCATCCGCGCGCGCGTTCCTCAATTGCTGTACGTTCTGATAGCTGTCGTTGCCGATCACCAGCGCCATGCGCCGCGCCTGTACCTGCGCGGCGAGGAGCGTAATCAGCAGACCGAAGAGGGCGGCTCGGAGAATGGGCGGAGCCACGGCGTTACTCGAACACGACCCGCGGAAAGTAGAACGACACCGTCCAATTCGGCGCATCGACGATTTCACTGATTCGCAGATCACCGCAGACGCTGCACAGCATATAAGCGTCGATCGCCGCCATGCCCTGCTGGTGCATGAGCATATCCACCGTGGAGCGGACGGCGGCACGCGCCGCGTCCATCAGGTCCGGGCCAATACCGGTGGCGACATCGTATCCCTTGGAGTCCAGGTGGCGGGTGACGGGACCCGGCGTTCTGAAGCGGGGAAAGGTCAGCGGGGTATGCTTGAGCAGCTCGAACTTCAGCGCCACGCGCATCGGGCTTTCGATGGCAGTGCCGCACACCTCGCCATCGCCTTGCGCCGCATGCGTATCGCCCACCGAGAACAGTGCCCCCTTAACCTCGACGGGTAGGAACAATTCGGTGCCCTGAGAGAGGTCCCGGACATCCATGTTGCCGCCGACGCGGCGGGGCGGGACGATGCTGTGCAACCCAGGTTCCGCCGGCGCCACACCGATCGTGCCGGTGAAGGGCTTCAAGGGGACCTTCCCCCACCGGCCGAACAGCGCCGGCGCGAGGGTATTCGCGTCGTATTGCCAGATGTGCAATGCGGGTTTCTTGAAGTCCTCGGCCAACAGGCCGAAGCCTGGGATGTTCGCGGTCCAGCCCCACCCCGAGGGCGCGAACGATAGCAAGGTAACCTTGAGGATGTCGCCGGGTTCGGCGCCGTCGATGTACACCGGTCCTGTCACGGGATTGATCTTGCCGAAATCCATGCGGTCCACGTCGTCGACCGTGGATTTCTCGTGCAGCTGGCCGCCGGAGGCATCGACCACATCGAATTCCAGCGACTCTCCCGGTGCGATGCGCGTCACGGCGGCAATGCTGCGATCCCAGCCATGATGCCGTTGGTGGATGGTGTGTCGATGTGCAGCTGGGGTGGTCATCGGCGGCCGGACCTGTTTTTTCGCATTGTACGGAATCTTAAGGTGGTTGCGCGACCCCAATCATAGCCCGCCACCCGTCGAGTCTTGGGATAAACTGCGCATCAAAAGGAGCGCGCGCGCTTGTCGATTGAAGAATTCGGATACAAGGAACAATTGGACCGCGCGCTCACGACCAAGGATCTGGTCATCTACGGGTTGATCTTCATGGTGCCGATCGCGCCGTACTCGGTGTTCGGCTTCGTCTACAACGACGCCAAGGGCATGGTGCCGCTGGCGTATCTGGTCGGCCTCGTCGGCATGTTCTTCACCGCCTTGAGCTACGCCGCGATGTCGCGCGCCTTTCCGCTCGCAGGTTCCGTTTACACTTACGCGCATCGCGGCTTGCATGAAATCGCCGGCTTCTTTTCGGGCTGGCTCATTCTTCTCGATTACATCCTCGTCCCATCGCTCCTATATCTCTTGAGCGCCGTGGCCTTGAGGCCGGTGCTGCCGGGGGTGCCCGAGTGGATCTGGCTCGCGCTGTTCGTCTCCTTCAACGCCGCGGCCAATCTGATCGGCATCCAATTCACCGCGCGGGTGAACCGCTACATGCTGCTGTTTGAATTGGCAGTGCTGGCGCTGTTCGTGGTGGTGGGCCTGACCGCACTGTACGGCGGGATGGGCGCGGGCAAACTGACCCTCGCGCCGATTTACGATGCGAAAGTGTTTTCCTTCGCGACCGTGGCCGGTGCCACCTCCATCGCGGTGCTGTCGTTTCTCGGCTTCGACGGCATCTCGACCCTGTCCGAGGAAAATCGCGCCGGCGCCCATGCCGTCGGCCGCGCCACGGTATTGTCCCTGATGCTGGTGGGCGCGCTGTTCATGCTGCAAACCTGGATTGCGACCGACTTGAGCGCCGGGATGCACTTCTCCTCGCCGGAGACGGCGTTCTACGAAATCACGCAGCGGGCCGGCGGCACGTGGCTGCGGCTGATCACCATTATTGCCGTCGTCATCGCCTCAGCCATCGCCAACGCCATGGCGGCGCAGGCCGCGGTGTCGCGCATTCTGTTTGCCATGGCGCGCGACGGCAAATTGCCGGCGGTGCTGGCCAAGGTGCACCCTCGCTATAAAACGCCTTACGTCAGTACGCTCGTGGTCGCGGGGATCTCGCTGCTGGTGGGATTGCTGTTCGCCAGTCGCGTCGACAAACTCGCCCTGATCGTCAACTTCGGCGCGCTCACCGGCTTCGTGCTGCTGCATCTCTCGGTCATCAACCATTACTTGATCCGCCGGCGCAGCGGTGATTGGCTGCGGCACCTGGTTTTTCCCGTGGTCGGCCTGTCGATCATCGTCTTCGTGCTGTACGAAATGGATCGTACGGCCAAATACCTTGGGCTGATCTGGATTGGGATCGGCGTCTTCTACTATTTGCTGCTGACGTTGTGGATTAAAAAGCCTGCCGCCTTGAAGATCTGACCGCAAGACCGATGACGACACTGGACGAAACGGAGGCGCCGCACGAGTACCAGCGGCCCACCATTTGGCAGCTGGCAGTGCCCTCCATCATGTCCAACCTCATGTTCTCGATGGTGGCCATGGTGCAGACCAAATTCGTCGGCGGCCTGGGCGCACCCGCTGTGGCTGCGGTCGGGGCGGGCCAGCGTGTGTTCTTTGCGCTGCAGGCCCTGCTCATGGCGATCGGCGTCGGTACCACGGCCCTGGTCGCCCGATCCTGGGGTGCCGGGCAGCGCGAAGAGGCCAGCCGCATCACGTCAGCATCGCTGACGTTGGGCGCGCTCGTGGGTTTGGTGCTGATGATCTTCGGCATGCTGTTCTCGCACCAGATCGCCGGCGTCTTTGGCTTGGACGAGCACTCGGCGCAGCTGGCGTCGAGCAATATTTTTTGGCTTGCGGCATTCATCATCGGCTTCGCCATCGACATCATTTTATCGAGCGCGCTGCGCGCCGCCGGCAATGCCTGGACCCCGCTGCTGTTCGGCTTGGCGGTCAATCTGGTGAATCTGCCGCTGCTGTATGCCTTCATCCTGGGTAATTGGGGCGCGCCGCGGATGGGCGCGGCCGGCGCACCGTTTGCCTCGGGCTTATCGTTCCTGTTGTGCGGCGCCGTGTTGGTGTTCTTGTGGACGCGTCAGAAATTGACCATCAAATTCCATCCCGGCGACGTCTTCAAGAAAGTTCGCTACCAGCGCCTGCTGCACATCGGCTATCCCGTGGCTCTCGAGCAGCTCGTGCTGCAATTCGGCTTCTTCTTGTTCATGTCGCTCATCGGCCATCACTACGGCACCGAAGCCTTCGCGGCCTACAATGTCGGCGTCAACATGCTGAATGCGGCCATGGTGGTGGGCTACGGATTCTCGATCGCCGGCGCGACCTTGGTGGGACAGCACCTGGGTGCGGGTGATGTGGAGGGCGCCGCGCGCAGCGGTTGGCGCGCCTGCAGCATGGCGGTCGCCGCGATGTCCTTGATCGGCTTCCTCATTTGCTTCAACGCGCCTGCCTTGGCGCGATTTTTTCTCGGCTCGGACGAGATCGCGGTGCTGCGCACGACGGAGTTCACCTACATCATGGGTGCTATGCTGCCCTTGCTCGGCGTCGATATGGCGATCGGCGGCTCATTGCGCGGCGCCGGCGACACGCGATTCCCGCTGATCACCTCGTTCCTCGGGTTGATCGGTGTGCGCTGCGCGTTGGCAGCCACATTTGCGTTTTTTCATCTCCCGGTAGTGTGGGTGTACAGCTCCATCATCGGCGATTACATGTTGAAGGGCTCGATGCTCATCTGGCGCTTCAAGTCCGGTCAGTGGAAGCACGCGCTGACGAAACGGGTTGCCGTCGCCTAAAGGAATATAAAAATGCGTAGCAGAGAAGTTCATTTGATCGAACGACCGCAAGGGTTGCCGACCCTCGAGCAGTTTCGGATCGTGGAAACCAAGGTAGCGGACCCGGAAGAGGGTCAGGTGCTGGTCGAGAACATCTACATGTCGGTCGACCCTGCCATGCGCCCGCGGCTGGCCGGACCGACGGTGCTCAACGAGGCGATGATCGGCGGCGCCATCGGGCGGGTGTTGAAGTCGCGCAACGCCGCCTTCAAGGAAGGCGATCACGTCGAGTCGATGCTTGGGTTCAGGGAACATTTCCTCTCCGACGGCAAGGGGCTTTCCACCCTCGACGCGGACGGAATGCCCCTGGTGGCCTATATGAGCGTGTTGGGCCTGACCGGGCTCACCGCCTATGGCGGACTGCTCGTCATCGGCGCGCTGAAGGACGGCGAGAATGTATTCGTCTCGGCGGCGGCCGGTGCGGTGGGAAGCGTCGCCGCGCAGATCGCGAAGATCAAGGGCTGCTACGTCATCGGGAGCGCCGGTTCGGATGAGAAGTGCCGTTGGCTCAAGGAAGAATTGGGACTGGATGCCGTCATCAACTACAAGCAGGGCGAACTGCGCAGCGCGCTCAAAGCAGCGGCACCCAAGGGCATCGATGTGTATTTCGAAAATGTCGGCGGCGAGCACCTGAACGCAGCGCTGCCGCGCATGAACGCCCTGGGACGCATCGCCGTGTGCGGCATGATTTCTGCCTACAACAATTTCGGCGCCGTCTCCGAACCAGTCACTACGCTGTCGAACATCATTTACAACCGCGTGATGCTGCGCGGTTTTGTCTACTACGAATTCGAAGCGAAGCGCGCGCAGTTTCTCGCCGACATGAAAAACTGGATAAGTCAGGGCCGCCTTAAATACCGCACCACCATACAGCAGGGCATCGAGCAAGCTCCAGCCGCACTGATCGGGCTCTTCACCGGCGCGAACACCGGCAAGATGGTCGTGCAGCTGTCGCCAACGAACCGCTAACGGGTTCAGCCCGCCGTTTAGGGTTCCGTTGGCGGCTAACGAGCGCCCGGCTTGTAGTTCACGAACACCGACTTCGGAATCATGCAATGCACGCCTTTGCGGATATCGACCACCTGCGACACACGGCAGTCGCCGACGATTGAGGTCAGCGAGTAGGCTTCTTCGCGGCTCATCGGCACAATGGTTTGCTTCGACAGCCAGCTTACGGTCTGCTCGACCGCGATTTTCATGGCCTGATTCAAGTCCTCATCGAAGCCCATGAAGATCCAATCGGCTTTGGTCTCCGCCCACGGCCATTCGGTCTTCATATCCTTGCGAACGATCGGCTTGATTTCGATTTCTTTGTAAGAGCATTCCAGCGCCGTCAGGTTGACCTCGCCGTTGCCCTGCCGGCAGTGCGAATCACCGGTCCAGATCAGGCCGCCTTTTTGGAACACCGGAAAATACATAACGGAGCCCACCTGCAGCTCGTTCACATCCATGTTGGAGCCGTTTTTCCAAGGGCGTAAGGTGCTGGTGCGGCCTTTGGCGTCTTTGATGGGAGGGCCCGCCTTGGCGTCCGGTTCATTGGGATCCACCCCGACCGCGAAGGTCCCGGGGAAGGGCTTCAAGTCGATGACAATTCCCGGTTTGAACGGCGTCTGCATTTTCGCGAGATCGAGCTTGTAGTAGCGCACGAACCCTTCCGGAAATTCCGAGGCGAGCTGACCGACCGTGGGAAAGTCCCTGCCCGGCACGTTGAAATTGAAGCCGTCCGCCTTGGGCACGATTTTCAAAATGTGAATCTCGAGCGTGTCGCCGGGTTCCGCGCCGTCCACGTAGATCGGTCCGGTGATCGAGTGAGGTCCGCCGCCCGGATTGGCCTTGCGCAATTTCACGATCTCCGGCATTTCGACCCCCGGTTTGATCTGCCCCAGGGAGTGAGACAGGGTCTCGATGGAGACGGTATCCCCTGACTTCACGGTGAGCTTGGGCTTTTCATTGATGTCGTACCAACCCCATTGCACGTTCTCGGTCGATGCAGGGAGTACGTAGTGTTTGGATGCGTGGCTGTCCTGGCCCAATGAGGCGGCGGAGACGCTCAAGGTCACGGCAACCGCCGCAAGGACAGTACGCACTGATTTTGTGGAAGGCCCGACGTTGGTTTTCATGCTGGTTCCCTTCGCTTTCGATGTTTTTTAACGGCGAGCACATATTGTCACATCGAAGTTGCACTGGGGAACGGGCGGAGGTGAGACGATGAGCGAATATCTGCCTGTCTCGATATATTCCCGCAAACAGGGCGCCGTCTTCGGTGCGGTCGTCTTGCTGCATTTGCTGTTGAGTTATGCACTGTATGCAGGACTTGCGCAGAAGATCGTGCGCGTCCTGGCACCTGCACCACTGAATGTGCGGGAGATCGTCCAACCGCGGGAAGCCGCCAGGATCGAGCCGACGGTGGTCGAATGGAGTAAGCCGACCCTCTATGTTCCGCCACAGCCGGACCCCGTCATAGCTCGTGAGCCGGACCCCGACACCCGGCTTGCCGGCACGAGCCCCGAAAAGACCGCGCCCGAGGGGACGACGGCACAGCCGCGGACGAAAGTCGAAATCGGCATCCGGCAGGATCCCAAGCATCCTCTGAAGATCGGCTCCGACTTTTATCCCGACGGTTCAGTCCGCGCGGGCGAGCAGGGACGTTGCGTGGTGCAAATCACCGTGGACACCGGCGGCCAGGTGACGCACGCGTCCCTTCAATCGACCACGGGGTTTCGCAGACTGGACGACGCCTGTTTGAACGCGGTGCGCGGCGTTCGCCTGTTGCCGGCAACGGAAGACGGCAAGCCGGTTGAAAAGACCACGGCCCTGCCCATCGTGTGGACGCTGCACCAACGATAGCGAGGCGAAGCGGCCGCGAGGCGAAGCGGCCGCGAGGCGAGGCGTGGCGGTGAAGTGGCGTTGCGCAAGCCAATTGACCGAAAGGAGACTTGCGCGTATCTTAGTTGAATGATCAATCAACACCCCGGCAGCAAACAACAACCGGGAAGCAATCAACCAGGAGCGCCTGACACACGCCAGCGTTTGGTGCTGGCGGCCATGCAGCTATTTTGGGAGAAGGGCTACAACTCGACCAGCATTGCCGATGTCCTGCAGACCGCCAAGGTCAACAGCGGCAGCCTGTACTACTTCTTTCCGGGCAAGGTCGACCTGTTGGTCGCGGTGCTCGACATGTACCACGACGGCATCCGATTGATGCTGCTCGAACCGGCCTGGGCCGGTGTGAATGACCCCATCGAAAAGATATTCGCGCTGCTCGCCCGCTATCGGCAATCCTTGCTCGACACCGACTGCTTCTACGGCTGCCCCATCGGCAGTCTGGCGCTGGAACTACATGAGCCAGATCCCGCGGTGCGCGAGAGGCTGGCCAAGAATTTCAGCGCGTGGATAGACGCGATCGTCGAATGTCTGCAGCAGGCCAAGGCTCGCTTGCCCGCGAATCTGAATCGGCGCGACTTGGCGCAATTCGTGCTCACCACCATGGAAGGCGGTGTCATGCAGGCACGCACCTTCCGCGATATCGACTATTTCGACGCGGCTGTTCGGCAACTGCGCCAGTACTTCAAAGGGCTCAACAAAACACCGGAGAAAAACCATGCGTAAAGTGTTCTATTTACTGCTGCTGGTACCAACCTTTGCGTGCGCGGATCCGAATCCGGCGTATCAGCCGCTCGCATTCCTGGCCGAGCACTGCTGGAAGGGCGCTTTTCCGGGCGGAAAGCAGAGCGATGAGCATTGCTTCAGTTGGGTCTACGGCGGCAAGTTCCTGCGCGACCGCCATACGCTGCGCACCGAGGGAAAGCCCGACGCCAAGGGCGAATCGATCTACTTTTGGGACTCCGTTGCCAAGCAGTTGGAATATCTCTATATCGAAAGCGACGGGGGATTCAGCCGCGGACCCGTCTCGGTCGAGAGCAACGCGTTGGTATTTCCGGATACCACCTTCGTGGAAGATGGCAAGACCATGGTGTACCGCAGTCGCTGGCAGCGCAGCGGCGCCAATGCCTATGATGTAGTGACGGAATTCAAATCCAAGGAGGCAGCTTGGGTGCCAGGATTCAAGGTGCACATGGAGAAGGGCGGTAAGCAGCAGAGCGGGGAGTCTTAGGGATGATCAATAGACGACAACTAATTAGCTGATCGCGTAGACATTCCCATCGGTACTGCCGAAATAGATCATGTCGCGTTCGATCACCGGGGAAGATAGGACCGCGCCGAGGCTCAGCATTTTCCAAACGCCGATGACCATTTCGTCATAGAAGTTGTCGGTGAAGGCGGCCGTATAGTTGGGAGCGCCGTCCTTTTGCGTGAGTGCTGCTGCGTTGGTTTTCGCGCCATCCGTGCTGAAAGTCCAGGCGGTGGCGTGCTTGTCGAGGTCGATCGCCATCAACGTGCCGGCGTTCGAGCCGATGTAAAGGTTGCGTCCGGCGATGGCCGGCGATGAGAACATGGGCCAGTGATGGAAGCTGAGCGAATACTTGAGCACACCGGATTTGGCATCGGCCGCCAGAAGTAAGCCGGAATCAGAAGTCGTAAAGTAGACCGTGCCCTCCTTCGCAACGGGGGTGGAGATCACCCAGGATCCCTTGGTGGAATAAGCCCATTTTTTGGTGCCGGTGAGCGCATCGAGCGCATACAGATTCGAGTCGCGGCAACCGAAGTACACGATGCCGTCGGAAATCATGGCTGAGGACTGAATGCCGACTTGATTGGCAATAGCGTGATCCTCGCCCGTCTTGAAGCGCCAACGCTCCTGTCCGGACTTGGCATCGAGCGCGTAGAAATAAGAATCCCAACTGCCTATATATATAGTGCCGTTCGCGACGGCAGGGGAGGCATGCACCACATCGCCGGTGTGAAACTTCCAGCGCAACGCGCCGGTGGCGGCATCCAACGCGTAGATATTGCCGTCCCCGCTGCCGATGTACACGGTGTCTTGGACGACGGTCGGCGAGGACAGATAGAAGTCGAACGGGTCGGACATTGATTCACCAGCGGGATCATTGCCGTGTAGATGCCGGCCCGTGAAGCGCCGCTCGCCTTCGGTGGCGAATTTCCAGCGCTGCTCGCCGCTCTTGGCGTCGACGGCATAGATGTTTCCATCATAGCTGCCGAAATACACGCGGCCTTGCGAGACCGCGGGAGACGACGCGACCCGGCTGCCGGTTTTGAATTTCCAGCGCTGCGCGCCGTCTGCGCTATTGACCGCGTACAAGAAATGATCGTTGCTGCCGAAGTAGGCCGTACCGTCGATCACCGCCGGAGTCGAAATGACGGCGCCCTCCGTTTTGAATTTCCACTTGATCCCATGCAGCAGAGGGGCGCCGGCTTGCGCGTAGATGCCGCTGTGCTGCGCATCGCCTCGAAACGATGCACTGGTTTGCGAAACAGCCGGAAGGGATAAGCAGGCGCAGAACAGCGCGACGAAGTACTTCATAAGATCCCCATCGATGACGGTGACTCAGCTCCTCATCATACGCGGTAGTGGTTTCTGGGCAATCACAGCAATTAATTGCATTCCAGGTGCCGCCGACTCCCGGGAAACTATCTGCACGCGACGGCAATCTCGATCGCCGCGAAACCACCCTAAAGGAGTCATTCATGAACAGCTTTACCCTCACCGCCGTCGGCAACCTCGCCAAGGATCCGGAAATTGCCGTCAAGGGCGATACGACTCACGCCCACATTTGTCTGGTCGGCAACGACTATGCCGGCAAGGACAGCGAAGGCAACGCGCGTGAGGCCGTGACCAGCCTCTATTTCGTCGCTTTCGATGGTCTCGGCGAAGCGATCGCCAAAAACGCACGCAAGGGAGATCAGCTCATCGTACAAGCGCAGGTCCGTGCGAACACATGGATAGATAAAGACGGCGAGAAGCGATACGACCACTCGTTCGTCATTCAGGGCTTTCGGTTCGGCGCTCCGGGCAGGGCGAAGCGGGAAGAGCTGGCCGCCAGACGCGGTGAGAATGAAATGGACGCGCTGGAGACGGAGATCTGACATGCGACACTTCGCCTGGGTCGCGTTGCTGTCCGTCATGATCTTGGCGCCCGAGTTCGCGCTCGCCCAAGCCTCACCCTTTATGACCGGAGCGAGTTCGCTGCAGACGAACATTGTTGCGTGGCTCACGCCAGTGGCAATCATTCTCGTTATGGTGCTCGGCGGCATGGCGATGGCAAATCGAATTTCGTGGGGGTGGACGCTGGGTGCGATCGTCGGGATCGCCGTCGCCTTCGGGGCGCCTCAGATCGTGACCTGGGTTCGCGGCATGTTCGGAGTCTAGGGAAGTGAACGAACCCAACGCAGGTTTGACCATCGATCCACTCTTTGTGGGCGCGACCCGGCCGCCGATGCGCTGGGGTGTGACCTACTCGGCGCTGCTGTTCAACATGGTGTTCAGCCTCGAGGCATTTCTGCTCACGAAGAACCTGCTGACACTACTGTTGTGTGCGCCCATCCATGGCGTGTGCATGCTGTTGTGCGCCCGAGATGCGCGATTCTTCGATCTGGTGCTGCTGTGGGGCCGGACGCGCATGCCGGCACTGTTTGCCAATCTGCGTTTCTGGAAGGCCAGCAGTTATTGCCCGTTGACCATCGACTTGCCGAATCGGCGCGGACGTCGCGCTAGCCGGGACGGGTGATGGCGACCTTGAGACGTCCCGCTGTTCTACAACGCGAAATCGGCGTGGCGGAACGGATTCCCTATGTCGCCCATGTTGCCCCCTCGATTGTGCGCACGGCTTCCGGCGACTATGTCCAGGTTTTCAGACTTGGCGGCGCGAGCTTTGAGAGCAGCGATGACGATGAACTCAACAACTGGCACGAGCGCTTGAACGTGTTGTGGCGAAATATTGCGAGCCCTAACGTGGCTCTCTGGACTCATCTCATCCGCCACCGAGCCAGAATCGACGCCGCGCCGGCGTCGGCCGGCCAAGCCGAGGTTCTATTCGCCGACAGCTTGCATCGTAAATACCATCATCGTCTCGCTCATGAAACGCTGATGCTCAACGAAATCTATCTGGCGACAGTACATCGGCCGACTTCGGGCGTGGCGACCGGACTCGTGTCTAAGGCGCTGGCTAGGGCGCAGCGCGACAGCTCGATGGCTCTCGTGGATGCGCTCGATGCCTGCGAAAAGTTGTCTCAGACCCTGCTCGCTTCCCTGGCTCGCTACGATCCCGAACCACTCGGCGTCTACCGCGCGGGCAAGCTGACTTGTTCTTCGTTGCTAGAGTACCTTGGGCTCTTGATCAACGGCGAGTGGCAGCGCATGCCCTTGCCGGCTGGGCCGTTGAATCGGGCGTTGGCCACCTCACGTCTGTTGTTTGGCACCGAGGCCATCGAATACCGCCTGCCCAGCGGCACCCGCGTCTCAGGAATGCTGGGCATCAAGGAGTATCCGACGCCGAGTGCGGTCGGCATGTACAACCGTCTGCTATCGGCACCTTTTGCCTTCCTTGCAACGCAGTCTTTTGCGTTTCTCGCCAAATCCTCCGGCCAATCGCTGCTGCAGCGCCAGTTTAATCGCCTGTCGAATGCCGGCGACTTCGCTGTTTCGCAGGCGGCTGAGCTCAAGGATGCCTTGGATGCATTGACCAGCAACGAATTCGTGATGGGAGATCATCATTTCTCGCTGCAGGTGATCGCCGATGTCCCGGACGGCCGTGCAGAGGACGGCGCAACCGATGCGGGCCTTCGCCTCAAAGCGCTCAATGACTCCATTGCGCTAGCGCGCACCTATCTTGCGGACACGGGCATGCTGGTGGCGCGGGAGGACCTGGCGCTCGAAGCCGCATTCTGGGCCCAGCTGCCGGGAAATTTCCCGCTCAGGCCGCGAAAGGCGCCGATCACGTCTCGAAATTTTGCCGCCATGGCGCCGTTTCACAATTACCCGCTGGGCCGAGCACACGGTAATCATTGGGGCGACGCGCTTAGCATGTTCGTCAGCAGCGCACGCTCGCCATACTATTTCTCGCTTCATGCCAGCGATCCGTTCGATCCGGACGGCGGCAGCCGCAAGGACACGGGGCACACCCTGATCTGCGGACCCACCGGATCGGGAAAGACGGTTTTCATAGGCTTTCTCATTGCCATGCTCATCCGGCAAGGGGCCACCCAAGTCATCTTCGACAAGGATTGCGGCCTCGAAATTCTGGTGCGCGCGCTGGGCGGCGACTATCTGCCTTTGAAGAGCGGTCATCCCACCGGATTCAATCCTTTGCAGCTGCCGGTCACGCCGGCGAACCTCGAGTTCCTGAAAGTCTGGCTGCGCGAATTGGTGCGGGGAGAGTCGGGTCCCGCGCAGTCGGGAGCGCGGGCCGTGCGCCAGAGCGCCGATTTGGATCAGGCGCTGCATGGGACATTGATGCTCGAACCAGCGGTGCGGCGCTTGTCGCGCCTGGTGGAATTTCTCGATCGCACCGATCCCGAAGGTTTGCACGCACGGCTTGCACGCTGGTGCGAATCGCATGGCGGCGACTACGCCTGGGTGTTCGACAATCCACGCGATCAAGTGGTATCGAGACTGTCCGGCGCCGCGCTGATCGGCGTCGACGTGACGGAATTTCTCGATCACCGGCTGACGCGTGCGCCGATCACGCTGTACCTGTTCCATTTGGTGCGTCAGTTGCTGGATGGCCGGCGCTTCGTCTGTTGGATGGACGAATTCTGGCGATTGCTGGCCGATCAGGCCTTCGAGAATTTCGCGAAAGACGGCCCGAAGACGTGGCGAAAACTCAATGCGGTGATGTGCCTGGCGACGCAAAGTCCGAGCGACGTGCTTGACAGTCCCATTTGCCGCACCTTGGTGGAGCAAACGCCGACCAAAGTCTTCTTCCCGAACGCCGACGCCGATCTGGCCGAGTACACGCAGGGTTTCGGGCTCACGGAGCGGGAGTTTCGGCTGATCAAGGATCAACTGGAGCCGGGCTCGCGCATGTTTCTCGTCAAGCAAGCCCACCACAGTGTGGTGTGCCAGCTCGACTTGAAGGGTTTCGAAGGCGAATTGGCGGTCATATCCGGCCGTGCACACCAAGTTCAGCGCATGCACCGGATCATCTCCGCGAAGGGAGCAGACCCCAAGTCATGGTTGCCGCAGTTTCTGGTCGAACACGCACAATGAAAGGAGACAGCGATGCGAAGTTTCACGATTCAATTGATTGCCGGCTGCCTGATTGCTTGCTGTGCTGGCGTCCCCACGGCACGGGCTCAATGGGCGGTCATTGACGCGCCGGCGATCGTGCAGTTGATCCAAGAAGTTCAGACCATGGCGCAGCAGCTGGCCACGGCCAAAGATCAGCTGCTGCAAGCGAAGCAGGCGCTGCAAACTATGACCGGAGATCGGGGAATGGCTCAACTTTTGGGGGGAACCGCGCGCAACTATCTGCCGTCCGACTGGACACAGGTTACCGGCGCGCTGCAAGGTTCCGCCGGTTTCGCGCCTTTATCCTCCGACGTGCGCGGCATCATTGCGGCGAATTCCGTCCTGTCGCCGCAGCGACTGGCAAGCCTGTCGCCGAGCGGTCAGCAACAGATCCAAGCTGCACGTCAGTGGAGCGCGATGCAACAGGCGCTCTCGCATCAGGCGCTGGCGAATGCCAGCAGTCGGTTTGCCTCCCTGCAAGGTTTGATCGCGGCCATTCCCACAGCTGCGGATCAGAAGGGAATATTGGACCTGCAGGCGAGAATCAACGCCGAGCTCGGCATGCTGCAGAACGAGCAGACAAAACTGCAGATTCTCAATCAGTCGACCGAAGCGCAGGCATCCGCGCTGGACCAGCAAGCCCGGGAACGGGTCATCGACGGCCACGGGCGCTTCGAGGCTCGCTTTCAGCCGGTTCCGTAATGATCATGGGATTCTTCGCTACATTTTGGTCGTGGCTGAACAGCCAGTTGGCCGCCTACATTGGCGACAACACCTCTCGGCTGGCGGGCGTGCTGGAACCTGCGGTGCTCACGCTGGCGACGATCTACGTGATGGCCTGGGGCTATCTGCACCTCACGGGGAAGATCACCGAGCCGTTCGAAGCGGGATTGAAGCGTATCGCGTTGATTGCGCTGATCCTCGGGGTGGG
>DATHKV010000141.1:0-23845 GCA_035488895.1 Steroidobacteraceae bacterium
CAGCAGCAAATCCGCGATGCATTTCGAGCAGGCATGAATGTCGATGTCGGACGGCAGCACCGGCACGATGATGGCATCCGCGTTTTTTGTCATATCCGGCATTTCCTGCGCCGGCACCGCGGCCGGCGTATCCACGATGACATGTGCGGCGTCCGGCGGAATGCGCATCTGCCAGGCGCGCGTCATGCGCGAATTGCGATCGAATGCGGCGACGCCGTGGATGAATGGCTGGTCGGGCCTGCGCTTTTTCAGCCAGCGGCTGCTGGAGGCCTGGGGATCGTTGTCCTGCAACAGCGGACGGTCGCCCGAAATCGCAAAATAGCTGGCGAGATTGGTGGCTATCGTCGTTTTACCCGAACCCCCTTTGGGGTTCAGGACGAGAATGCGCTGCATTGTGCCTAGAGCCTACGCAGCCGTACGCGCCATAGCAAGCCGATTGCCGTGCCCAGGTTGTGACCTCACTCACGGTTGGCTGTAGGCCATGCACCTAGACTTTGCGGATGGAATGGGTGCTGCAAGTGGTCGATGAAGTTGACGACGCCGTCGGTGCGTTGCGACTGTTCGCAATGGGCTGGAGCGAGGAAATCGGCCTCGCCGTTGCCAGCAGCGCCGCGACCTGCGCGGTGTGCGCTGCGCTGCTGCGCGTCGCCTAGCCGGAACGCGCGGCGCCGCAATTTCAATTATGATGCCGTCCATGGCATCCATTAATTTTTCCAAATTGAGCCTCCTCATGTGCGTCGTGCTGGCCGCGGCTTGCGGCGGCAAGTCCGAAGCACCGCCTGCGGCCGCCGCGGCGCCGCCTGCCAACATCGTAACGGGACTGCAGAAAACCACGCTCAAGGCGGGCACGGGCGCCGCCATCGGCGGCGGTCAAATCGCGGTGGTCCAGTACACGGGCTGGTTGTACGAGGCAGGCGCTGCGGATCACAAGGGCAAGCAATTCGACAGCTCGCGCGACCGCAGGGAGCCTTTCAAGTTTCCTCTCGACACGGGTTCCGTGATCAAGGGCTGGGATCAGGGCGTGGTCGGCATGAAGGTCGGGGAGAGCCGCCGGCTCGTCATTCCCCCGGAACTGGCCTACGGCGATGCAGGCGCGGGCGGGGTCATTCCGCCGGGCGCCACGTTGGTGTTCGACGTGGAGCTGGTCGGAATCGAATAGGCCCAAGGAAACAGGCAATTCGAAGCGGCCGAGCTGCCTCAGCCGCTCCTAAAGCCTAAATCAAATCAGTTCACGAATTCCTTGAGCGTCTTCAGCGCGGCAATGCGCACTTTCTTGCTCGCCGGCTTGGCCTTGAACATCATCTTTTCGCCGTTGAAAGGATTGACGCCCTCGCGTGCCTTCGTGGCGGGCTTCTTTACGACTTTCATCTTCAAAAGTCCTGGCAACGTGAACAAGCCGTGACTTCGCAGACTCTTCTTGATCGTGCCGCCAAGCGAGTCAAACACGGCTCCGACCTGCTTCTTTGAGAGCTCTGTTTCCTTCGAAATGGTAGCGAGAATTTCAGACTTGGTCGGTGCTGCATTCTTTTTCGCCATATTAAATCTCCTGCTAATGTTTGCGCGAGCGGGCATTGAAGTGCCCAACGTAGGCAAAATTGCCCACTAATTCAACTCGGCGCCGAAAATAACATAGAAAAAAGCCGATGTTTAGCGCATTTGAAAAAAAAGATTTTTAAAATAGAAGCAATTCGCCCTGGTTTTTCAGCTCTTCGCGCTTGCGAAGCAGGGAAAAGCCTCGCAAGAGTTGCGTGGGTTCACAGCGATATCAGGCATGTACGAGGCGATGTTCAACGCAGAAGCACAAGCAACGCACCGATTGCGATGGACACCCACAGGAAAGAAAAATCTATTTGCCCAATCGGCGGAATAACCCGGCGCACGCGCTTCAAGATCGGTTCACACAGCTGTGCAAGCAAGCGGACTCCCGGGGCATAGCCGCTCGAGCTGACGAAACTGGTCAACCAGTAGAGCAGCATCGCGAACAGATAGACGCGCAGCACCAGCCCTAAAAGATCCAGGGCGGTAACGCGCAGGAACACGACCCAGTCGCCCACCCCCGCGCCGCTCATGGCCATCATCGTGAGTGTGCGTGCCCCGGCCACCAACAGCACGGCGACGACGGTGGCCGTATCGATCTTCCCCACCGGCGGCAACAGCTTGCGCAGCGGCAGTATCAGCCAATTCGTCACGCGCACGATGGCGTCTGCCATTGGATCCCGGAAATCGGCCCGCACCAATTGAAACAGCAGCCGCAGGACGAAGGCCAGCAGCAGCAGCCACAGCAACATGTCGACGATATATCTGATCGCTTCCATTTCTTTGTCAGGCGCTTCGCGCCACTCTCAAGGTGCTGCGCGCCACCTTTAAACGGGGTCGAAGCGACCCCGAGGGAAAGAATAAATTCATGGGGCGCCGAATTCGGCGGCGAGTTCGGCTGAGCGGCGGTCCGCTGCGGCCACCGCGTGCGCGACGATAGCACGAAGACCAGCGTTGTTAAGGACCTCCAGCGCCGCGGCGGTCGTCCCGCCCTTGGAGGTGACCTGCTCGCGCAACGTGGCCAGAGAATCGGCGGATTGGCGCGCCATTTGCGCAGCGCCAAACGCCGTTTCCAGGGTCAGGCGGTGCGCAACTTCGGTGGGCAGTCCGCGCTCATGCGCAGCCGCTTCGAGCGCTTCCATGAACAAGAAAAAATATGCGGGACCGCTGCCCGACACCGCGGTCACGGTATCCATCTGCGACTCATGCTCCACCCACACGGTCGCGCTCACGGCAGCCATGATGGTTTCCGCCAGTGCACGGTATGCCGCGCCCACGCCCGCCGGAGCGAACAGGCCCGTTGCACCGAAACCGTTGAGCGCCGGCCGGTTCGGCATGGTGCGTATGACCGGTACCTGCGGTCCGAACCAGCGAGCGAGCGATGCATGCGGAATACCGGCCGCCACCGATATGACCAGGGGACGGCTGTTCGCCAGATGCGGCGCCAACCTAAGCGCCACGCCGCGCATTTGCTGCGGCTTGACGGCAAGCACGACCACTTCGGCTCCCTGCACTGCGCCCGCATTGTCCGCCGCCGTCTGAACGCCGTAGTCGCGCGCCACGCGCTCGAGCTGCTCCTGGCTCGGATCGGCAACCATCACCCGATCTGGCGGCAGCCCCCGTTTGGTCAGGCCGCTGATCAGCGCAGCCGCCATGTTGCCGCCGCCGATGAAGGCCAACTTTCTTATATTGTTCATCCAGGGTTCCCCTTACTCAGGTCTAGCGGCTGCCGAACAGCGCGGTGCCGATGCGTACCAACGTGGCGCCCTCGGCGATGGCGGATTCGAAATCTCCGCTCATTCCCATCGACAGTGTATCCAGCTTGAGCCCGCGGGCGTTGAGATCGGTCAACGCGGCCTTGAGAAGTGCGAATACGCGGCGCTCGGCGGCGGCATCGGCCTGCGGCGGCGGCACGCACATCAGGCCGCGCAGCCGCAATCCGGGCAACGGCTCGATGGCCGCCGCCAGCTCCGCCAGGGCCTCGGGCGCCACGCCCCCCTTGGTCGGCTCGGGCACCAACGCCACTTGGATGCACACGTTGAGCGGCGGTGAGTGGAAAGGCCGCTGCTCGGAGAGCCTGCGCGCGATACTCAAGCGATCCACGCTCTGCACCCAGTGGAAGCGTTCGGCAATCGCGCGGGTCTTGTTGGATTGGATGCCGCCGATGAAGTGCCACTGCAGGTTGAGGTCAGCGAGCTGCTCCATCTTGGGCAACGCTTCCTGCAGATAATTTTCACCGAAATCCGTGACGCCGGCGGTTGCGGCCAGGCGCACCGATTCGGCAGGCTTGGCCTTGGTTACGGCAACCAGAATGACCGAATTGGGGTCCCTGCCGGCGGCAAGGGCCGCACTACGTATCCGAGACCGGACGTGGTTCACATGAAGCGTCAAATTCTGCGGACCAATTAACATATTGGGTGACAACACCCTCTTATATACTGCTGGTGGCTAGGCCTTAGTCTAATTAGGAGCCGTAAATGGCGGTTGATATCGCGCAGCTTCTCGCCTTTGCGGTGAAGAACAATGCGTCGGACTTGCATCTGTCGG
Source organism: Steroidobacteraceae bacterium (assembly GCA_035488895.1). GTDB lineage: Bacteria > Pseudomonadota > Gammaproteobacteria > Steroidobacterales > Steroidobacteraceae > Bog-1198. Next base: position 4,084 of record DATHKV010000141.1, read on the forward strand.
CGGGCGTCCCGCCGATGATCCGCGTGGACGGCGACATGAAGCGCGTCAACATGCCTGCCCTGGTGCACAAAGAAGTGCACAGCATGGTGTACGACATCATGAACGACAAGCAGCGCAAGGCCTTCGAAGAATTCTACGAAACCGATTTTTCGTTCGAAATCCCCAAGCTCGCGCGCTTTCGCGTCAACGCGTTCAATCAAAATCGCGGCGCCGGGGCGGTGTTTCGCAACATTCCTTCCACTATTCTGTCCTTGGACGAGTTGAACGCGCCCAAGACGTTTAAAGATCTATGCATGCTTCCGCGCGGCCTGGTGCTGGTGACGGGACCGACCGGATCGGGCAAATCGACCACCCTTGCCGGCATGGTCAATCACTGCAACGACAACCGCCCGGACCACATTATAACCATCGAAGATCCGATCGAGTTCGTGCACGAAAGCAAGCGCTGCCTGGTCAATCAACGCGAGGTGCATCGCGACACCTTGGGGTTCAGCGAGGCGCTGCGCTCGGCGCTGCGCGAAGACCCCGACGTGGTGCTGGTCGGCGAAATGCGCGACCTGGAAACCATTCGTTTGGCGCTCACGGCGGCCGAAACCGGCCACTTGGTATTCGGCACCCTGCACACGAGTTCCGCGGCAAAGACCATCGATCGTATCGTGGACGTCTTTCCCGCGGCGGAAAAAGACATGGTCCGCGCCATGATGTCCGAAAGCCTGCGGGCGGTCATTTCGCAGACCTTGATGAAACGCGTGGGCGGCGGCCGTATTGCAGCGCACGAAATCATGATCGGTACGCCTGCCATTCGAAACTTGATCCGCGAGGGCAAAATTGCCCAAATGTACTCCGCCATCCAAACTGGCCAGGGCCAGGGCATGCAGACGCTCGACCAGTGTTTGCAGGAATTGGTTGCGAAAGGTGTTGTCAGCCGCGAAGAAGCGAAGTACAAGGCGCAGAACAAGGACAGCATTTAAATGGAACGCGAACAAGCTATACGCTTGATGCAGGATTTGCTGCGGCGCATGGTGGAGAAGAAGGGCTCGGACCTCTTTGTCACCGCGGGCTTTCCGCCCGCCATCAAGATTGATGGGGAAATCAGGCCGCAGTCGGATCGTTCGTTGAGTCCCGAGCAAAGCGCGGGCATGGTGCGCGCCATCATGAACGACCGGCAGACCAAGGAATTCGATTCGACCAAGGAGTGCAATTTCGCGATCGCGCCTCCCGGCATAGGCCGCTTTCGCGTCAGCGCCTTCGTGCAGCAGGGTTATACGGGTGCGGTGCTGCGTACCATCAACGCCAAGATTCCCACCCTCGAAGAATTGGAGCTGCCTCCGGTCTTGAAGGAAGTGGTGCTGTCGAAACGCGGCTTCGTGATCCTGGTCGGCGGTACCGGCTCAGGAAAGTCCACATCGCTCGCCGCCATGGTGGGCTACCGCAACGAAAAGACCCGCGGCCACATTGTCACCATCGAGGACCCGGTGGAATACGTGCATGCCCACAAGGGCTGCGTCGTCACGCACCGCGAAGTCGGCGTCGACTGCGAAAGCTGGCATCTGGCACTGAAGAACACCTTGCGTCAGGCGCCTGACGTGATTCTGATCGGCGAAATTCGCGATCGAGAGACCATGGAATACGGCATTCAATTTGCCGAAACCGGCCACTTGGTGCTCGCCACCCTGCACGCCAACAGTTCGAACCAGGCCCTCGACCGCATCATCAACTTTTTCCCCGAGGAGAGGCGCGAGCAGCTGCTCATGGACCTGTCCTTGAACATCCGTGCGCTGATATCGCAGCGGCTCATCCCGCGGGAAGCCGGTTCCGGGCGCATTGCAGCCATGGAAATCATGCTGGCGTCGCCGCTGATTTCGGACCTGATCTTCAAGGGCGAGGTCACCAAGATCAAGGATGTGATGTCCCGTTCCAATCGCCTCGGCATGAAGACCTTTGACCAGGCGCTGTTCGATCTGTACGAAGCCGGATTGATTTCCTACGAGGATGCCTTGCGCAACGCGGATTCGAAGAACGAACTGCGGTTGCGCGTGAAGCTGGAAAGCAAGCGCGAGATGAAGAACCCGGAAGCGGAAGGCCAGTCGCTGCAGATCGTCGAGGAAGAAGAAGGACAGGTGTTCTAGTGCAAGAGCGGGTGTTCTAGATCATGAGCGTGCCCGCCGACCTGCCGGCCCAGGTGATGAACACCAAGCCGCTGTTCAAGCTGATGGTCGAGAAAAAGGCATCGGACCTGTTCTTTACCTGCAACGCGCCGGTCAAGATCAAAATCGAAGGCAAGATCTTCCCCGTCAACAAGCAGATATTGACGCCCGAGACCGTGCGCCAGGCGGCCTTGGGGTTGATGTCGCAGGAGCAGATCGAGTACTTCAACGAGGAACTCGAGATCGATTTTGCGATTTCCGAAATCGGCTTGGGACGGTTTCGCGTCAACGTGTTCTATCAGCGCGGCTATCCGGCAATGGTGCTGCGCTACATCACCGCGGAAATGCCGAAGCTCGAAGACCTGGGGATGCCGGATATTTACAAAGAACTGGTCATGCTGAAGCGCGGGTTGATCCTGATGGTCGGCGCCGCCGGTGCGGGCAAGTCGACCACGCTTGCCGCCATGATCAATTACCGCAACGAAACCTCATCCGACCATATTTTGACGATCGAGGATCCGATCGAGTTTTTGCACACCAACAAGAAGTCCATCGTCAATCAGCGCGAAGTGGGACTGGACACCAAGACTTTCGCGCGCGCCCTGCGCAGCGCGGTGCGCGCGGCGCCGGACGTGATCCTGGTCGGCGAAATCCGCGACCGCGAAACCATGGAAGCGGCGATTGCGCTGGCGGGAACGGGTCACCTTTGCATCGCGACCCTGCACGCCAACAACTGCGCCGAAACCCTGGATCGCATCATCAACATGTTTCCGCGCGACCAGCACAACCAGATTTTCCTGGACCTGTCGCAGTATCTGCGCGCCATCCTGTCGCAGCGCCTGGTGTTCGCGAAGACCGGCACCCGGGTCGCCGCGTCCGAGGTCATGGTGAACACACCGCATATCTCGGAGCTCATCAAGAAGGGCGACGTCATCGGCGTCAAAGAGGCAATCCGTACCGGTACGGAACGCGGCATGTTGAGCTTCGACAGCGCGCTCTACAACCTGGTGCGCGAAGGGCGCATCGAACTCGAAGAAGCATTGTCGAGCGCCGATTCGCGCACCAACCTGGAAGCCAAGATCAACTTCGGCTAAGCCTCGGCACCGTGACATTGAGCAGCTCGGAGGTCCTGAGAGGATAGGGAGTTTCGAGGCACGGAAGAACGCAGTGCCTCGAAACTCACTATCCCCATACGACTTTCAAAGTCGATGCTCAATGTCAGGGTGCCGAGGACGAGTGGCGGCCAACACGCGCCGGTAGCAGCGGCATGTGATATTGATCGGCTGGCTCTCGTCAGGGACGGTAAGAAGAGGCAAGGCACTGTCGCCTTTTCGTGCCTTGACTCTTCTTACCTTCCCTGACAAGCGCTACCAGTCAAATTCACTGAGCCAGGGTGCTAAGGGCTAAGTTCTGTCCGCGTGGAATGCTCATTCACGCTAAAGGCGATGCGAAACTGTCCGGCGGCAAGATCGCGGCAGGCAACCAGATTATTTTCGAAGGCGCGGCTGGAAATATCCCAACCCGACTTGAGCGCGCGCGCACGGCAGGCCTGCGGATCCAGTTTGAGCGCGCGCACGGCGGCGGCAGCCAGGTCCTGGTCCAGGGCCCCGGTGACCCCGTCGTCAATTACATCGATGGGACCGGTGACCGGATAGGCGGCGACCGGAACGCCGCACGCCATGGCCTCGAGATTGACCAGACCAAACGTATCGGTGCGGCTGGGGAACACCATGACGTCGGCGGCCGCCAGGAAGCTCGCGAGTTCGTCGCCGAATTTGTAGCCGGTGAACGTGGCTTGCGGATACTGCTGCTGCAGCCGCGCGCGCTCGGGACCGTCGCCGACCACGATCTTGCTGCCCGCCCAGGGCATTCTCAAGAACGCATCGATGTTCTTTTCGATCGCAACGCGGCCGACGTAGGCGGCAATCGGACGCGGCAAGTCGAGAAAGTCCTTGAGTTTGGGCCGGAATTTTTCCGTGTCGACGCCGCGCGGCCAGTGCGCCAGATTCCTGAAACCCTGCGCCGCGAGCTCCGTGCGCATCGAGGGCGTGCTGACCATGCAGCGCACCGCGGCCCCGTGGAAGCGCCGCAAGGCTCCGTAGGAGACGCGCAATGGGATGGGGAAACGTGCACGCAGGTACTGCGGAAATTGCGTGTGGTAGGACGTCGTGAAACGTACGCCCCACTTGATGCAGAAGCGCCGCGCGCTCAAACCCAACGGACCCTCGGTCGCGATGTGCAGGGCCTGCGGCGCGAACGCCAGAATGTCGGTCTCGACTTTTTTGTAGGGGAAGAGCGATAAGCGGACTTCCGGATAGGTGGGGCAGGCGATGCTGCGAAAATCCTTGGGCGTCAGCATGCGGACTTCGTGCCCAAAGCGCCCCAACCACGCGGCTGTTTGGGCGAGCGTGCTGACCACACCGTTGGTCTGCGGGAACCACGCGTCGGTGACGATCATGACTCTCATGAGGCATCAGAATGGCAGCCAAGGATGACGATACGATGACGACGGGGTTCACTTTTTTGATGTAAGACACACGGAAAGGCGGCTATGTCATCGGGTTGTAACGGAATTCCTATATTTGTTTCATGGGCCCTTACTTACGCAACCCCAAGGAATCCACATGCAAAGTTTTTTGGCGGAACTCAAGATGCAGCGTTGGGACGATCACCGCTACTACCATCACAGCCGCATCAACCAGTCGCTGCACCTGCTCAGCGCCATCAGCTTCATCATCGCCTACATCACCATGTTCTTCGATCCGGTGAAATCCGCGTTGATCGGCTGGCTGGTGTCCATGGTCAGCCGCCAATCCGGCCATTTTTTCTTCGAGCCCAAGGGCTACGATCGCGTCAATCACGCGACGCACGAGCACAAGGAAGAGATCAAGGTTGGCTACAACCTGCGCCGCAAAGTGATACTGCACGCCGTCTGGGCGCTGGTGCCGCTGGTGCTGTGGTTTGATCCGACCTTCTTCGGCGTCTTTCCCGTGCACACCGACGGTTGGGGCTTCGTGCGCCACGTGGGCACGATCTGGTTGTTCGTGGGTGCCGGCGCGCTGCTGATTCGCATGATTCAGCTGTTCTTCATCAAGGGGGTGCAGACCGGTCTGGTCTGGGCCACCAAGATCCTGACCGATCCGTTCAATGACGCGATCATTTACGCCAAGGCGCCGCTCTATTTGATGCGCGGCGAGTTGATCGATCCGATGGGCGAAGTCGAGCCCGAGGCCCATCGGGCCTGAAGCATCTCCTTGAGCATACGGCGTTTGATTGCCTTATTGGTCAGTTGCGCATCATTCCACCACCAGCCGTCGCGCTGCATCGCCTCGGCCGCCGACACGATCCTGTCGGCGACCGCGGCGAAGTCCTCGTCGCTGTAATTCAAGCTGAATATCAGGCGTCCCGTGCCGACCCAGCTCAACGCCAGACCCGCGGCGCGCAAATAATATTGCAGCATCCAGTTATAGCCCGACGGCTGCGGGTAGGTGAGGGTCCAGATGCTGGACAGATTGGCGACGCGGACCGGCAGTTTGGCGGCGGCCAGCCGCTCGTTCAGCTGCCGTGCCCGTCCGTTCCAGAGATCATCGAGTCCGCGGTACAAAGCGCGCACGGGTTCGCCATCCAGTTTTGCCAAGAACTCGTACATGGCGCCCATGACGTAGGGGTGCGAGTTGAACGTGCCCCGGGCAAAGCAGATATCGGCGGGGCGATCGTCGCGGAAACGGCGCATCAGCTCATGCTTGCCGCAGAGCACACCGACCGGCAGTCCCCCGGCGACGGTCTTGCCGTAGGTCACCATGTCGGCGCGCACGCCGAAGTATTCCTGGGCGCCGCCCGGGGCGATGCGAAAACCGACGAACACCTCGTCAAATATCAGAGCGATGCCGCGCTCGGTGCACACGCTGCGCAGCGCCTTGAGCCACTGCGCATAGGCGTCGCGGTCGAAATGCGCCCGGCGCGCGCTGTCGACCAGGGTGGAATCCCCGGGCGCGCCGGTATTGGGATGCAGGGCCTGCAGCGGATTGATGAGCACGCAGGCGATATCGCGGCGCGTTCGCAGCACTTTGAGCGCGGCCGCATCCATATCCTTGAGCGTGTAGGTTTCGCGGGCCGGCACCGGGTTGCCCACGCCGGGCTGCACGTCGCCCCACCAGCCGTGATAGGCGCCGCAAAAGCGCACCAGGTGCGTGCGCTGGGTGTGATAGCGCGCCAGGCGCACGGCCTGCATCACGGCTTCCGTGCCGGACATGTGAAAGGACACCTCGTCGAGCCCGGAGATTTCGAGCAGGCGCCGCACGTTGTGCGCGGTAAGCGGATGGTAGGCGCCGAGTACCGGTCCCAGGTCGCGCACCCGCGCCGCGCCGGCGTCGATGCATTCCTTGTAAAAGTCATAGCCGAAGACATTCACGCCGTAAGAGCCGGTCACATCGTAAAAGCGATTTCCATCCAGATCGGTGACGGTGACTCCCGACGAGGATTCGAGGAAGGAGCCGGACTTGAGATGCCGGCGCACGTAGCCGCTGAATTGAAAGGGCACGCGGTAGCGCGAGGTGAATTCGAGGTCGGAAACGCTGCCGGCGAGTTCCGCGGTTTTCTCGACGGACCGTTTGAAGCGCTCGGCAAAAAGCTCCGAGAGCCGATTGAATCCGGCGCGGCGCTTCGCGACCACGTCCGGGGGCGCCGAGTCCACGCCGAAGAAGTTCGCTTCGCCGTATTCGTAGAAGGGCACCCAGGACGCAAACCTGCGGGCCATGCGCGAGTGACCCGCGAGCGAGCGGTGCTTCGCCAGGGACAGTTGCAGCCGCACATAAGCCTTTCGCGAAAGATACGCCAGGGCGAGCCCGGCGAGCACATAGCCGATCGTATTAATGGCCGATTCCTCGCGCATTTGCCAGGCGCGGACTGTATTGCAAACGAATGACACTAAGATGAACGCCAAGTCCCTCATCGGCCGCTTAACACAGCAGGAAGACATCAACTTCCTGTTCAGCAACCGCATCCCGCGGCGTCTGGTGACCCGCTTCATGGGCTGGTGGAGCCGCATCGAGCATCCTTTGGTCTGCAACGGCAGCATCGCGCTGTGGCGCCTGTTTTCCGACCTCGACTTGAGCGAGGCGAAGACCACGCAGTTCGCCAGTCTGCACGGCTGTTTTACGCGGGAACTGAAGGAAGGCGCGCGCCCCATCGATCGGGAGCCGGCCCATCTCATCAGCCCCTGCGACGGCATCCTGGGCGCCTGCGGGTCGATTGCGCGGGGCATGGTGGTGCAAGCGAAGGGTTTTCCATATTCGCTGCAGGAACTGCTCGCGGATCCTCAATTGGCGCAGTACTACGAGGGAGGCCAATACGCCACGTTGCGGCTGACCTCCAGCATGTACCACCGTTTCCATGCTCCGGCCGACTGCCGGGTGGAGCAGGTCAACTACATCTCCGGGGATGCCTGGAACGTCAATCCCATCGCCCTAAAGCGGGTCGACAAGCTGTACTGCAAGAACGAACGGGCGGTGATTCGGTGTCGGCTGGCCGCAGGCAGCCTGCTGACGCTGGTGCCGGTGGCGGCCATTTTGGTCGCCAGTATCCGGCTTAAATTCCTCGATGTGCTGCTGCATTTGCGCTATGCCGGGCCCAATGTGATCCCCTGCGACGCCATATTGCAGCGCGGCGAAGAAATGGGGTGGTTTGAGCACGGCTCCACTATCATAGTGCTCGCGCCCCCGGGCATTCGCCTGGCGGATGGGGTATTCGAGGGCGCCCGGGTGAAAATGGGGCAAGCCCTTCTCTTGACAGGCTAAAACAGCAACTTTTGTCGGCCAGCGGTGTTTTGTTTCTAAACGAACACACACTCCAGTGCAAACGCAACTAACGGCCGAGTTCACGACATTTATGCGTGCCTATCAGGACATGGTTTTTTCGACTGCCGCCCGCCTCGCGGGCAACGAGACGCAGGCGGAAGACATTGCCCAGGAGGTGTTCATCCGCGCCTATGAGCATTTCTCCGACCTGCGCAGCAGCGTCACCGCCGGCGGTTGGCTCAAAACCGTCACCACCAATCTGACGCTCAACTACTTGAGCCGTTACCGCAAGCGCTGGCGCCTATTCTCGGAGCTGCGTTCGACCGCGGAGGACGGCGACTCGGATGGCCCCGAACTGGACTGGGAAGTGCCCGACACCATCCTGGCGGACTTGAGCGCCGAGCAGCGCGCCGCCATCGTCGATGCCGCCTTACGGCAGCTGCCGGACCACCAGCGGCTGCCCCTGGTGCTGTATCACTTCGAGGATCTGTCCTACCAAGAGATTGCCGACAAACTCAATGTTTCGCTGACCAAGATCAAAACCGATATTCGCCGTGCGCGAGCGGCCCTTTTGCCCTTGCTGCAAGAGAGCGGCGGGGCGCGCGATACACTGGATAGCTGACGCCATGAACAAGCACGAAGCGGATCAGAAACTCGAGCAGACGCTGAAGCAGGCCTTTAGCGGTCTGCCGTCGCGCCGGGCTCCCGGTACGTTGGAAGCGCGAGTGGTCAGCGAGTTGCAGCGCCGCGCCGCGTTGCCATGGTGGCGCGTGAGTTTCGCGAACTGGCCCGTAAGCGCACGCGTCGCGTTCGTGCTCATCTGTGCGGCACTCGTGGCCGCGACGATTCTGGGCGGCGCATCTGCCTATCTCGGCGGTAGGCCCTGGAACGAGGCCTTTGCCCTGGTGCTTTCGTGGGTACACCCCTTCTTGGCGGTGATGTCATCCGCGGGCGGTCTGGCTGCGATGCTGGTGCGCGTCATTCCGCCGCTGTGGTTGTACGGCGGACTGGGGCTCGGGATCCTTCTGTACGTGATGCTATTCGGGCTGGGTGCGGCGGCTTACCGGACGCTCTATCTATGGCCCTCATCGGCAGGTAACGATTTATGAACATCTCCGTGTTGCGGCGTTTGAGCATTCTCTTCACGCTGCTGTGCGTCGGTGCCGTGGTGACGCATCCCGGCGCCGCCGTCGCCAAAGGCACCGCGCCGCCCGCCGCTGTTTCGGCCGCCTCGGCCGCGGACGAGCACGCGTCGGCGGCAGCGGCCGCCTTGGATGACAAAGATTCCAGCGATGAGCCGGACCAGCCGGGCCGCCTCGACTGGGACAAGCCGACCACCTCGCGCCATCGGCATCGTTGGCAGCGTCACGAGGACGGCAATATCGTGAACATCGGCCGTTCCAGTCATTTGGAAGCCGGGCAAAAAGCTGAGGCGGTGGTGTCGGTATTGGGTTCTTCGACCAGTGACGGCGAAGCGGGGGATGTGGTCTCGGTCTTCGGCAATACGCGGGTCACGGGTCCTGTCAGTGAGAATGCGGTCGCGGTCCTCGGCAACAACTACGTCGACTCCAAGGTGGATGGCGATGTGGTCGCGGTGCTGGGCAGCGTCGAACTTGGACCGAACGCCGAAGTCGGCGGCGATGTGGTCGCGGTGCTCGGCGGGGTGCATCGCGACCCCGGCGCGGTGGTTCACGGCTCGGTACAGCGAGTCCTCGATATGGATGTCGGCGGGGTCTCCGGACTCGGCTGGCTGCACTCTTGGATCAATCACTGTTTGATCTACGGCAGGCCGCTGGCTTTCGCACCGGGACTTGGCTGGGCCTGGACACTGGCCCTGGGCCTGTTGGCCTTTTACGCCTGCCTCGCGTTGATGTTTCGCCAAGGGATAGACGAGTGCGTGCACACGCTCGAATCTCAGCCTGGTCATACCGCGCTCGCGGCGCTGATCGGCATCCTGCTGACGCCGGTGTTGCTCGTTTTGTTGTGCGTCACCGTAATCGGCATCGCGGCCGTGCCATTCGTCGTCGGCGCCTTGTTCTGCATGTCGTTGTTCGGCAAGGCGGTCATGTTGGCGTGGTTGGGAGGCCGCATCTCGGGCCGTCGGCCGGGGCCGGCCGGCCATCCCGCCGTCGCGGTGCTCATCGGCGGCGCGGTCGTGCTGATTCTGTACGTCGTCCCGGTCGTGGGATTTCTGGTTTATAAGCTGCTGGGGTTCTTTGGATTCGGCGCCGTCTTCTACACGCTGGTGCTGCGCGTGCGGGCGCGCCGCGCCGCCAATGGTTCCCTACCGCCCAGCGCTTCACCGCCCCCCGGCGCGGCGACGATGGCAGGGCCTGGATGGACTGCGAGCAGCGAGCCCGCGCCCGGCGCGGCTGCCGGTGCAGGTCCGAGCATTGCCGCAGAGCCGGTGCCGCCGGCTTATTCGGCCCCACCCCATACACCGGCCCCGCCGCCGGCTGCCCCGACTTTTACCGCAGCCATGCCGCGCGCGGGTTTTTGGGTACGCATGGGGGCGCTGCTCCTCGATGTCTTGTTGGTGGGTTTTGCGGTGAGCCTGCTGCATCCGTTCGGCGATTTTCACATCGTGGTGCTCGCCATCTATGGCGCCGTCATGTGGAAACTGCGCGGCACGACGGTCGGCGGCATCGTTTTCGACCTGCACGTGGTGCGAGTGGACGGGCGGCCCGTGGATTGGGAAACCGCGATTGTGCGCGCGCTGGGATGCTTCCTTTCTTTGTGCGTGGTATTCCTCGGCTTCATCTGGATCGCGTTGGACCCCAACCGCCAGGCATGGCACGACAAAATCGCCGGCACCGTAGTGGTGCGCGCCAAGGGCGGCTCGCCGCTCTTGTAAGGCCAGCGCGGCTCACGCGTGCGCACGAAATTACAGGCGTTCGCGAATCGCGGGCGGCAGCAACGCCTTGTAACGCCGGCTCAGCGCCAGCCGTTCACCGCTGCGCAAAATCAATTCGTAGTCGCCATGGAACATGGGCTGCAGCTCGGCGATCGCGGTCAGCTTCACCACGTGCGAGCGATGCACGCGGATGAACTCGCCGGCGTCCAATTGAGCGGCCAGCTTGGCAAGGGGTTCGCGCACCAGGTGCACTTTTCCTGAAGCGTGCACTTCCACGTAGTTGCCGGCGGCCGACAGCCGCTCGATGCTGTCGACGGGTATGAAGTAGGCGCGGGCCCGATCGCGTATCAGGATTTGTTTGATCGGCGCCGTCTGTCCGGGCATCGCGGCGAGCACGCGGCGCACGCGTTCCTCGAGGTCGCCGGGCTCCGGATCCGCCAGTTCAATCTTGGCGCGCGCGATGCTGCGCAGAAAACGGTCGCGATCGTACGGCTTTAGCAAGTAGTCGAGCGCCTGCACGTCGAAGGCCTGAACGGCGTACTCGGAGTAGGCCGTGCTGAACACGATGTGCGGCGACTCGGCGCCGCGGATGGCCTCGATCACATCGAAGCCGCTGCGCTCGCCCAACTGGATGTCCAGGAAAACGACGTCGGGGTGATGCGCCGTGATCGCGGTCACCGCCGCCTCGACCGTATCCGCTTCCGCCACCACCCGAAATTCCGGCAACGGCTCGAGAAAGCGCAGCAGCTTGGCGCGCGCCGGCGGCTCGTCGTCAACAATGACAACGGTGTGCGTCAATTCGCGGCCGGAAAGGTTAAGGAGACCACGGTTCCGTGTGGTTGGCGTGCCGCCAGCGTGAAGGTGTGCGCGCCCGGAAACAACAATTCCAAGCGCCGCACCACATTGGAGAGGCCGGTGCCGGGTTTCACGGTGGCGTCGCCGATGCCAACCCCATCGTCGCTGACGATGTAGCGCAACATTGTCCCCTGCCGCGAGACATCGACAGTCAGATTGCCGCGTCCTGAAGGCAGCCCATGCCGCAGGGCGTTTTCGACCAAGGGCTGCAGCAGCAGCCGCGGGACCTTCACGGTCTCAAGGTCCGGGGCAACGGTGAGATCAAAGGACAGCTGCCCGCGGAAGCGTTCCGTCATCATGGCGGCATATCCCCGCAGCCAGTCCAGTTCGCGCTCCAAGGGCACCTGCACCTGCCCGTCCGAATCGTAGGCGGCGCGCATCAGCGATCCCAAGTTGCTGATCATGCGATCCGCGGCCTCGACATCTTCGTGCATGCGGTTGGAAATGGCATTCAACGCATTGAAAAGAAAATGCGGCTCGATCTGCGCGGTCAAATGCCTCAGGCGAGCCTGACCGAGTTCAGCCGCAAGCTCCGCTGCGCGCAGATCGCTGGTGCGCCGTACTTGAAATTCGCGGTTCGCGAAAATGGCCACCAATATCAGGGCGTAGGTGATGAGATCTTTTTGCAGCTCATAGAAAGCCTGGGCGGCCAGACTGTCGAAGGCATAGTGTTGGCCGACCACGGCATAGGCCAGCTTGCGCAGCGCCAGCATGCCGGCGACATGCACCGCGGAGAACACCAGCGCGGCGCAGGCATGTGCTGCGATGATGCGCCATCGCGGACGGTCATCCAGCCGAAAGTGCCGCTCGAAACGCACGATGAACGGGATGAGCGCGAAAATGACGATGACGCTGCTGAGCTCCCAGACCATCGGTTTCCAGCCGGCGATGCCGCTGCCGCGCAAGCCCACCAACTGATTGATGCCTTCGTACAGGCCGAACAGCAGGGCCAGGGTTGCGTAAAGCACCCAACCGGAGCGGCCGGCGCGCGGGCGATTGGAGATGGCGATCGCAGCCATGGCTAGTTGATGTCCTGGGGAACGCTCAGTTGCGGCGCGAGCCGCTGCGCCACCGGCACATTCGTGGCCTTGATCTTGGGCGCGCGCGGCGCGCCCAGCTCCAGACCGAACAAGGGCCGCAGCAGCCGCACGCGACGTATGGCCTCGTAGCTCATGAAGCAGGTAGCGGCTGTGACCAGCACGAGCAGGACTCCTTCCACGGGCGGATACAGGTGTGCGGGCTTCAAGGCATGCGCCACCACCACGATTATGGTCTGATGAAGAATATACACCGGGAAGATCGCGGCGGTCAGATAGCGCCGCACCGCGCTGTCGTGCGTCAGGTGACGATGCGCGAATCCCACCACGGCTGCGATCGCGAGCCATTGCTCGGCGCCGTAAACAGCCCGCTGGAATAAGCGCAGTGCCATGGGTGGAACGGCGGCATCGTCGCTGTACGCCGAGAAATATGCGGCTACGAAAGCCCAGCCGACAATGGCGAGTCCCAGCGTGAACCAACGCGCGCGCTCCAGCGCACCCCAAGCGGCGCGAGCGCCGGCCAGCGAAAAGCCGAGCAGGAACACGCCGAAGTACATGGCGTGGTTGTACCAATCACCGACCAGGGCATGCGTGGCGGGAAAACGAGGCGCGAGACTCAAGCGGATCGCGACAAGATAGGCAATCGGCCAGAGCAGCACGCCCAAGCCCGACAAGCGTTTCTCGGCAATCCGGCGCAGCCACGGAATCGCGGGCGGCGCGATGCGAACCGCGGCATAGAGCACCGCCGTGTACACCCACAGATAGGCGACGAACCACAAGTGATTCCAGGTGGGCATGATCAGGCAGTCGCCGCCGCGGCAAAAGCCATGAAATCCGGTGATGTAGAGTCGGTAGAACTCGGCAAAGCTGCCCGCGTAGCGCAGCTTTTCGACGACTTCGAGATAGGACTGCGGCGGCACGATCACCAACATGCCGAACACAAGGGGGATGAGCAGACGAGTCGAGCGTTGGCCCATGAAGCGTCCCGCACCTTGGCGCGCCAACAGGTAAGCGGTGGCGACGCCGGAGACCAGGAACAACAGGGACAGCCGCCACGGAGAGGTCAGCATCATCAGCGGCTCGATAGTGCCCGATGCGTCGGGGCTTTTCACATGCCAGTCCCAGGTCACGTAGTACATGCCGACGTGGTACAAAATGAGCAACAGGAACGCGACGATCCTGACCCAGTCAAGATCGTAGCGGCGCGGTCCCAGGTCTTCTCTGAACAAATTCTGCGCGGTCATGAGAGCCTCCGAGATGTGAGGGGGCCAAGCCTGTACGGAGGAGCCGAACGCGGCAATGCACCTGGGATAAGCGGGACTCGAAGCATGACGAACGGCCAATATGCCATGATGGAGTCATGACCGAAGCTCTCGACAAATCGCTCGCGTCGTACGTGCGCGCGGCATTGGCGCTGCAGGGCTACGCATTCGATGAAGCGCAAATTGCGGAAATCGTCCTGCAGTTTTCGCGTCTCGAAGCCATCGCCCAATCGGTGTTCGACTGGCCGCTGCCTTTTGCCTCCGAAGCCGCGCCGGTGTTTCGCCCGTGATCGGCACGGCTGCCGGGATCGTGCGGCAAATCACTGAAGGCGCGCGCAGCGCCGCTTCCGTTTTGGCGGAAACCAAGGCGCTGATTCAGGCCAAGGACCCCGGCTTGAATTGCTTCACCGCCAAAACCTTCGAGCGGGCGGAGCGCGAAGCCGCCGCGATCGATGGCTTGCGCGCCCAGGGCAAACCGCTGCCGCCGCTCGCCGGCGTGCCCTATGCCGTGAAGAATCTGTTCGATGTCGAGGGAACGGTGACTCTCGCCGGTGCGAAGATCAACGCCGCCAATCCGGCGGCCGCCGGCGATGCCGCCATCGTGGCGCGAATGAGCCGGGCGGGCGCCGTCCTGGTGGGCGCGCTCAATATGGAAGAACTGGCTTACGGGTTTCTCACTGAGAATCATCACTACGGAATCACGCGCAATCCGCGCGATCCCACGCGCGGTGCGGGCGGTTCTTCCGGCGGCTCGGCGGCGGCCGTCGGCGCCGGCATCGTACCGCTGACCTTGGGGTCGGATACCAGCGGCTCCATCCGCGTGCCCGCATCGCTCTGCGGTGTGTTTGGCTTGAAGCCCACCTATGGACGGCTGCCGCGCAGCGGCACGTACCCTTTTGTGAACAGCTTGGATCATGTGGGGCCGTTCGCAAACGACGTGCTGGGACTGGCTCTCTCTTACGATGCGATGCAAGGACCGGATTCCCGTGATCCCGCCTGCGCGCAGCGCCCAGCTGAGCCCGTGGGCGTGTCGTTGGCGCTGCGGCGGGGAATTCGGATCGGCATTCTCGGCGGCTGGTTTCACCAGTGGGCGGATCCGGCGGCACGGTGTTCGGTGCAATTGGCGGCGGCGGCGCTCGGCGCAACCGAGTGGACAGAACTCAAGAGCGCCGAGGTCGCGCGCGCCGCGGCTTACATCATCACCGGTGCCGAAGGCGGCGCACTGCATCGCCCGCGCCTGATCGAACAGTACGAGGACTTCGGGCCTGCCTCGCGGGCGCGCTTGGTGGCCGGCAGTTTGATACCCGCCACATGGGTGGTGCAGGCGCAGCGTGTCCGCCAACAAGCCTATCGGGAGGCAATCGAGCTGTTTGAGCGCTTCGACCTGTTGATCGCGGCGGCAGCCCCCGCAGTCGCGCCGCGCGTCGGCCAGGAAACGCTCGAGATCAACGGCCGCAGCATTCCCACCAAGGCCGGGCTCGGCGTGCTCACTCAGCCCATTTCGTGCATTGGACTGCCGGTATGCACCGTGCCGGTCTGGCCGGACGAGGGTGAAACGGCGGCGGAGCGTGCCTTGCCGGTGGGTGTGCAGCTCATTGGCGCGCCGTGGCGCGAGGACACGTGTCTCGCGGCCGCCCGCACGCTCGAGCAGGCCGGCGTCGCGCAAATTCGGCTGCCGTAAAGCGGCGCTCCCGCTCTCGTCAATTGTTGATCTAAAGCGGCCGGCGATGCCGCGTCAGGGTGGCCGCGATCGAGGCCAGCACGGCCATTCTCACCGCAACGCCGTTGTTTACCTGCTCGCGAATGACCGAGCGCGGCCCGTCGGCCACTTCGGACGAGATTTCAACGCCCCGGTTCATGGGCCCCGGATGCATGACGAGCACGCTGGGCGCGGCCAATTTCAGGCGCTGCGCGGTCAGCCCGAAATCCTTGAAATACGCGGCGTCGTCCAAAGCTGCCGTTTGCGCCATGCGCTCCTTCTGAATTCGCAGCATCATCACCACATCGGCGCCGGCGATGCCGTCCTCGATGCGCGTGAAGCGCTGCGCGCCGCGAAATTCGGCCTCTTCGGGCAGCAGCGGCTGCGGTGCGACCAGGCGAAGGTCCGTGGTTCCCAGGGTGCCAAGAGCGGTCGCCGCCGAGCGCGCGACCCGCGAATGCCTGACATCGCCCACGATCGCCACTTTGAGGCCGGTGAACCTTCGTTTGTGCGTGCGAATCGTCAGCACGTCGAGCAGGCCTTGCGTGGGGTGAGAAACATGCGCTTCGCCCGCGCTGATCACCGACACGTGCGGGGCGACATGATCGATCAGGAACTCGGGCATCCCGGCTTCGGAATCGCGAATCACGAATACGTCGGTGTTCATCGCCTCGAGCGTGTATATGGTGTCCAGCATGCTCTCGCCCTTGGCGCGCGAGCTGGAATGCAGATCGAGGTTCAGCACATGGGCGCCCAGCCGGCGGCTGGCCAGATCGAAAGACGCGCGCGTGCGGGTGCTCGGTTCAAAAAACAGATTTGCCAGCGTCACACCCGCCAGTTCGCGGCCCTCATATGCAGGTTGGCCGGGCAGACGGCGATACCGCTCCGCTCGATCGAGAATGGCCGTCAAGGCGTCGCGCGCCAGCCCTTCGAGCGTGATGAGGTGGCGCAAGCCCCCCGCGCTGTCTTGTTGTGATCGCATCTGCGCCTCAGGTTTTTTCGGTGAACCAGCGTTCCAAGATCACGGATGCCGCCGCGGCATCGACATCGGACTTTGCCACCCGCCGCCGCCGCAATCCGGACTCGCGCGCTGATTTTAAACGCGCTTCGGCTTCGAGCGACGAGTAGCGTTCGTCCACCAGAGCAACTTCGAGCGAGTAGCGCCGCGCCAGTTCGGCCGCAAAGCCGCGGGCAGCTGTGGTCATGTCGCTATCGGAACCGTCCACATTATACGGCAGCCCGACCACCGCCATATCAGGTTGCCAATCCCGCAGCAGGGAACCGATGAGTTCCCAGCGGGGTCCGTCGGGGCCGGACGGCACGGCCTGCAGTGCGGAGGCGCTCCGGCTGACCGTGTCGCCGCAGGCAACACCGATCCGGCGCCGGCCGAAGTCGAAAGCCAGAACGACTTTCGGCCGGGAAGACTCAGGCATTTCCGCCGATGGGACTGACCCGGGACAGTTCCACGCCGAGCAAACGCCCCGCGGCCTGCCAGCGGGATTCGAACGGCAGCTCGAAAATCAACCCGGGATCGACCGGTGCGCTCAGCCACGCGTTCGCCCGGATTTCCTCCTCCAGCTGGCCGCTGTCCCAGCCGGCGTAGCCCAAGGCGACCACCGCTTCGTCGGGCCCTTCGCCGCGCGCCATCGCCGCCAAAATATCGCGCGACGTGGTCACATGCAGCGTATCGGAGACTTTCAGGGTGGAGTCCCATTCGCCAAAGGCGCGATGCACGACGAAGCCTCGGTCGGTTTGCATGGGCCCGCCGCGCAGCACCTGGCGATCCCACAAGGGTCCCTTGCCGAGATCAATTTCCAGCTGTTCGAATATCTCGCCCATGCGCATCGGCAGCGGCTTGTTGAGGATCAGCCCGAGCGCGCTCTGTGAGCTGTGATCGCACACCAGCACCACGGTTTGCGCAAAATTGGGATCACCCATGTAGGGCATCGCGATCAGAAGCTGGTTGGTCAGATAGCCTGATTCGCTCATGGGGGCCGGTGCTTAAGGTTTGTTCGGCTCTGAGTAAAACACCGCGCCGCCTCGCGTGGATCCTTCCAGGAATTGCCACTCGTACGCGATCCGTATCTGGTCATGCTTTGTGGACAATTCGCTGGGAAACGGATCAAACGGCGCGGCCAGCTTCAAAATTCGCATGGCAGCCTCGTCGATTTCGGCGTGCCCGCTGCTGCGCCTGACGATGGTTTGCAGCAGTTTGCCGTCAGCGCCGATGGTGACCTCGATGACCGGTGTGCCCGAGCTTTTCTCGCGCCGCGCGACATCCGGAAAGTTCATGGTGCCGACGCGCTCGATCTTCCTGCGCCAGCCGTCCAAATACACCGCGACGTCGGATTCGCGAGTATCGGCGGCGATCCACAGCTCCTGCTTGGTTTCGCCGCGCAATCGCAGTTCGATACCGTCATCGTTCGGCGTCATGGCGAGGTCCGGCCGCTTTTCGAGCAACAGCGGCAATTCGGAAGCATCCTTTGCCGAACTGGTGGCGGCAAAATAGAAAATCTTCTGAGACGGGCTGTGCGTGGCAACCAGATCTTCCGCGCCGGTGTCGGCGCCTGCCCGCTGAGCGTCCAACCCCTGGCCGCTCGGGACGCCCAGGCGGTCGACGGGCATCAGCGATGACTTGGGAATCACACTGCGTTCGCGCTTCAGCGTGTTGCCGGAACCCAATTGAGTGCGCTGCGACAGATAG
This sequence comes from Steroidobacteraceae bacterium, assembly GCA_035488895.1. GTDB lineage: Bacteria > Pseudomonadota > Gammaproteobacteria > Steroidobacterales > Steroidobacteraceae > Bog-1198. The sequence goes on from DATHKV010000141.1 coordinate 22,437, forward strand.
CGCGCATTGGGATTCTGGGCCGCGGCGGGAGCGCGTTCATTGACGAGGACGACCTCGAGACCCGGCGCGCCGTCGTCGCCCGAACTTGAGCTGGTGGAGCTGAACGTCACGCCCAGAATGATGATTCCATGCAAGAGCGCCGCGAGAAAGCACGTGGTCAGCATGCGGTCGTTCGCCGGCGGCAGCCGGGTGCGCAGCATATCGCCGGCCTGCAGCGCGTCGGCTGCTTGAAGCGTTTCAGAGTTCACGCGGCGCCCAATTTCCTCTCGATCGCGTTCATCAGAATCGAACCAATGTCGACACCATGCTTCTTGTTAAGTTCGCGAATGCCGGTCGGACTCGTGACGTTGATCTCGGTGACGAAATCGCCGATGACGTCGAGTCCGACAAATATCATTCCGGCATCGCGCAGCTTAGGTCCGATCTGCGCGCACAGCCACCGGTCGCGCTCATTGAGCGGGCGGCTCTCGGCGCGCGCGCCGGCCGCCAGATTGCCGCGGTTGTCCTCCGGCAGCGGAATCCGGCTCAAGGCGAAGGGGACCGGCTCCCCGTCGACCAGGATGATGCGGCAATCGCCTGCGGTCACGATCTCGGGCAGATAGCGCTGCACGATGGCGTAGCGCGTGCCGTAGCCGGTCAGGGTCTCAAAGACGACATTGCGGTTCTTGTCGCCGTGTTCCAGCACGAATATGGATTTGCCCCCCATGCCGTCGAGGGGCTTGCACACCGCCTTGCCGTGTTCGCGCAAGAACTCGCCCATGTCGTGCATGTCGCGCGTGATGAGCGTGGGGGCGCAGCACTCGGGAAACCAGGCGGTATAGACCTTTTCGTTGATATCGCGCAGCCCCTGAGGCCGATTGTAGACATGCGCGCCTTGCAGCTGCGCGCGATCGAGGATGTAGGTGCTGTAGATGTATTCGGTGTCGAAAGGCGGGTCCTTGCGCATCAGAATCACGTCGAATTCGCCGAGTTTGCGGGAGGTCGCCGTGCCCAGCGAGAACCAGTTGGCCGGATCGTCCATGACCGAAAGCGGTGCCAGGCGGCCCCACGCGATGCCATCGCGCAGCCACAGGTCCTTCAGCTCTGCGTAGTAGAGCTCCCAGCCGCGCGCCTGCGCCGCGAGCAGCAGCCCAAGGGTGGTGTCCTTCGCCGGCTTGATCGCGGCAATGGGGTCCATGACCACGACAAGACGCACTCGAGAGGACATGCTCATTCCGTGAGTCTAGCAAGCGGGCGGGTCGCCCGCCCTCTTGGGAAAACTGTGAACCAGGCCACCGTTGTTTGCCCGTGAATGCCTCGAAATGTCGACCCCGTACCGTGGCTTGCGCGGCCTGGATATGTTAAAAAGCCACAAGATTCCAGCACCTACGCAAGACATGGAGAGCATGATCACCAGCGGCAAGCCTAAA